>JBBQFC010000126.1:0-2164 GCA_038321615.1 Flavobacteriales bacterium | reverse complement strand
GAAAAATTTTATGCGCAGCTACTTTAGAAGGGTTGAATTGGTCAATCAATATTTCACGTCCTACAAAGAAGGCTGGAAAATGGATCGTGGAATGATCTACTTGATTTTCGGAATTCCCGATGAACTCGCGAAAAATAGCGGGAACGAAGTGTGGAACTACAAAACCTATGGTGTGCGATTTACTTTTGTGAAAAGCGGAAGTGTATACGATCCCGATAACTACGTACTCCTTCGCGACAAGCGGTTTACCGAATCTTGGTTTAGCACCATCGACTTATGGCGCAAAAGTCGCTTTTAGCAGACCTACTTTTTGATCGCTGAACAATTCCTCATTTAACAAAATCACATATTTCAAAAAATTAAGATAGCTATGAAAAAATTTATTCCTGTTCTTTTTCTATTGATTACCACGTTTGCTTTGGCACAAGATGCCGTTAAATATGCAGAAATGATTACACCCGCTGAACTCAAAGAAAACCTTTCCATTCTTGCCTCGGATGCGCTGGAGGGCCGCAAGACTGGTACGCGTGGCCAAAAAATGGCGGCTGCATTTATCAGCAACTATTTTCAAGAAGTGGGTCTCTCCGCTCCGGTCAATGGATCGAACTATATGCCGGTGGAATTGTATTCAGTAATCCCCGCTGATATCTATGTAAAAACTGGAGACTTACGCTATTCCAATTTTACTGAAATCATCTATTACGGCTCTGCCGACTCCAATGGAGAAATCTCAACGGACATTGTTTTTGCAGGAAAAGGGAGTGAGGCCGATTATGCAAACATCGTTGTTAAAGACAAAGCGGTTGCCATTCAAAGCGATGCACTGTCGTTGAGCATTATGTCACGTTTGAGAAAAGTAGTAACGCTGGCAAGAGAGAAGGGAGCAAAAATGGTATTTGTAATTCCTGCAAGCTCCCCAGACGAGTTCAAGCTGTTTACTGGGCAGATGAAAGGATTCCTATCAGGCGGCAACTTATCTCTATCAAAGCCCGATCCTACTAGCCCGAATAAAGGCATTTTCTTTTTAAATCAAGCGGCAGCAGAAAAAGTCTTCACTACCACTGTTGCCAAACTCACTGCTGCGGCCGCTGCCGATCCTGCTAAAAAATCTCTTGGAAAAGTGAAGCCTGGAAAGATTAGTTACCAAGTGGCAATGTTATTGAAAACCGTAAAGTCAGAAAATATTTTAGGCGTCTTGGAAGGTACCGACAAGAAAGATGAAGTAGTGGTGATCACATCACACTACGATCACATCGGCAAAAATGATGGAGCAACGGGCGATCAAATCAACAACGGTGCCGATGACGATGGCTCAGGAACAGTAAGTGTATTGCAAATGGCAAAAGCATTTGCGCAAGCGAAGAAAGAAGGCAACGGCCCACGCAGAAGTATTCTATTTATGACGGTGACAGGAGAAGAGCAAGGATTGTTTGGTTCCGAATATTACTCAGAACATCCTATTTTTCCATTGGATAAAACTGTAGTGGATATAAATATCGATATGATTGGAAGACGCGACCCCGAGCACAAAGGGAAACCTGACTATGTATACGTCATTGGCTCTGATAAACTTTCTTCTGAGTTGCATGAGATCAACGAACGTAATAATAAAACGTATGTGAAGTTGGATTTCGATTATTTGTATAACGATGAGAACCATCCTACCAATTTATACAAGCGCTCTGACCATTGGAATTTTGCCAAGAAGGGAATACCCATTATATTTTTCTTTGATGGTATCCACGAAGACTATCACCAAGTAAGCGATGAAGTAGATAAGATAGAATTTGATCTATTGGCAAAGCGTGCGAAGGCTGCATTCTATACGGCTTGGGAAGTGGCTAATAGAGATAACAGAATAATTGTAGATAAAAAATAATAGATGAAACTGTTAAAGTAAAGTCGATCGGTAACGGTCGACTTTTTTGTTTATAGCTGGTTTACATCGCCACATTCACATGCCGCTCTGCATGATACGAAGAACGCACCAGCGGCCCAGACTCCACATATTTCAATCCACGCTTCAATCCTTCTTCTTTGTAAAGTGCAAATGTATCGGGGTGGATAAACTCGGCTACCTCTAAATGCATTTTGGTGGGCTGTAGATATTGGCCGAGCGTTAAAATCATTAAACCATTTTCTACCAAGTCGTCCATGGCTTTGT
>JBBQFC010000125.1:0-2317 GCA_038321615.1 Flavobacteriales bacterium | reverse complement strand
TAACAATTATCCAGGACTCAACAATATTCGCGTTGAGAATATTAATCCCGTGGTTGATTTCCACCGCGGTAATCTGGATGTTTACCTCACGGTGGTAGATACCTGCGGCACCACTTTCCGCGATACCGTTACCATCAATTACCCCTTCTATGAGCCGCTTACCGCGGCATTTCCTCCGCTGTTCGACAACTGCCCAAGCGAGCCAATAGCGCTCGAAGCACGCACCACGGGCGGTGCCGGCGACTTGATTTTCCTTTGGGGAGTCGATAACGCTGACGCATCTTTCGCCCCCGGCAGTGGCAGTGGTGATATCACAGCTTTCGTTAATGTAGGAGGCGGTGTAAACACTTTTACGCTCTATGTTACCGACCGTTGTCGACGAGCCAATCACGATAGTTTTGTACTGAGCGATGGTGGTTCAGAGCTCGATTTTGCTGGCGATGCCCTATACGAAGATTCACTGAATGTAATTCTCCTGAATCGCATAATGAACGTAATGACTCCCGATGGCAACAATACCAACGAATACTTTGCAGTAGCGGGAATTGACAAATTTGATGACGCCCGCGTAGAGGTTTACGACCGTTGGGGAAGATTGGTATTCGAAACCGATGACTACGACGCCAGCAATCAAACATTTAAACCTGCGAATGCCTTCGATGCTGCCGATTTAGAAGATGGTACCTATTTCTATATTATCAATGTAGACAGCGGGGAGTGCACCGCGAGCGGCACTATTCAAGTGCTGAGAGGTAATGATTAAAGGTTTGGTAGTTGATCATTCCTTCTGATTCTTGTCCGTATCAGATTGTCTTTCCCGTCAGGATAGAATCTTGCGAATAAGTTTGACCTATGGGCGAATTTTACCGAACCCTACTTTCTTTTTAATCTGTTGTAATGATTTTTCATCCCGAAGCACAAATTCCAATATTCAAGAGCCGGAGCTATGCAACGGTAGTAAATTGTAGCTTTATAAACTTATCTTTACTTTTCTTTTAAAACTTTTCGCATGAAATTACGACTGTCCATCGCATTTTTTTTCGGCATGCTCGCCATTCTTTCTGTTCAAGCCCAGATAACGGTAGATAACACCATTACTGCAGAAGATCTTGTAAATCAATATTTGATTGGTGCTGGTGTACAAACTCAAAACATCACTTTTAACGGTTTACCAGGAGACCAGGCTTACTTACAGCTTGGACTATATGAAGGAACAAGCAATGTCATCGACTTTCCGCAAGGCTTAATACTAGCTACTGCCGACGCAACTACGGTAGCCGGGGGCTTCGGAAATCCGATTATGGGTGTAACGGATGATCCGGATTTAGTAGCAATTTCTGGCTTTAATAGCAATAACGGGGCAATTTTAGAATTCGATTTTCTTTCCACGAGCGATTCTATCCGATTTAATTATGTTTTTGCATCCACAGAATATCCAGGCTTCACATGCTCCAGTTTTAATGATGCTTTTGGATTCTTTTTGAGCGGACCAGGTATCTCAGGGCCATTCACTGATGGAGCGATCAACATTGCTCTTATCCCAGGTAGCAATACTCCCGTGGGCGTCAACACGGTGAATTCTGGTGTTTCTTCTTCCGGAAGTACTACCAATTGCGATGAAGCAAATCCTAATTGGGTAGCGGACAGTCAATACTTCGTATCCAATGAGCCTATACCGCAAAATGAAGTTCAATATCCGGGAATGACGGTCACTCTTACAGCAGAAGCTGATGTAGATTGTGGAGAATGGTACCACATTAAACTCGCGATAGGCGATGCAGTCGATTTTGCTCTTGCTTCCGGTGTTTTCCTGGAAGCCGGTTCGTTTGCTGCATTTGGAGAGGTATTTGTGAATTTGTCTCCGACTATTGGAGGCGCTGTAGTTGTAGAGCCTCAGTATGCAGATGTTTTGGTGGCTGGATGTAGCGAAGTTCTTATAGAGCTTACGCGTCCAGACGGTCTCATAGTTGACTCGGTTTTCGTGGAGTTTGGTGGCTCGGCAATAATTGATCAAGATTACGTTTTGGGTGAGAATGACACGCTTTTTTTCTTTCCTGAAGGAGTTGATACGCTGTTCTTTCTCGTCCAAACCTTGTGGGACGGGGTTCCAGATGAAGGAGAAGTCTTAGATATTTTTGTTTACTTTCAAGATGGCTGCGGCGAATTTGATACCGCCTTTGCCAGCATTCCAATTATTGACCCTTATTTCATGGAAAGCAGCACGGAAAATGTGGAGTTATTTTGCCCCATCGACTCGATACCTATTACAGCCCAAGGTTCTAATGGTATAGCTCCTTACATGTATGATTGGGGCGAC
>JBBQFC010000124.1:0-2805 GCA_038321615.1 Flavobacteriales bacterium | reverse complement strand
TACGGTCATCTCAAATGCATTTCAGTATCTCGGAGCGGATTCCGCCGTTTGGGGTACATGGAATGATTTCTATGGGCCAGTGATGAGCGCAGGAATTAGGGTTATTGAAAAACTCCCCGACGGCAAACTCCTTATCGGCGGGCAATTTTCGTCCTTCGGCGGCGAGCCGTATAGCTGCCTTGTGCGTTTGCAGCCCAATGGTTTCGTGGGTGTGGATGAAAAAGAAGGAAGGGGGAAATTGAAGATTTGGCCTAATCCATTTTCGGTCAACGGTGCATCTCGCCTCCGCTCGATGACCGGGAGCGGTGATAAACTTTTGAATATTGCACTGCCAGATGTAAATGAAACGATAGAGCGCGTTGAAATTGTTGACTTACAAGGAAGAACCGTGGTTGCTTACCAAGGCTATTTGGATTTCAGTGGAATTGATGTCACAACTTTGAATGCAGGAATTTATGTTGTGCGTGCTTGGAGTGAACAGGGAGTTTATACGCAAAAGGTAATCTTGGAGTGATGAAAACCAATCGAAGCTACCTCAATACCGACGAACCTGTAAATATGCGTTTCGACGTAGATTCGAGAAGCGGTCTTCGAGCGGAGTCGAGAAGTTGTTATGATCCTTCTACAGGTGCTCCAAAAAACAATGCGCCACAGAAACCACGTACTTATAAAACGGAGAAGGAGTTATTGGCTAAGCTTAATACCGTGAGCGCATACCCCAATCCAGCGATAGACTATACGACTATTGCATATCAACTGCTTTACGCCAGGGAGAACACGGCGCTTCGCATTTTTGATGGAACGGGTAAATTGGTCGATGAACACAAACTCGGACAAAACTATGAAGGGCAACAGCTAATTGATACTCGAAAATACGCGAATGGTATTTATATCTTCGAAGTAATCCAAGATGGAAAACAGATTTCTGCGGATAAGTTTGTAATTAGTCGTTAATAATACCGAAATGGCTTACTCCGCATTGATGGTCAAATTCTGGTTGCAGCCTAAACGGGTGAACTGGATAATATTGGTATTCTGTTGGATATTAGGGATCTGTGCAGAAGCGCAGATCCCTAATTATTCGATTGATCCTACCTTTAATTCCGGGTTATTTTACTCGAAAGGAGTAATTCGAGATGTATTATTAACCGATGAAAATGAATTTTTTATTGGTGGAAGCTTTATGAGCGTGAATCAAGCTCAAGGCTATTCGTTCTTGAGCTATAACGGGAATAATCTTTTATGGAATCCGCAAAGTAGCGGTGGTCCAGGCGATATAAAGTCGTATAAAAATGATTATTTAGTAACCCTATCGGGTCCAATCGGTTTAATTACTTTCGGACAAGGAACAAATACATCCTTCCAATTTGAATATCAAAAACCGGCGTACAGCGGATTTTTGGGCAACGATGCCTTTGATACTTTCATAGAACCCGACGACCGTATTTTGGTCGTCGGTCGCTTCTTTACCGATAGCGTCAATACCGATACCAATAGCCTGCGGCAGCTATGCCGCGTGGATAGTACCGGTGCACCTGATCCTGATTTCCCGATGTTGCATTGCGCTAGTCCATTGGATTCTAAGATATTTGATATTGAGCAGCTTTCGGACGGCTCTTATATTGTAGCAGGAGATTTCCATGAGTTGGGCAGCTTTGATTATAATATTGTTGGAAGGTTAAATTCAGATTTTTCAGTTGACAATACCTTCATCAACTCTTTCAGCGAAGGTGATTCAGGATTTATTTTAGGTGTGGACTCTCAAGATCGCACGTGGCTTAGATTTTCGCAAGTATGGCCAATAGATGATCTATCGGGAGAAAGCACTGTCTTTACGCGTATATTACCGACGGGGGAGATCGATCCAAACTTCAATCCACCTGCCTTATTCACTTATGATTCCGAAGGTTTTTGGGTGAGAAATTGGCCTTCTGACTTTCTTGAATTGCCAGATGGCCGTTTTATTATAGTTGGAGCAATCAACGAAGCCAACGGCCTTCCAAAACGCGGAATAATGATGATCGAAGACGATGGCACCGTGATCGAAGAAGCCTTTGAAGATTGGGGAGCAGACGAAGCCGTGTGGGGTACTTTTGTACGCAACCCTGCGGTAACTGTAATTCGTCAACTCCCCGACGGCAAGCTCTTGCTCGGTGGTAGGTTTTCCAGCTTCGGTGGCGAGCCGTATAGCTGCCTGGTGCGCTTGCAGCCCAATGGGTTTGTGGGAGTGGATGAAAAGGAAGGAAGGGGGAAATTGAAGATTTGGCCTAATCCTACAAGTGACAACATACGAGTTGCACTCCCCAACGAAAACGAACGGATCGAACGCATAGAAATAGCCGATCTACAAGGGAGACTGGTGCAAGTTAATTCGGGTTATCAGGCTTCAAATAGCATAGATGTTTCTGATTTAAACGCTGGAGTTTACCTCGTTCGAGCTTGGAGCGAGAAGGGAGTTTATACACAAAAGCTTATCTTGGAGTGATGAAATGGAATAATTACCATTCGGCTTCGGGCAGAGCAGCCCAAAAAGCGCAGAACACCCTTTGCTTCCATTACCAAATATGTTACGACCGCCAAGGCCAGCCCAAGAGCAAGGCCGCGAAAAGGGAGCTGGCAGCACCGTTGAACACCAGCAGCATTTTTCCAAATCCAGCTAATCAGTACGTTACCATTTCCTATAGCCTATTGGCGGCCAGTGCCAGTACATCCTTAACCATTTTGGATGGCTTAGGAAGGCAAATGGAAAACAGAAGTATGGGTGAGACCTATCAAGGGCAAGAACTAATGGATACACGGAAGCTG
>JBBQFC010000123.1:0-2921 GCA_038321615.1 Flavobacteriales bacterium | reverse complement strand
GCTAGCTGGATTTGGCGGTCCAGAGATGAATTGTGGATTAACGTTTTCTATCGTACCTGTCGTGATATTTCCACCTAAGAATTCAGCCGAATTGTTGTTGGTGCTAAAAGTGAGATTGGTGTTAAAGGTGCACCCCGTCTTTGTGCCAGAATTCATATTGGTCCCAAAGAAAATAGTATTAGAAAGGATGGTATTTTGAATGGTAGAAAGCACTGAGTTTCCGCCAAAAAATATGCAGTTCGAGATTACGGCACTCGCGGCAGCACTGCTGTTGCTGTAACTACCCATAAATATGGAATTGGAAATCAATGCCGCGTTTATTCCTTGGCCGCCAGCGCTTCCAGTTCCCGTGTACGTTGAAGAAAAGATACATTGCTCAGCAAACAGCTCGGTGCTTGCCGGACCGGTTTGTAGCGTATAAGGACTAACGCCGGCCACTTGGCATCTTTCCAATCTCATTTTAACGGCAAATCCGTTTCCACTGAATTGGGATAAGGTTCCGTTTCCGTTAGGACGTAATTCTGAAATAGTTAATCCTAAAGCCACTACGTTGTCAGCATCGCCCGCCAAAGCAGCGAAAATTCTTAAGTCTCCGACCGTTGCAGCCAAGCCATTCTGCCCGGTAGGTCTATAGCCGGGACCGATTAACACCAGGGACTTTCCGACATTAACATTGCCGTAGCTCACCGCAGAGCCGTGAATCATTAAAGTGTCGCCGGTGGCTGAAGCATCTACAGCAACTTGGAGAGAAGCGAACTGCGCGGGAATGTTGGGATTATTGCTCACCGTGCGGGTGGTGGCAAGTGCGCTTAAAGATAAGCCTGTGGCTACGAATAGGGCAAATGATAATTGAAAGATGGTTTTCATGACTTTGGTTTATGATTGGCTGAAAGAAGGGTTAAGATTCTGGTTTCGAAGGTATTTTACGCATTTCATTTTTGCAATAGCGAAATCTCGCTATGCGATTTCTTAAGGTTTCGATAAAGGAGCTCAAACTGTAAATTCCTTTGTGTTCAACAGCATTCATTGAAAACGTTGCATATATGCAGGATCACCCCGTGATAAAGCATCGGTAGGACGGATTCAAATTTAAATGTGAGCCTTGGCTTCCAATTCCAAAAGATTTTCGAAGGCTTAGTTCAGATTTTTACAGCAAAATTATTTTCCTGTTCGGGTACAACTTCCACTTGCTGCAAGTCGTCACCGGTTTACACCCATTAATCGACCAACCATGCTTCGTACTTTCATTAGCTCAGCAATTGTTTTATTCCTTTTTACTGCTTGTAACAAAGACGACGACAATAATTCGGGCACCCCACGACCTGAAAATCCAAATGTATCCTTAGCCAACCCGCAAATTTCAGGGCAAAGTGTGGTTGCGAGTTTTACCGGAATAGTGAAAGATATGCAGGGCGCAGCAGTGGTAGGAGCCCTTGTAAGCTGCGGCAATAAATCGACGCAAACCAATGAACGCGGAATTTACCTGCTTGAGCAAGCATCGGTCGATAAAGCTTTTGCCTTAGTTACGGTAAGGTCCAATAGTCATTTCACGCAGTTTCGGAATGTAAAGCCTCAAACGGGTCAGATAAACCAAGCCAATATTTTAATGACAACCCGCACTTTTAGCGGCGCCGTAAACACCGAATCAGGTGGTGAGCTCGGCTTGCCCGGTGGTGGGAAACTGGTTCTCCCTGCCGGAACTTACATCTCTTTGGATGGTAGCCCCTACAACGGAACAATCAACGTCATCAGTGCTTATTTGGATCCTACGGCCGCAGATTTGAGCGATTTCATGCCGGGCAGCAATCTAGCTGTCAATAGCGATGGCGAATTGCAAAGCCTGATAAGTTATGGCATGCTCGGTGTCGAATTATTTGGCTCAAGTGGACCGATCCAACTCCCTGCAAATACCACAGCCACCTTGGAGTTCCTAATTCAAGATGAGCAAATAGCTTACGCCCCCGACCTTATTCAGCTTTGGTTTTTCGATGAAAATACCGGAATTTGGAGGGAAGAAGGAGAAGCGCAAAAGCAGGGAAATAAATACGTTGGTCAGGTTCGGCATTTTACATTTTGGAATTGCGATTATGGTACTGATTGGGCAACAATACAAGGCAATATTCAGCTTAATGGCGCCACTCCGGGTAGCAATTGGTATCTGAAATTGGAGCGACCCGGCGGCGATTATTCCACAACATCTGTGCAACCCAATGGGTTTTTTGATGGAAACGTTCCTTCCGGAGAAGTTTTGGCCTTCAGCTTGTATTATTACGACGGGAATTGTCAGGAAGAGATCACGTTTGATCTCGGTACAATCGGTCCATTCGCAGTCAGCAGCTCCAACGATTTGGGCACGACTACTGCAACGATTCCCGATACAGAAATTTATACTTTACACATCACGGCCGTCCTTACCGACTGTGATGGCGTGCCGCATAATGGAATGGTGTGGTATGCATTCGACCCATCTGGGGCCAACGCATCCTTTACATACACCGGCGAAAATGGGGAAGTTGATTTTACCGTCTATTCCTGCGAACCAGATATCGATTTGAGCTACGAAGCTTTTCTCGCTCCCGATTTCTCAACTACCGGAACCGTAACCATTCCTTTTACTCTCACAGGTAATGATTCCTTTGATTTCGGAAACCTAATAGTCTGCAACGGCCAATTCGCCAATGGTATTGCGTATCAAGAAGGGACAAATTCAAATTTATTCCCGTTTCCTTTCGGATGGCTGGGAGATTGCACCTATCTGCAAGGCTCGGGCAATAATTCACCTTCGGATAGCTCGGCTTTTTTCGGCAGTTTTGAAGATATCACGGGTCCAGGGGTTTACAGCACATGCCCGAGTAATACTTCTTCACTAAATTATATAAGGAGTGATGGATTGTGGTACACCGCGGTATTTACCAACATTA
>JBBQFC010000122.1:0-2955 GCA_038321615.1 Flavobacteriales bacterium | reverse complement strand
CTTTGACCCCTTCATTTAGCTCTGAAGAAAACCAAAGATGGCCTAATGCGCTCGACTGATCGAATTAGGCATTTTTCAGAATGCGGGCCAGTTTCGATGCGGGCTTTTGCGTTTTAATTTTTTCAATCAATTCATTCGGTACAGCAAGGATATTACCATCATTCCACGACTGTTCAAGTTTGCGGAGGCGGTAGGTTTGATGATTGAAAAAAACCATAAATGGCTTATTCGTCTCAAATTTAAAAAAGGAGTACCCGGAAGGAAAAAGGCTTGTTTCCGGCGCTGAATCATTTTCCCTTTCGACCTGCGTCCATTCGAAAAACACCACAGGCCTGGAGTGGGCGAGCGTATTTTTCATGCCCTGGAGCGCTTCGACTTCAAATCCTTCTACATCCATTTTAAGGTAGTCGATCTTATGGATACCTGCATCTTCAAAATAGTCGTCGGCCCTTCGTATATTCAACGGTATATCGTCTTTGTTGTTTTCATCGGAAAGGAAGCTCCCTGTGCCCATATTGTTATCCGTTGGAGGAGAAAAGAGTATGGTGTCGTTCTCATTGCCCAAACCAAAGGGGTGAATGGTGACATTGCCCAATTTGTTGATACGTATCTTTTGCTCCAGTCGTTTGCGTACCGGGGGGTAGGGTTCAAATGAATGTACGTGACTAGCCACAGTAGATGCAAAAAGGCTATGATGTCCCACATTAGCTCCGACATCAACCATTGTGGGTGTATTTGCTTCCAGCAGAAAGTCGCGCATACAAATCAGTTCATCTTTGGTGTAGGCGCCATAGTAGTACACACTCCAATCGAGAAAGTTGTTGAAATTTCCTGGATAAATCGTACCAAAAAAAGCCGTTTGAAATGGCCGATCTTGCTTAGAATCGGGATTGTGACAAAACCGTATGATCCGATCTCTTAAGCCGAAACGAAGCCAGTCCTGATGCCCAAGAACAGATAGAAAGCTCTTCATTCCAATTCTTTTTAATTTGATAATATGTTGGAAGACAGCTAAACTAAGGTTAATATATGGATATCCGAAACGACCTGTTCAAGGCAGTCTTTCACCCGGGCGCCACATCAGCGAGGGCTCAGCCACATTAGCTGCGCGTCTCGCAAGCAAGGCTCGTTATGGTATGTGGCCGCAGCACGGTATGTTTTCATCCGTTGCTACTTGAAGTTTGCCCCGATTTCTGCTTTGGTCATTTTGGATAATTTACCGCCCAATTTATCCTTGCTTTCTCGAATCATACTCCCAGCGATGAATGAAATTATTTCTTGTCCAGTCGCGCATTCAGCATGTAGCTTGCCAAAAGCCCGGCGCCAGCCATAAAGAAAATACATGCTGGATACACCGCTTCATTACCCGTTGATTCGTATATCGCTAAACCCGCGCCGATACCAAGGCCTACACCCATCGCGGTAAGGGCGATGTTCAGCACAATAAATCTCCGGATTTTGCCAGGTGCGTTACCGGTATGAAAGATGCTTGCATCGGCGCCCTTTTCTATAAGTGCCATGCGCTCTCTATGGCGTGAAGTGACAAAAAGGTAAACCACTCCGAAAATACAACTGAAAACCATCAGCGGTATTAATATTTCTTCTGCTCTCATGTTTGTTTAAGTTTTAAATTCACTTCATTGACGAGCCCTAAAAGAAGTGCGTTACAAATTTTCAAAAAGTTTTTTAATCGATTGAGTAACGTAAGCGAATCGAAGGTCGTCAATAATCAAAATGGAACGCAGTGCCGATAGAGACTTGATAAATGGAATCCTAAAAAAGGACGATCAGGCCATATGGCGATTCATACAAACGTATCAGGATCAGATATACTGGCAAGCACACCGCATGTTGAGAAGCGCGCAAGATGCGGAAGAAGCATGCCAGGATATATTTATGAAATCGCTCGGCAGGATGGAAAAGTTTGAAGGTCGGTGCAGTTTGTCAACATGGCTCTATAAAATCACCTACACCACTTGTCTCGATGTTATTAAATTGCGCAAGAAAACAACAGGTGAAGAAGAAATTGATCAAGTTTCGGTACCCGAATGGTCGGAGATAGAAAGTAGTCTAGCTCTGCTCGAAATGAATGAGCAGCGCGAAATCATCGATCGGTGTATTGGCATGCTTGATGAAACCGACGCCTTAGTTATTGAATTGTTTCATCTCAAAGAAATGGCAATAGCCGAAATAGCTGAAATTACAGACATGACAGCAGGTGCCATCCGGATAAGGATGATGCGAGCCCGCAAGAAACTTGCGATATTTCTTGAGAAATTACTGCCAGCCGAGACTATAAAAACGTATAGAAATGAAGGACAAAGAAGCTCAAAACAGTATTAAAAACATACTTTCTAAAAGTAGTGTTCCCAAAGCACCTGCCGACATGAGCCTGCGAGTGCTCGAAGCATGGAAAGCCCATGAAGTAATTCTTACCACCGCCCCACCTATCATTTCGGCAAGGGTATGGTGGGGGCTGCTTTCCGCAATAATCGCAATCGTGGTATATGCCTTTGCGAACAGCAACCCAAAATCCAACAAGTGGCCCGAATACTTTTCTTGGTTGAACGTTGACTTCAAATCGCTTGTGCCAGCGGCAGATCCTGTGTTGCTCATTTCGCTCACGGCGATAAGTGCTATAATCCTAATCAACATTGCCCATGTACGGAAAAGCGAAATGGGCTAAAACGGCGCACACAGTTTTTGGTTCTTTAATACTTCAACGTATTTTGAGTCTTTATCCCTTTCAGGAATACTAGAAAGCAAGACCTAAGGTCCTTATTAAGGCCTGCTTAAACGCGTAAGAAATCAGGGTGGTTATCGGAGATATGATCAGTTCAAATTTTCAAAAAATAATTTTCATTTATTCAATCTGATTGGGATCGTAAAAAGGACAACTAAGGCTTGTCACAATTTTTGCGATTTCACATCCAATTCTATCTGGTGGTTTAACAC
>JBBQFC010000121.1:0-3101 GCA_038321615.1 Flavobacteriales bacterium | reverse complement strand
CGACAATGACCGTTACTTTGTCATTTTCGGGTAGAACCATCAACGGTGAAGCGGATTTTTCATAGTATGTGAGATTGCGGCATCCCATTCTTTGTTTCCTTTTCCTGATTTAGATTTTCCTAAGTTTGGATGGGGATTGATTGGTACTTATAATATCGATAATTTCGATTCTTTCCACCGATTCCTTACATAATAACTTGAAGTCCCTGACGACAATCCTTCGGTATTTTGGGTTGATATCATCGACTTGATACTGCTTAGAAAAAGCTATAGTTTTTGGGCTTTGGAGCAACTCATTTATCACATTTCTAGCACCTTGATGTGATTTTTCTTTGTAGTAGTCGTAAATGCTTTTCAGCGACTCTTTGGCTTGAAAAGTTCAAACTATGGCAATCTTTCCCATTACCAGATCTCACTTTCTTTTTCTAAATCGTCTTGGCTTATCGTTTGACCGTTTTTCAACTGTTGTTCTGCCAATTCAATTCGTTCGTTATACGCTTTTTGCGTGAGCGGTTTTCCATCCACTGTATAGCCAACGATCATTTCATTTTCAAGTATTTCATCTATTTTCTTGATGACGGACTCTTGTTCCAAGGATAGAATTTTCTTTACTAAGTTTAACTTTACGGCCTGTATCCTCATGATGTCGATTTTATTTCAAAGTTAAGATATTGTCTGCAAAGGATAAGACATTGATCATAAACGCCCGTCAAGCAGCGGAAATGTTAAAACTTTTCGCAAAAGGAACTGACCGCCACACTCAAATCATCACACACCACCATTGGTAAGTACGAACGCGTTGAGATGAAGCCGTCTATTGAAGTGGCGCAAAAAATTGCCGGATTCTTAGATACAACCGTGGGCTATCTGCTCGGCGAAAGAATAAAAGAACTAAGGACTGCCAAGAAACTGACCCAAACAGATCTGTCCAAAATGGTCGGGTTGTCCTATATCCAAATTGGAAGGTATGAAACGCACAAGTCCAACCCTTCTTCCGATGTGCTGCACACGCTGGCCAATGCCTTGGACACAACCACCGATTTTTTGATGCAGGGAAGTTCTGATGATCTGGTTTCTGCCCAACTGACAGATAGAGAGCTGTTGAGCCAGTTTAAGCAAGTGGAAAAACTAAACAAAGAAGACAAGCACCTGATAAAGAGTTTTATAGATGCTTTTCTTACCAAAAGACAGATACAGAATTTAGCGCATTAAAAAGCCATTTCGATATACTTTTCAACTCTATTGAGCATAGCTTTTATACGACAGTATTATGGCTTTTTTTCTGGCAAATCTCGTATTGAATTGGTACGCTCGGCTTGGATCCCTTTGATTTCACCATTGATCACTCCGTAGTAGAAAAGGATATATGAAATACCTTGATTATAACCCAAAACAGCACATGTAAAAGGATATTCAAGATAAGTCTGTTTATAATCTACCGCTTCTATTTGCTTACCTTTTGATCCGTAATTAACAAACTTCTCATAATGACCATTTTCATATTTGATTTGATAAGTGATTGTGTTAAATAGGTTACCAGCTTCGATCCTGTACTCCCCGTTTATGAGAGGATAACCATATAGGTTCGCATCGATGTGTTCACTTATCTTTGAAAAACTTGAGATTCTCTCCTGACGCATAGCCATAGGCAGAACTCTGTAACCTTTCCAATAATAAGCATATCTGACATAGGTAATTTCTGACTTTTTTTTGGCTAATGTAAGATCGGATTTCAGGTATTCTAACCAATAACCAGTCATGTCTCCATTGTCATTAAACAAATTAAGAGTGTCATTGTCAACACCTATCATCGAGCCGGTTTCACGGATGAACTTCTCCTGCGTTTTGCAACTGAGAACCAAAACGCATATCAAAATATAGAATAATATAGCAAAAAGAGCTTTCTTCATCGATTCCAACCCCAAGGTCTAATGACTGCGGGATAGCTTTCTGTCCATCGATTCACGAGAGTGCCATACAAACCTGCTGCCCCTAAGCCGTGGAATAACATCTCGTAGCTTCCAAATGCTAAATTACCCCCAATCCATTGACCCAGCCCCAACCTGTCTAATGCCATAATAGAAAGCAGCTGAGTAGAACCTGAATTGGCAGCTAAATTGTAAAGCATTCTTCCACTCGCAAATTGAGCATGATATGTAGCTACTGTCATGCCTAATCCCGGAACTGAAGTAGTCGCCTGAGTGATAAAATTACTCGCGAATCTACCAGCAGCAGGGAATCGACCTCCAAGTCCAAGGCCGAGCACTTTGGACTTGTTTCCCCAATAATTTGCCAAGTAAAGACCTTCGACCATACCGATAAAACCATTTTGCAACCGATTTTCTGTACTGGCGAAATATCTATCTCCAAATCCATTTAGGCCACCAGTAATTAAGTTGGTTGCTTTTACACCTTCATTACTCATCGTACGATGTATCGCGTCGTTGATTTGACTACCAACAAACCCGCCAATCGCCCCAGCTCCAAGGCCAACTAATCCAGAAGTTGCCACAGAACCCCAATCTCCACCGCGAGCCCAACTCGATAGCATATTTATATTGCCCGTTATGAGTGCATTGGCCGCGACATCGAAACCCAAAGTTGTGGTTTTATCCAGGGCAAGAGTTCCCCCTTTCGCAATTGTGATTCCTGCAACATTAGCACCTGCCGCCGATGCAATCGATCCAACTCCGAAACCAATTCCGGCACCAGCAACGAAACCAACTGTAATTCCTTTCCACGAAGTATTGTCCCATGAACCACGTTTACCCCCGAACGGATTATAATTCCCACCAGACAAACCACCTTCGCCTTGTTGGATTGCTCCACCAATATAACCACCTACTACAGCACCAATAGCCGTAGCTAAAAAGACAAATTCTCCGTCGGGGTCTACGTAACTTACCGGATTATTCACCATAGCCAAATAAGGATTATAGAACTGCTCCGCAGGATCAGGTGCATGCCATCTGCCCAGTTGAGCATCATAAAACCGTGACCCAAAGTCAAACATCTCCAGCCCCTGCGAAAGGCTCGGGTCAAATTCGCCTGTTTGGTATTCCTTGCCAGTGTATTTGTTTAAATAGTCATCATGGTCGCCA
>JBBQFC010000120.1:0-3119 GCA_038321615.1 Flavobacteriales bacterium | reverse complement strand
CGATTTGCTTTGGTGGCAAATTTTATAGGATATAGGTGGAATGGATTTGAAACAACCGAAACGGTATCCGGAATGGGCGATTTATATCTGGCGGCGCAGTATGCACTCCTTAAAGGCAAGTTCCCCGTTTCTATTACCGTCGGCCCCGAAATCCCAACAGGCCAGGGCGAGCTATTTGCCCAAAGCAAATTGGTGAGTTTCGAACGGATTAATTTGCCCCCGGGCGATGGGGAGTGGAATGTGCGCGCTTTTCTAGCTTCCAGCCATAAGTTTGAAAAATTACCGCTCTATGCCAGTGCCCATATTTCGTGGAATTTCCGGACGTCGTACGAGGACAGTGAATTGAGCGATCAGTTTAGTGCCGGCGTAGAAATCGGTTATAATCCATTTAAACCACTTTGGCTACAGGCTAAACTAGGCTTACAGGAGTCGGTCGGTAAGCCGGCCGGCGCAATTGATTTTGTGCGTGGCGAAGGCACTTCTTTCGCATCAGTCGAATTTCTTGCTGCATACACCTTTTGGAAAAGCCTGATTGCGTTGGCAGGTGTGCGCTTCTATGGCGATTTTATTGTGGACCGAGCCAATCTATACGATGGCACGAACTACACCTTCGGTCTGGCTTATAAGCTCGCCAAACGTTAACTGCTCGGAAAAATCAATTTGAACGTCGTAAGTTCATTTGGTTTGCTCGTTACCGAAATGATGGCGCGGTGCATATCCATGATTTTCTTTACGATGGCGAGTCCAAGTCCTGTACTTTTGGTTTGATGGTCGGGTTGCGGCACTTTGTAATACCGATCGAAGAGGAAAGGCAAGTCCGAGTCTGAAATGCCCGGCCCCGTGTTTGATATAGAAACTACGAGCGATCCGCTTTCTACCCGTGAGTCCAACCTTATTCTCCCTTTGGTAGGAGTGTATTTGAGTGCATTTTCAAGCAAATTTTGCAAAACCCTTTCGAGCAATGTTGGGTCTGCGTACACGGTGGGCAAATCGGAAGGTATGTCGAGGTCGATGAAGATATCCTGCTCTCGCGCTTGAAGCTGAAATTCTTCGATCATGGCGGTGAGAAAAGGAGTGATGGCCAGCTTTACCGGTTGCAGCGGCGTGAGGTTAGATTCTAGACGGGTAAGTTCAAAGAGATCGGAGACCATTTTATTTAGACGCTCCGTATTGCGAATCATGATTTGTAAATAGGCGAGTTTTTCGGAGTCGGGGAGGGTATGGTATTTAATGGTTAGCGTTTCTGCGTATCCATGAATGATGGAAATAGGGCTGCGCAAATCGTGCGAGATATTAGCCACCAGCTCTTTTCGGAGCTTATCGACCTGCTTCAGGGCGTCGATGTTTTGCACGATGGTATCGGCCATGTCGTTGAAGTTATTTCCAAGTACTCCCCATTCATCATTTCGTTTTACGGCTATTCGGGCACCGTGATCGCCCGTTGCAAATTGCTTCACAGTATTGACAACTTCGCGCACGTGGCGTGTGAGGAGAAGGATTAAACCCGAACCGATGACAAAGGCGAGTAGGAGGGTTAAGAAAAAACTGCTTCCCGCCATTTTAAGGAAATTGCTCGATGCAAACACGTCGGCGGCGCCGGTGTATTCTTCCGTGGCCAGCACCATATAGATATAGCCCAGCATGTGGCCATCGACCCTCACAGGAGCCGCTGAAAATACGGCTTTCTGATTCGGATTTCGCGGATCATCGCCCAAAACGAAGTTTGCTCCCTTACTGCTTATAAATTCCCGCACGGGCTGGGTATCAATGCTGGACGCTTCCACTTCCTGGTCGAGCACCACATACGATAGAATCTGCCCTTCGGGACTTACGATATACACTTCCAGCAGCGGGTTCACCGCCATCATAGCGTGCATAATCTGTCCCACGGCAGCTTCATTTACCAAGCCATCTACAAATGGCTCCACTTCTATGAGCATGTGCTCAGCCACCTGGGCGTGCAGGCGCTGCGTGGTTTCCTGATAATAGGCTTTTGCTGTACGTGCGGTAAGCCAAATATAAGTACAGCCTACCGAGAGCAATATGGCAAACAGTGCCAACGAAAGGCGCCAGGCCAGGCGGTTGGAGCCAATTAAATGTTTCATAATTCTTCGTTAAATCGGTATCCAACCCCCCAAGTGGTTAGAATAAATTCCTGCGATGGCAGGCCGGGTTCTATCTTGGCTCTGAGCCGATTGATATGCGAATTGATGGTATGCTCATAGCCGTGAAATTCGTTGCCCCAGGCCTGGTTCAGCAATTCTATACGGGAGTAACTTCTCCCGGGGCTACCTGCCAGGATCGCCAATAATTGGTATTCCTTCGGGGTTAAGTCCACCCTTCGCTCGTGGAGGCAGACTTTTTGCTGAAGGATGTTAATCTCCAGCGGTCCGAAACGCAATACTTCCTGCTTCGAATTGCTTTCGCCGTTAAGCCCTGCACGTCGGAATAGCGCTTTTACCCGGGCTATGAGTTCGCGTATGCCAAAGGGTTTAGTGAGGTAGTCGTCTGCTCCAGATTCGAATCCCATTACCTTGTCGAACTCTTCCGACTTTGCGGTGAGCATCAACACCGGCGTAAAATTATTGAGCGCCCGCAATCGCTGGCAGAGTGCGAGGCCGTCCATCTTTGGGAGCATCAGGTCGAGCACAATAAGATCGAAAGCGTGCGCGCTGGCCTTGCTGAGACCCGTCAGGCCATCGCTACATTCCTGCACGCGACAGTTGAGATCTTGCAGGTGAATACGGAGTAAATCGCGGATATCCGGATCGTCTTCCACAATCAATACTTCTTTCATCTTATCGATTTGTCGGAAAATTACCTCCCTATCATTTGGCAGGGTGTCGGAAGGACGGCAATTTTGACTTTCTATTTTTCCGTTTGAGAAAACGAATCCTTATGCTATTTTTGCGATCCAGTTTATTTTCGGGGTGTAGCTCAGCTGGTAGAGTGCACGTCTGGGGGGCGTGAGGCCGTAGGTTCAAGTCCTATCACCCCGACGAGATTTACCCGGCGGCAGCCGAGTAAAACGAGCCCATTGGGCGAGTTGCCGAGTAAAACGGCGAGCGGAAACGAAGCTCCTTGTGCAATTACCCGGCGGCAGCCGAGTAAAACGAGCC
>JBBQFC010000119.1:0-3622 GCA_038321615.1 Flavobacteriales bacterium | reverse complement strand
ATTATGCAAGGCAGTTTCCTATTTGCCTTCGACTTGGCCATGGTCTTGGTGCACAAACACGTCCGGATTCCGGAAAACTTGATTTTATCTCTTCAGCCGATTAATGACGGTTTGATGATGGGGGTTCGGTGGGGGATTTGATACTGTAAAGTTCTTTAAGGATCTCCAAAAACGTAAATCGATATTCTCTCGATATCACCTAATTTTCTATTATTACGAATGGTCGTGTCCTAACTATTTCGCCCGAATTCAAACGGAACTCCATATGATATCGGCCAGATGCCATTCCCGATAAATCGATGCTGCGATTTGATCCGTTGAGATCAATTTGTCTTTGCAGACCTGTTATATCGTTAAGAATATATGCATGGCCAATTAATATATCACTACTTAAATCGAACTGAATTAAACCAGGTGTGGGGTTTGGATAAACTTCAATCTGGCTTTTTCTTGGGGAGATTTCTTTCTGATAAACCCTGACGTAGTCAATGATAAATTCAGATTCGCTAGCGGTAGCCGAATTCGGTGGGAAATCTTCGCAGTAAAATCCATTTTCGGAAATGACAGCCAAATTGACAATGATATTCATGAATTCATCGGGAATAAGGTTATTATTGACCAGAACACCCGCAGCTACATCGTCACCACATGAAATGGTTTGTCCTGAAAATGTTTGAAATCTATAGACCCTTCTTATTCCTACGCCGTCTAAGTACCATTCAACATATTTCGGATTCCATTCCACACCTACAGTGTGAAAATCTGAACTTAAATCAACCGTTTGATGAGATTTTGGATCTTGATAAGCTTGACCATCGCAGGTCATATGCAAGTTGGAGTTTAATTCGTCTGTTGCATGAGTGCAGACTTCAAAAACGTCGAGCTCATCTTCATTAAAGAGCCAAAACGCGGGCCATAGACCAGGTGATTGGGGAAGCTTGCACCGAATTTCAAACTTTCCAAATCTGTACCGGAGCCTGGAGTGGATCATCCCTGATGAGAACGGTCTCGTGTTTCCCATCCATTCGGTTTCTTCGCGTTTCGCGATCAAATGGAGCATACCATCTCGCGTTTCTGCGTTTTGATCGATGTAAACCTGGCCTTCCGTGCCGTGTGTTCGGCAGAATTCACAGTTATCGGAACCATCTTCCGTGTAGGGATAATAAGTGACCCAAAAATCCTTATTCAAGCTGTCAGTGTCGAATTCATCACTAAAAACGAGATTCCAAGGCTCAAATTCGTTGCAATAAAGCTCACCGCCGTACCATGGAAGCGTGGTGAATTGGCACGGCTGACCTTGAACAAAAGAAAAAATGAAAAGGTAAAATAGGATCTGCAAAAGGCGAAAGCTTTTTGGCTTAGGCTCGCAGCGCTGCTTTTTCATTTCAAAGTTTATATATACGCAGATGCTCATCTTCCACTAAAATCTCAAGCTCGGGGACTTGAATATCTTCCCCGAAACCGTGTTTCAAAATAAGGACATATTTTAAACCTAGCACTGATAAGCTATCGATGTATTGATTAGCCAAAATGTTTTCGTTTGACGCCACCCAACCTTTTCTGTGTGCGAAATACATCGGGGTAGGATGCTGATTGGAATTGATTAAAACCAAGCCATCCTTCTCCAAATGTTCATCAAGCAATTGATCAAGTTGAGTTAAAAAAGCATTCTCTTTTTTTATTCTGAAATCTTGATTTTGGTTAATTGTACTTTCTAGGCATACTAGGGCGACAATGACAATTGCCCAACGTTGACTTTTAAGCAAACTTAAAGCAAAGCCTGCCATTAAGGCCATAATTGGTACATAGGGTATGACGTAATAATTGTGATGGGAAAAATTGAAACCAGTCTTGATGACCACCAATCCAAAAGCCAAACTTGAAGAAATGAACACGTAAAGAGCAACTTTATCTTTTTTGATTATGGCCAAGATCACTCCGGCTAGAAATACCCCAAAGCCAATGAATTTGAGTGCTGTGTCGTAGAATTTTGATAATACGTTAGGAAGATGCTCTCCGAGTTCTGAAAGACCTTGACTAAAACTTTTACCCATAAAAAAGTGCCAGTATCCATAGGTCTCGACTAAATACGGAGTCCACATATAATACCAAAATAAGATTATTGCGATCGAAATTACACTTAGCAGACAGAACCATATCTTTCGCCAAATGTATGGTGAAGTGGATACTAGAGCAGGAATGCACATGACTAGTAAGTAGCCGGATGAAATTTTGGATAAGGTGCCGAGCGTGAAGAGCAGAAAGAACAGAATTATGTATCTCATCCGCTGTCCTGAAGAAGAACTAGTGAAGTATTCAAGGGCGAAAAAGATTCCAGTAATTACCAAAGACATCGAGAAGGTATCGGGCATTATCTTTCGTGAGAACTGAAACCAAACAGAGCAGGTTAGGATTAAGGTGGCATATAATGCGACTTTCGCGTTAAAAAAACGGGACGCTAGGCGAAAGAAGAACCAAAGTCCGAAGCTTGTTACAATCAGATTAATAAGCCGGCCATACCAATGATCGTATCCAAAGATCAGAGAAACAAGATAAATCAAGTAATTAAACACAGGAAATTCCATTCCTGTTATTCCTGTTTTTTCCCCTGCCGTATCTACTCTCGGATACATTATGGTTGGCTCCATTTCCAAAAAATTGCGAGCGACCATTGCGGTATCGGTTTGGCGCCAATTATGGCCAACCTCAAGCGGAGGGTTGGTAATTCCGATAAGCCGGAGCAGGAAAAAGAAAATGATCCAAAAGCGAATGTCGCTAAGCACTTTTTTCAAAAGGCTCAATTGAAGTTTGGGCAACGGTATTATTTTAAAATGATACGATGTGATTTTGCCTCCGCAAGATCGGAAAATCTAATGGCATCTTTCTAAGAGAATATGTGGTCAGCTTTTATGAAAACTTGATTTTATCTCTTCAACCGATTAATGACGGTTTGATGATGGGGGTTCGGTGGGGGATTTGAAGTCGAAGAATTGTCGGGTGATGAGTTCATTACGTACTTTACGTTACGTACTTTACGGAACGTTACGTACATAATTTTTTTCCGGATCGTTTTGAATGTTTTCATTTCGGCGTTATTCTGAATATAGACATTTGAAATTTGGTCATAATATTCTGATATTCAGAAAATTAATCTCAGCATCTGTCCCCGACTTCTGTAAGCCCACGCCATGCACCATTCCATAAAATTTATCATCGTCGCATCCGATAAATCGCTCGAAGTGTTAGAAAATCCGGAGTATTTTATGAATTGAAAGTTCTAACCGGCTCAAATGAATTCATTGCGCAAAGCGCGCAATTGGTTCGAAAGCCCAAACTTCCGATTTTTCATCCCTTCTCTTCAATTTCCAGCACCGTTTCAAATCCTTCGCCGGTTTCGTCAATGAGCCGCAACTGGTATTTGCCCACAGGTTCCTGGATTTCGATATGGTGAAAGCCCCTGGTCTCGCCGAGATATCGCCCATTTAAATGCCAAAAAAGCGTAGCATCTTTTCGGTTATGAGCCGCCTTTAGCACCACCTTTTCGCGGGTTCCATTGAGTTCGCGGGGTATGAGAACCCGCGATGCTTCCTGGGGATAGATAAGCCGGATGGAGCGCTGCTGA
>JBBQFC010000118.1:0-3932 GCA_038321615.1 Flavobacteriales bacterium | reverse complement strand
GTCTCGCTCCGTTTTCTTTTCGAAGTTTTTTCGCATCGCCGCTTCAAGGTCTACGCCTGTTTGATTGGCCAAACAAACTAATACCCATAGCACGTCGGCCATTTCGTCGCCCAAATCTTTATTGCGGTCGGTTTCCTTTTCCGATTGCTCGCCATAGCGCCGAGCCATTATACTTGCCAATTCACCAACTTCTTCGGTGAGGATAGCCATATTGGTAAGCTCGCTGAAATAGCGCACACCATAGGTTTTGATCCAAAGATCAATCTCAACTTGTAATTCTCCTATTTTCATTGGTGTAAACTTTTTACTTTAAAATTCGGACAATCAGCCATTTCAAATCTCTCGCTTCATTTCAATTGTGTTATAATACAATGATACCATTTGAGCGACATTCTTTTTCCAGTCATATTTTTCTTTAACATTTTTAACTCCAGCTTCCCCGAGTTTAAGCCGAAGTTCTCGATTCTCGATTAACGCTCTGAGAGCCGACGCAGTAGAATCGATATCTCGCGGCTCCACAATTATTCCTGTGCGGTTATCCTCGACTACTTCTGGCAAGCCACCAACGCGCGATGCTACCACGGGAATACCGCAGGCTGAAGCTTCAACAGATGCCACGCCAAAGGTTTCGGAATCAAGAACCGATAGAATAGCGAAAATATCAAACCTGTGAAGTAATTTAATATAGGTTTGAAAATCAGTATTCTGATTAATGAAACCATAAAAAGTTACCTTCTCGGAAACGCCCAATTGAGTAGCTCGTTCTTCCAGCTCTTGTCGCAAGGGACCGTCGCCAACTATATCAAGATGAATATTGGAAAAATCCGAGCTCAAGCGGGCAAAAGCTTCCAAAAGGTAAATTACGCCGTACTTTTCTGATAAAGTTCGAATGGTACCGATGCGAATCCCTTGGTCGGGATTTCGCATCTCCGACCTTGGTGAAAACTTATCGATGTCGACACCAAACGGTATCAGATCAACCTGTTTGCTGGTCAACTTTACCATTTCTGTTCGAGTAATTTCGGAAAGCACAGTTATTGCATCTGCCTTACGGAATGTGTAGCGGAGAAAATATTTTAGGACCGGATTGGCCGGGCTATCGAATATATCCGCTCCCCAACCGGTGACTATAAACGGATGAAAGTTGGAAAAAGCGCCTAAAAAACCATAGCTTGTGGCATAGTGAGCATGAACAATATTGGGACGGATTTGCTCAATTAGTCTTTTGAAATGCCAGAGATTGAGCAGATAATCGGCCTTGTTGTTTAGGAATTTCTTGAGGTAGCTGTATTTCACGCCTGCCAATTCTGGGCCACCTTTGAATGTTACCACGTGTAGATCGATACTTTGAACGCCCGATAGACCAATGATCCATTTCTGAATATGGGTACTTCGGTTTTCGCCTAGCAATAGAACCTTCATAGTAAGCCTGCTCTTTTATAATAGGCGACCAAGTTACCAATGCCCTGGTTCAAATCTGCTTCCGGGTTGGTTTGTAGTAAAGCGGTAATACGGTCGACGGAATAATACTTCTGAGAAGTTAATTCCCGATATTTTCCAGAATTGAAGTACTGAAGGCGCTTTGGAAGCAAATCGCTGGCTTTGGCCAAAATCCAAATGACCGGATTCAAGATAAATGGAATGCGTCTTGGCATCTTTGACCGCCCCAGATGCCCGCAAAGAAATCGGATAAAAGAATGGATGGAAATCGGCGAATTCATATTGTAAACTTCTCCATCAAAATCCGCGCGGCCGAGCAGGCTCACCGTGTCGCGAGCGAAAGCTCCAACGTATAAATAATTGACCATTGCTTCATCTCGCAAATAAAAGAACTTACCCGCCTTCAAACCTTTCATAAGGTTGAGCAATTTCAGGCCGGAATCACCTTCCCCGAAGACGTTCGTAGGCCTAAGTACGATGTATTTCAGTGCATGCGCTTGCGAATGCCTTTCGAGCTCCAACTCCGCCTGATGTTTGGTACGCTCGTAAATGTTATTGGGCAAAAGCACAGCCGACTCGTCAATTTTCGATTCAGGATGCTGCTCGATACCATATATTCCTGCGCTGCTTACTTGAACAAACTTTATAGTCGGAATGAGTTTTAAGACCTCCAGCATATGATTTAAAGCATCCACATTAGCGCTTTGCATGTGAGCAGTTTGACGTTTTTCACCAATTAAATTTATGAAGTAAGTGCAGTCCTTTAGTCTGCCGCTGTGCTTCTCTAATTCAAATATATCTCCTTGGATGTAGATCAGTTTATCTTCAGTAGAAAGCCTGTTTCTTCTAGTAAGGGCGAAAACTGAAAAACCATGTGCAAGTAATTGTGAGATTAGATGTTCGCCCATAAATCCAGAACTTCCTGTCAGAAATATGTTGAGATTACTGGTCATTTGATTCCTATTGGTGGGTTTAAAATCTTCGCGTAGGTATAAATGTAAGCCTTCATTTTACGATAGTAAATGGCGCTAAATGGTGTCAAAATAAATAGCACGGCTATTTTAATAGTCACATGTAGAATGCTTAGAATTTGAATTACAATTGATTGCCAATACGGCTTGTGTTTACGGAAATACTTAATCTTGTTGACGACTTGATTAGAAATGGAAATTTTATAGTTCTTTTTTGCGGATTCGCCACTGTGGTGAATAAGGGTTAATTTGGGCTGGTATTCAAACCGATGCTTGTTTTTCTTCAATCGGAAGCAGAAATCTATGTCTTCGATCCAGAACATTGTTTCATCCAATCCCGATGTTTCTTGTAAGCAAGATTTTCGAAAAAATAACGCTGCTCCCGATAGCGAATCAGGATCGAAAGGAAAATCTAAATCTCGATCCGTGTAGAAATGCCTGTGGTTCAGAAATTTCAAAAACAATAAATCACAAGCTACGGCGTAGAGCGTCGGAAAACGCCAAGTAGAAACTTGATGCGTACCGTCGCTATTCAATAATTTAGGCGCAATTAAGCTCAATTCCGGACGATTCCCCAGAACCTTAGCTAGTTCAAATGCCACAGCACTGGTGCATTCTGTATCGGGATTCAGCATAAAAATAAAATCGCCCGAAGCAATATTAAACCCTTGGTTGTTTGCTTTTGGGAAACCCAGATTATCCTTGTTTTCAAGCATTTTAACACCCGGAAATTCATCTTTCACCATGCTTACACTTTCATCAATGGAAGCATTATCGACTACAATAATCTCAATGGTCTCGTTGCTGTGATTTCTGTACAGCATATCTAAACAAATACGCAGCAAGCGACAAACGTTATAGCTTACAATTACTACGGAAACCTGAGGGTTTGGCAGTATATGGTCTTTATTGAATTCCTTGTCTCTGGTCATCACCTTATTCGAAATCTATCGCAGGTTTTACTCCCTGTTTTTCGTATCGATTAATATTGTCACCGGCCCATCATTCACCAAGCTCACCTGCATATTGGCACCAAATAACCCACAACGCACGCTGCCTTTAACTTCGGCGTGCATGAAGTCTATAAACTCTTCGTACAGCGGCACCGCCTTATCGGGATGAGCCGAACGAATATACGATGGCCTACTTCCTTTTTTGACCTTCGCGTGTAAAGTAAATTGGCTGATTATTAAGACTTGACCTGCCACTTCGTTGATCGAAAGATTCATGAGCCCTTCGGCATCTGCAAATATTCGCAAGGTCGCTATTTTCCGGGCCAGCCAGCGCGCATCTTCTGTATCATCGGCATCCTCCACGCCTATAAGAACTAGCAAACCTTTGTTTATAGCGGCATGCTTTTTCCCTTTTATTTCAACTTGGGCGCTTCCCACTCGCTGCACTACCGCTCTCATGATCGATACGTTTCTGCTCCCGCGGTGTCAAAATACATTCCCAAATAACTGTTGTAGCGCGTCTGTGCGACTTGCCCAGTCTCCAGAGCCGCTTTTACCGCACACCCCG
>JBBQFC010000117.1:0-4320 GCA_038321615.1 Flavobacteriales bacterium | reverse complement strand
CCGAAAGCCTATAGTTTTAAAGTCTCGGCATCAACCATCACGACATATTTCTTCATTTTCTTAAGAATGACCTTGAAGTGGTGAAGATCTTCAGGCGCCACGAAGGTTATGGCTTCACCGGGATTTTCGGCTCGACCGGTTCGGCCTATGCGGTGAACAAAGTCTTTGGGTGAGCGGGGTAATTCGTAGTTGATCACATAGGGTAGAAAGGCGATGTCGATACCGCGCGAAAGCAGATCGGTTGCCACGAGTACGTGCAGGCTGCCGGCCTTGAACGCCGTAAGCGCTTCTCTGCGTGCGCCTTGGCTCTTCTTGCTGTGGATGGCAGAGGCAACTATCCCATTTTTGCGCAGCTTGTCGGCCACTAAGTCTGCTTGATACACTGAACTGGCGAATACAAGCACTTGTTTCATCTCGTGCGTTCGAATAAGGTAGCGCAGCAGCGGCCCTTTTTGCTCGGCGCTGACGAAATATCCCATCTGCTTAATGTTTTCGCTGCTCTCGGCTATTGGCGCCGCTTCAATAAGTATGGGTTTGCGGAGCAGCTCTTGGTTGATCGCTTGTATATCGGGATTAAGCGTGGCTGAAAAAAGCAGGTTTTGCCTTAAAGGCGGCAGCAGCGCTACGATGCGGTCGAGCTCATCTTTGAATCCCAGGCTCAGCAGTTTGTCGGCTTCGTCGAGCACAAGGGTCGAGACATCGTGAAAGCTCAGTGCATTGGACTCGTGGAGCTCGATAAGGCGACCGGGCGTCGCCACAAGCACGTTCACGTGTATCAATCCTTTCATCTGTGGGTTGATGGATACGCCGCCATGCACGGCCATGCATTTGAAAGGGAAAGGCAAGCCCGCGCCAAATACCTTGAAAACTTCGGCTACCTGCATAGCCAGCTCACGGGTGGGCACTAGTACCAAGGTGTTGATGTGCCTGTTTCGGGTCTTGGTTTTACCTTCCAGCCGCGTAAGGATGGGCAGCACATAGCCCGCCGTCTTTCCCGAGCCGGTCTGCGCGATTCCGAGTACATCGCGGCCAGTAAGTATTGCCGGAATAGCCTTTTCTTGAATGGGGTAAGGCTTGGTATAATTTTGCGCTACGAGCGCTCCATCAAAATATGCGGGTACACCGAGTGAGGAGAATGACATAAGGGCTTTCTGCAATAGTTGGGCTGCGAAGGTACGGCAACAATGCTAGTCGCAGGCATTCCAGAATGGCTTATTCCGGCATCAGACTCCTTGGCATTTACTATGCCGAAAAGGAAAGAAATGTAGCATGATTTAGTATGATTGGCAGATAGAAAACGGCTTGCGCTCTTTCCAGCGCAAAAGGTGAGACCAAGGGATATTCAAAGTTTTTCAGGCTTCTTTAAGTATCGCATTCCTTCTCTTTCCACTTCGGCTCAGTGAAATACTTCCTTACAACGATACGGTGCGAAACGCTTTAAATACCTCGATAATTGTCTCGGTTTTAGCATCATTTAAGTTGTTTTCAAGTTTGGAATTTCGACTTTTCGAACACCAGCAATCCGTCCATGCTCTTTCAGTATCTTACACAAACGCAACAGTTGGTCTAAGATCAGAGAGAGCATATTAGAATCTCTTACTCAGACCGAACCTTGCTCCACTCAGGTTATTACCGCCACCGAATTCAAGGTTTATTCCCCAGTCGCTCCAGTAATATCGCCCGCCGATTTGTAAACCCAAATCTACCCCAGAAGAGTGGTTGTGGCTATGGCGTCTATTGCCGTGGTGGTGATCATCGTCAATATTATCTTCAAAATAAGCGATAAACCCAATATTAAGACCTGCATAAAAGTCCCAATTACTGGGGATATCTAAAATGGTATTGAAATGGTAATCGCCTCTTCCAGCTACACTCAAGTATTCCAGATTCAGATCGAAACCGACTTGTGGACCAAGGGTAATGTCCGGATGCACTCCGAAATCCATTCCAACATAAACGGGAATGGCTCCACTATATAGACCAACTCCAAAGTTTAGTTGTTTACCACCTTTTCCTATTGGGCTTTGCGAAAACGCGGTGCTGATTGCACACACCGACAAGACAGCGAATATGATAGAACTCTTCATGTTTTCAGGTATTTATAAGGGAACTTCAAGTCAAAACTACTGCCTTATTCTTTTTCACTTGATTATCAACGATATATCCTTGTAGGTTCTAATGAGTCTGGGGAGTAATGTCCACAGTTGGACATTCCCGGACTACGGTTACAGTAACTCAAAAAGTCATTTTACCCAAGAGCTAAAGGCCTTAAATAAAATGGGATGGCTCAGACGTTTCTAGTGTCCCAAGTCTGCCGCTTTCGTGCCTGCTGAATGCTCGGCACTTTCAATTGGTCTGTTGTATTATTTCACTGGATAACTGCTCGCTTTTCAATAGCCCAAAGCTATCCATCAAATAGTTGATCAACGTTTTTTGTCTGTGGGAATTAGTCGATTTAAACGAACCACCAAAGTGATCAAGCCAAAATCTAAACTCCGATAAAAAAGATGGGGCGGGGTGTTAATGTGCCGGAATGGCGGTTTTTAACAGGGGGGCATAATCACCGGAACAGGGGGTGAAGAAGTCGCGGAATAGCCATATTCGAACCTTTTTGCTCGGAAACGAATGAGTTTGAGCCCGAATCCGTGCTAGAAGAATAGATCGTGCAGTGGATAGCGGCTTTTGCAGACATAGGGGATTGGCGGCAGCTACCCGCCTTCTCCCACATTCTATTCGTTAGCTTTTTCTTTTTTTGAGATCACCATACTTTTCCTTTTTCTTCCATAATAAATTGCCGCGACGCCGATATCGAGAAACGGTTTACAACTACAAGAAGTTGGCGATTACGAAGCACTCAAAGGTCTGCCACCACAAAACTTGATACGAAGAACAATCCCGATAGATATCGGGATCATTTAACCACTGAACCGCCAATTTCTTATAGGTGCTGTTGGCGGATGTGGCTCCTTTCGGTCGAAGGTTTGTCATGAGAACTCACTATCCGTGCGGGTAGGTTTATTGATAGCTGATGAGTTCTGTCATAAGCTCAAATACTCTTGTTGTTGATTCTTCTTTTGCAGGATTGAGATGATTCCATTTACTGTAGATGCGTTGAGCTCTTGCTATTGCTAAGTCAATTCTTTCAGTTTTTGTTTTCTCGTCAATTGCCATAAGTAAATCAAAGAATTTTTCTGATACTATTTTATCACCGTTTCCATCATAGTTTGCTCCGAATTTGTTGATGTAAGAATTGATTTTCCCTTCGTAATCGTCTCTATTCATTGCACCGCCTCGATGGTCTTCAAAGTGAAGTAAAAGCCAATATTCAAATGCTTGGTTTGAGTAAGCAACACCAAAGCCATTGGCTGTTGCCAATTTAACAGCGGCATTAAAGTTTTGCGATTGCTTTGGATTGTCTGGCTTTGGGTCTGCATCAAATACACACCAAATTTTTTCATAATTACCTTTCTTGCTCAATGCTATTGCTTGCTTAACTAAAGAAACCGTATTAAATCCTTTACCAACTGTTTTGATAGTAGCCAATGATAATTTGAACTGCTCAAAATAACTTGGCTCTGTATTCTTGCCTTCGCAAACAATCAGAATAGTTGGCTTCTCTTTCTTTGTCGGTTTACCTCTTTCTAAAATTGGTTCTTCTCGTCTACCTTTTTGAGCAGCATTTATTAACGCAAGATGTTTTTCTTTCGCTTCGATTTGACCTGCCTTTTTATTTTTCATTTTCATTATTCGGCAGCTTTTTAAAGTTAAATAAGTTTTCAAACGCATTCAAGTATGGAATGGCTCCATACTTGCCAGCAATATAATTATCTTCAAAATTTTCATTTTTCCTAACAGCAAAATCGGCCAAAGAAAACAGTTTTGAAGCACCAATTCTATCCTTTTCTACAAACCAAATTTGGTCTCTGCGGAATAAGCCAGAATTCAATAAGTTGGTGTCGTGTGTATTAAAAATTAGTTGTGCGTTGTTTGGATTGTGCTCTGTAGAGTTAAACATTGATACTAACTTACAAACAAGATTTGGATGAAGTTTTGAGTCAAGTTCGTCAACAACCAAAACATAACCGTTTTCAAGCGAATCTAAAACAGGGCCTGTCAAGGCAAAAAATTTCTTTGTTCCTGATGATTCTTCTTCGTCTAAAGAGAATTTAATGTCACCAACATACTTTTTGTTTCCGTCAAATTTCTTGTGACTTGTAAGAACATCAGAAATAAATTCTGCTCCTTCGTCCTTTACCTTTTTTGAAATCATGTCTTTGAATTCCTGAGGCATCTCCTTTGGAAGTTTTGATACATCAAGAA
>JBBQFC010000116.1:0-4372 GCA_038321615.1 Flavobacteriales bacterium | reverse complement strand
TTATGAAGCTTTTAAAAGAAATCAAAAACTGGCATTACGCAAAAGGCGAACTAAACATAGCAGCAGCCGATCAAACTATCCAAATCCATAAAATCAACGAAGGAGTTTTCCGTGTCCGATTAATCGATAACGGCACCCCCTTCGCCCCTTCGCTTTACGCCGTTCCAAACCCGCCAATCGGTCAAGATTTTGAAGTGATAGAGCAAGCCGATAAGCTGGAAATCAACACGGATATGCTTCGTGTCGCGATTGCCAAAAACCCTATCAGGCTTTCGTTTCACACGCCTGAAGGTCAGCTCATTTCGCAGGACGATCCGGGACTTGGAATAATCACCGACGGATCGGAAACAACCAACTACCGAACACTTCAACCCGGGGAACGCTTTTTTGGACTCGGAGAAAAAACGGGTCCACTCGACCGGGCCGGTAAACAATACCGCAATTGGAATACCGATGCGTACAGCTACGGGGCAGAAACAGATCCGCTCTACGTATCGTGTCCTTTCTTTATGGGCTTAGCTCACGGCCATGTTTACGGCATCTTTCTCAACAATACCAGCGAAACTGTTTTCAATTTCGGAGCAGCCAATGATCGCTTCTCGTTTTTTCAAGCGAAAACAGGAAGCTTTGAATACTACTTTTTCTCGGGTGCCGATCCGGCAGCAGTTCTCTACGAATACACCGCCCTTACCGGTCGCACTCCCCTGCCGCCTATTTGGAGCTTAGGCTACCAGCAATGCCGCTACAGCTATCACTCGGCCGACGAAGTAATTCGGATAGCCAAAACCTTCCGGCAAAAACAAATCCCAGCAGATGTGATCTATCTGGACATTCACTACATGCAGGACTACAAAGTTTTCACCTGGCAGGATGCGCATTTCAAAGAGCCAGGAAAAATGATTGCTACCTTGCGGGAAATGGGCTTTCGGGTGGTGCCCATACTTGACCCAGGCATTAAGGTGGAAGCCGATTATGACGTTTTTGAAACCGGAGTTGCCGAAGACGTTTTCCTCAAATATCCCGACGGAGGGCTTTATAGCGGAGGCGCATGGCCGGGCTGGTGTCACTTTCCCGATTATACCAAACCTGCTGCGCGCACTTGGTGGAAGCGTTGGATGAAAAACTTAACCACGCTCGGAATTTCCGGATTCTGGAATGATATGAATGAACCCGCGGCATGGGGTCATCATACACCCAATATTCTTGCGTTCGACAACGATGGGAAAGGGGGCAACCATAAACTTCTACGCAACATTTACGGCATGGAAATGAGCCGAACCACGCGCGAAGGCGCCGAAGAAAGCCTCACGGACGAACGAATTTTTGTACTCACCCGAGCCGGCTTTAGCGGCAGCCAGCGCTATGCCGCCGTTTGGACAGGCGATAATTACGCAAGTGATGAACACCTGATGTTGGGCTGCAGGCTACTCAACAGTATGGGGCTCTCTGGATTTGCCTTTACTGGCAATGACGTAGGCGGATTTATTGGCGACGCCAGCCCTGCCCTGTATATGCGCTGGATCGCTGTTTCGGCGTTTCAAGGTATGATGCGCGGCCATAGCATGATCAACTCGCGCGATGCCGAGCCGTGGACCTTTGGTGAAGAAGCCGAGCAGGTGGCTCGCAATTTCATCAACCTGCGCTACGCACTCTTGCCGACGCTTTATTCCCTTTTTTACGAAGCCAGCCAATCGGGAATGCCGATTACGCGCAGTTTGGCTTTCTATTATTTTCAAGATTGGAAAGTGTTTCAAAGCAGTTTCGACAACCAGTTCTTATTTGGCCGCGACCTATTGGTATGCCCCGTGCCTTCTACCGAACGCTTTACGAAGGTCTATTTGCCAAAAGGCCGATGGTATAATTTCTGGAATGACGAATTGCTGGAAGGTCCGGGGGAATTTTTACAAGAAGTGCCAAGCGATCAAATCCCCGTATTTGCAAGAGCCGGTGGGTTATTAGTCACCGAAGACCCGCGCCAACACACTGCTGCATCAAAGTCGGGAAGGCTCGCCCTGCACGCCTACCTGGGCGGCACGGGGAATTTTCGATACTATACTGATGATGGCAGTGGACTTAAATACCAAGAAGGAGCATTCACCCTTTGGGATATTGAAATAGGCCTGCAAAGCTTGCGCATCAAAAGTGGTGGTCAGAATTTTGATTCGGGCGCAGGAAATTTGCGGATTTATCTACACGGTTTCCGCGGTGAAACGATCAAAATAGATGGAACGAATGCTGAAGTAGCGCACGAAAAATTCCGGTTTTTGGAAAAAATACCTAATTTTGATCCGTTCGAACCCTACCCCGATTTTTCAAAGGTTATCGAAAACTTAGCGTTCATAGACGTTTCAGAAGGGTTCAGGGAAATGCTCATAGAATTTTAACGTTAAGTAATCATTATCAAAGTGTTTCACAAAAATTTTGATAAAAAAGTTTATACCTTTGCGGCGAAAATTTCAACACATAACCCAATGATCAAAAAGCAGTTTTTAAAAACTAAACCTGTTTGCAAGGTAACTTTCAGCCTACCAGCCGAAGCGGTTCAGTCAGCTGAAAAGGTAGAATTGGTAGGTGAATTCAGCAACTGGATGAATGCCCCTATTACCATGTCTAAACTTAAAGACGGTTCTTTTAAAGCTACCGTAGAATTGGAAGTCGGTAAAGACTACCAGTTCCGCTATGTGCTCGATGGCAGCAAATGGGAAAACGATTGGCAAGCAGATGCCTACGTTCCAAGCGCAGCTTCGTACGAAGACAATTCGGTGGTAAGCCTCTAAGGCCTGCATCCGCAAGAAAAATAAGAATGGGCTGTCTCTTTGGTGAGGCAGCCCATTTTTATTGGGGGGAATTTTTAGAAGGAATTACCTTGCCTTCCACACCTTCCCGCTTTGAGCGAAATTGCCATCAGTGTAGATGCTGTAAATCAGTATTCCAACGGATAAGTTCTCAGCTTCAATATAATATTTGGCGATACACCGATCCCTTATTCAACGAACAGCTCTGAACAAAAGGCATAGTTGAAGTCGGGGAATACGAGCGGTTATTGTAAATTTACCGCAACACTACAACCCGCCGAGTGATTCGTCTTTCTGTTATTCGATCTTATTTCAAGTACATTCGATTTGCCTTTCTTGTTGGGGTGGCTGGGCTGTACAGCCAAGGTTTACAATGTCAAATATTATTCACCGAAGAGTGTTTTATAGGAGGAATTACCGTGTCGGGGGCAGGTAATACAGGCGAAGGGTATGGCATTCAAGCAGCGGCAAGGTGGGAGCCGGGACAAACTATTCGAAGGATTTATGCTGTCACCCACAGGTTCGGACACATAGCTCCCCATAACATGCGCGTGAACGGAGGCGAAGTGCATTGGAGTAGTGACAGCCAAATAGGTAGCGAGACACCTTTGCTGAATCCGTGGAGCTCCCCATTTGCTGTACATATACGCGATGTTACCAGCGCCATAAACATTCAAGATAGCTTGCTCATCATTGATTTTCCCGAGCAGCAATTCTACGATAATGCGTGGAATTGGGGGTGGTGGTCTATTTATCTGATAATACTCTATGAATCGCCAGAGATAACAACTCCAGTTTGCTTTAGGCTATATGCCGCAGACCAAAGGCAAGATATGATTCAGAATTACCAATTCGTCAAACCCAACTTTGCACTCAATACGCCACTCGCGTTAAGTGTTTTTGCAGCTCGATTAACATTATTTGACGCGGATAAATCTCGAATAACGATAAACAATGAAATTCTTGGAGATATAAAGGGCATGGATTTGACCATACCCGTAAGAATTGGAACGCAGGGTCACTTTTTCTACGAGAATGAAGTTTGTGTTGGTCTAAACGGCGATACGGCGAATTATCGCTTCATAAATCATGATGCTTTAGCCCTTATTAATGATTATTTAACAGGTTCATCGATCCAAACTTTAACGATGAAAAGGATACTTCCTGAACCTGGAATGAGTAGCAACCTCCACCCCGCCTTCACCCTCGCCTATACCCCCACCTGCACGCCACCCACCGCAGAAATGCCCCGCAGCCTTACCTTTTGCCGCTCGGTGGCAGCCGAAGAAGAGCGCAGGCTGGAAGCTATACCGGACTATGATAATTACCAATGGACACCGGGCCACTTAACGAGCGACAGCACCTTAGCCAATCCGGTATGCCTGGCAGATAGCAGCGGCTGGTTGAGGGTGCGCATGTGGAATGACGATGAAAGTGGAGTCTGCTCGCAGACCATACCCGTGTTTGTAACGGTGGGTCAAGTGCCGCGGCCTTCACGGCTATTTACCCGCAGCAGCCCTTGTCCCAATCCTACCGGGCGTATCGCTTTCGAAGGCATGCGCGGTACGGGGCCTTTT
>JBBQFC010000115.1:0-4382 GCA_038321615.1 Flavobacteriales bacterium | reverse complement strand
CTTACCGAAGTGCTCCACCGCATCGCAGATCATAAAATAAGCACGCTCTACGAGCTCTTTCCGCAAAATCTAAAACTGCCAGAGCAGGAGCCCTAGGAAAATCTCACTAAATCAAGAAGTGTAGTTGGTCGGGGGCTTACCCCGCAAGCCGGATAGTTCGAAACAGGATAAACTTTGACTGCCACGTGAAAAAACGCAGGCTTTCCCCCGATTATAGGGCAAAGGTTCTCAAGCAGGCCAATCAGGAGCGAACAACGAAGCTGTTTTGAAGTTTTATAGCGAAACCGCATCTTGTCCACGTCAAAATATAAATAGCTCCCTGCGCACAAGAGAACCGGGAGAAATGAATATATTTCAGGTCAAGAAATCTATGCGAATAACCACCCTGCTTCCCCACCTTTAAAACATGAACATAATGAATGAAAAACCAATGGTTCTCGATCTGCACGAAGTAGATCTTTCCATGTTGCCGCTGGTAGGTGGCAAAAACGCTTCACTCGGCGAAATGATACAGAATATGGCCACCCGCGGCATTAGTGTACCGGGCGGATTCGTGGTGACGGTTCACGCTTTTAACGATTATATCCAATTCAATAACCTCGAGGAGAAGATCAGCAAAAATCTCGCAGAGCTCGATGTGGACAACATTGTCTCGCTCCGACAGGTGGGTTCCAATATTCGCCGGCTAGTGGCCAATGGGCGTTTTTCGACCGATTTGGAAAACCAGATCATAGCGCGCTACGAGGCGCTGTCGCAAAAATATGACAATGAAGCCACCGACGTTGCCGTGCGTTCATCGGCTACTGCCGAAGACCTACCCGATGCTTCATTTGCCGGCCAACAGGAAACCTTTTTGAATGTCCGCGGTACGCAATCGCTGTTGAATTCTGTGAAAAACTGCTTCGCATCGCTCTACAACGACCGCGCAATATCGTACCGCACCGAACGCGGATTCGATCACCAATCAGTACAGCTCTCCGTTGGGGTGCAAAAGATGGTGCGCTCCGATATCGGGGCTTCCGGGGTGGCTTTCTCCATCGATACCGAAAGCGGATTTAAAGACGCGGTGATCATTAATGCTGCTTACGGCCTCGGCGAGCTTATCGTACAGGGAGAAATCTCTCCCGATGAATACATCGTTTATAAACCGAAACTTAACACGCCCGGACTGCGCCCAATCATTGAGAAGAAGATGGGCCTTAAACACCACAAACTTGTTTACGGCACCACCCTCACGGAGATGGTAAAGCGGGTACCAGTCGATACGAAACTTTCTGAGGAATTTTGCCTCAGCGAAGACCGGATCTTACAATTGGCTCGATGGGTGGTCGAAATCGAGAACTACTACAGCGAGAAGCGCGGCGAGTGGACGCCGATGGATGTGGAATGGGCGGTGGATGGACTCTCCCGCGAGCTCTTCATCGTGCAGGCGCGACCCGAAACCATCCATTCACAGCGGGGTAGTGGCGATTTGCTGGAATACCACTTTGAAGAAATTCCTTCCGCCAGCCAGAAGATTTTGACGGGCATCGCCGTCGGAGATAAAATCGGATCGGGCAAGGTGCACCGGCTCTACACGCTCGATGGGCGCGATGGGAGCGAGGATGAAGCCAACTTCCGCCAAGGCGAAGTGCTTGTAACCGAAATGACCGATCCCGACTGGGAACCGCTTATGAAAAAGGCTTCGGCGATTGTTACCGACAAAGGTGGGCGCACCTGCCACGCCGCTATCGTGGCGCGCGAGATGGGTATCCCTGCGCTGGTAGGCACCGGCAACGGATCGATATTGCTGGAGAACGGCCGTGAAATTACCGTGTCGTGCGCGGAAGGCGAAACCGGTAATGTGTATGAAGGGCTATTGAAATTCAACAAACTGGAAACCAAGTTGCAGGATCTCCCCACCACACGCATCCCCATTATGATGAATGTGGCATCGCCCGATATGGCCTTCAAATTCGCAGCGATACCCAATGGCGGGGTGGGGCTGGCAAGAGAAGAGTTTGTGATCAACAATTACATCAAAGCCCACCCCATGGCTCTGCTCAAGCACGGCGAGCTTGGCGACGCGAGCCTTTCGGCAAAGATAAAAACCCTTATACTGGGCTTCGACAATGAGCGCGATTTCTTCATCAAGAAGCTCACTTACGGGGTGGGACGTATTGCAGCGGCTTTCTACCCGAAGGATGTGATTGTGCGGTTTTCCGACTTTAAGTCGAATGAGTATATGAATCTGCTCGGCGGCAAATATTTTGAGCCGATGGAAGAAAATCCTATGATAGGCTGGCGCGGCGCTTCCCGCTACTACTCCGATGCATACAAAGAGGCCTTCGGGATGGAATGCGCGGCCATCAAGAAGGTGCGCGAAGAGTTGGGGTTAGACAATGTGATTGTGATGATTCCCTTCTGCCGCACCCCTGGCGAGATGCAGCGCGTGCTGGAAACGATGGCCGAATTTGGCCTCGTACGCGGCGAAAACGGGCTGAAGGTGTACCTCATGGCCGAGCTGCCTTCCAACATTTTGCTCGCTGCCGAATTTGCCGAGCACATCGATGGTTTTTCCATCGGGTCGAACGATCTTACCCAGCTCACCCTGGGCCTCGACCGCGACTCCAGCCTCGTGGCGCACCTCTATGATGAGCGCAACGAAGCCGTGAAGATGATGATAAGCAGTCTCATAAAAACAGCCAAATCCAAGGGCGTAAAGGTGGGCATCTGCGGACAGGGCCCGTCAGATTTCCCCGACTTCGCCGAATTTTTGGTTCGGGAAGGTATCGACACCATCTCCGTTACCCCCGACTCCATCTTGAAAACCGTGCGCGCCATCAGCAGCCTTGAAGGGGAAATGTCCCGGGCAGGCGTTAATAAGGTATGATGTAGAAGTTGATTTTTTGGGGCGGAATGGTAAATTTTAGAGCACTTCACCAATATCGTATAAGCCTGTATAGCGGTATATACGCAATAGGAAAGGGTGGGGTGTATGTGGATGTTGTAATCAATAAAAATCAAAAGACATGAAACGAAGAACGATTCTCATATTATTAATTAGCGTAATACCTCTTTTATCTTTTTCCCAAGAATCAGTTAATACGGTCATGATAAGAGTTGTAGAGAGCTGGTCAACGAATATGGTCTTACCTGTGTATCCTTCAAAAATCCTTATTTCATACTCTAACGGCAGAGGAAGAGAAATAGCTTTGCACATTAAGGGAGATAAAAAGTTTGCGGAAAACACTAAAATCATCCACGATACACTGATTGAGTTTTTAACGGATGACTACGAAATCATCAGTGAAATGTGTTCAGGTGGTGACTACGTTAACAATTACGTTTGGATTTTCAGGGAAGTAGGAATGAAAAATGAAAACTGATTACAACATCGTATAAGAATACAGAGCTTCCTAACGTCAGCTACGACAACTAATACTTGCCGTTGGCAAGAATATAAAAAGAGAAGCATTGTCCGCAATAGAAACTCAACGATAGTAAATTGACAAAGAAAAACCGAACAAATTCGAGCGATGCCCTGACCGAGTTTTTGGGTTGGATTCAAATCATGCTATCACCCACTCTTGTCGGACTAGTGCTTGGCTGGCTTTGCTATCTATACTCACCGTACTTTTTGTGAATAATAGGTGGAATATCGCTCTCGACAAGCGGACTAGTTATCGGAATAGTTTGGGCGACTAGAATAAAAAGGAAATACGGAACGATTTGGTTCGTTTCGAGAAAAATGGCCACTCCAGAATTGGATACGAATAACAAGTTGACATAACTCCGCAAGGCCGCCTCCGCAGCATATAATTTTTTTTTCAAAGATTTCTGGATATTCCGCTGATACTTATCCCCTTAGATGGTTAAGATGTTGGTCAAGATGAAGATGACCATATTACGGTCTGTTATGAATTTATTGTCTTTTTTTTTCCGTTCGGTTGGCTTAATGTATCGGTTGGACGGGAGCACGTCAAAATACTCCCTTTAACACGGCAACCATTTTGCGACGAGCAGACAAAATTTTGTCCAATCGTTCCCATCGGAAGAATTGCCTTTCTACCGTTCGCTCAATATGGGTTGCGTTAACTCAAAAAGCCAGCCACGATCCTTTATCATCAGGTAAATTGGCTCTCGAATTGAATTAACGTTCAATAAAAAACAACCCTTATGAAAACAATTTTACAGTATACTGGAATATTAATGACACTGCTTTCTGGCTCCGCGTTTGGACAATGGAATTCAGAGCCGGCTTTACCAATTGCCGTTTGCACTGAAACAGGTATACAAAAAGGCGTTCAATCATACCCCGATGGAACGGGTGGAGTTTATACATTTTGGCTTGATGCCCGCACAGGAAATAATCTCTGGGATGTCTATGGACAGCACTACAA
>JBBQFC010000114.1:0-4483 GCA_038321615.1 Flavobacteriales bacterium | reverse complement strand
TGAATACCTCAGAAAATTCTTGAATTTACACTCGAATATTTCCCAAATGCTAAGCAATAAAAAACCCCTTCCAATTGCTTGGAAGGGGCTGAAAATTTCAAAGGCAATAATTATTTAGTAACCAGTACTTTTTGAGCATAAGCCTTATCGGCTGTATCAATGCGCAAGATGTATTGACCTGCCGCCAATTTATTGGTTTCAACGCGAGTCATTGTATTAACTACATTAATTCGCTCAACAATACGACCAGTCAAATCCATTAACGTGAGGGTAGTATTGGCGATGTTTCCATCGGCAAAATTTACAAGGAAATGGTCATTAGCTGGATTCGGGTAAACACTAATATTTGTATTAGAAGAAACTTCTTCAACCGATACGGTATTTCCAAAAGCTAAATCATCCCAGAAGTAAATTTGCTCTCCGGCGTTTGCGCCTGAAGTTCCGAAATTGAAGAAAATAACCACTGCATTATAAGCTGCGCCCAAATCGAGAGCCGGTTGACCTGCTACCGGATTGGCAAAGTCTAAGACCACCGTTTCCCATTGCATGGCTACGGTTGTATTGGTTTCAGTCTCAGTGGCTGGCCCGCCACCTACGGTTTCAACTTTTAAGCGTATGGGAGTGTTCGCATTTGGTGACCAAACTCGAACGGACATCTGAGTGTTACCAGCAGAAAACGGTACCGGATTGGCCAAGGCCCCACCAGGAACGGTGCCAGCAAAAACTTCAGCGGTATTAGATCTTAATGTGCGACCCACCATATTGTTAGGATCAGTAGGATCAACTACGATTGTGGTAGCCGTTCCAGCAAAATCATTAAATCCAAAAGGCTCGCCTTCGAAATCAATCGGCAAGTCGAACGTATTAACGGTACCTCCGGTGCCACCAACGAAGGTTACATCATCCCAGAAGAAAGTCTGTTCAACCGACGAAGCTGGAGGTTGCCCAAAATTGAAGAACATCACAATCTTACCGTAAGTAGAGTTAAAATTAAGACTTGGTGATCCAGTTGCTGGAAGGGCAAAATCGAACTCAACAGTTTCCCAGCCCATTGCCACTGTTGAAATTGTCTCGGTTTCAACAGATATACCGCCATTTGTGCCGTTTTCAACTTTCAAGCGCATAGGAAGCCCGGCGACTGGAGACCATATTCGAACCGACATGATTGTATTGGCGGCATCAAATGGAATCGCTGTGGTAAATCCGGTTGGGTTGCCTACTGCTGTGCCTGCAAATACTTCCGAACCAGCCGTTCGAATAGTTTGAACGACTTTGTTACCAGCGTCAGTAGGGTCTGTGATAATTTCCGAAGCAGTGCCGGCAAAATCACCAAAACCGTAATCGATCGATGCCGACTCGAAGTCAATCGGGAGGCTGACCTGTCCAAAACCGGCGGTACTGGCAGCTAAAAAGAAAAGGAGGATAGAATTTTTCATCATAAAAAGAGTTGTTTAGAAGAGTTGTTTTTTAAAAGGTTCGAATCAGACTTTCTGATCCTTAATGTTAAACAAAGGTTAAAGTTAGGAATATCTTTATACGCACAATCAAAAAAGAATCGCGCATAGCATCGTGCCGATAGTTCTTTTGTATGATTCAGCGACCTTTGAATCATCTCTTTCAATAACTCTCTTGGTAAGGATAGAAATATTCAAATGAAAATTTTGAGAAATAGGAGATTTTGAACAGGACTACCGAGAAGGCGGCTGCCAAAGGGAATTTGGAAGATGAAGTGACGCGGATGGTGGAAGAGTTCTGCGTTAGGCAATACTGATTTCTGGACTCCTGTATTACCTATTTCTTCATCATTCCCCAAAAATTGCATGGATTGGAATTATGGGAGGAAATCAAGAAAAGTCCAAGTCTTAGCTTTAAAAGTCCAAGTCCATTTCGGATGGCATCATTAGTTTTGTCCAAACATCTACAAGAAGTAGATTTTTAGGCAAAGCATTCTGAGAAAGCTCTACTTATGAAACGCAAGCTCTTGTGCAAATTATTGGTTCTTAACACCCTATCATGTTCGGCACCGGCAGAGGACCGCTATACCCAGCAATCGCAGGAGACCGATGTATTGCGTGAGTTTGCCACTCATTATTCAAAGGGCGAGTGGGCTTCGATACAGGCACTGTATGCCGATTCGGCAAAAATCTATAACAACCAGCGGGAAAAATATCAAACACCGCAAGAAGATGTGGACGAAATGGCCGCTTTCGCATCCAATTTTTCGAGCTGCGGATTCGTGCAAGAATCGATTGAAACGGAAATGGTGCAAACCGACAAGGGCGAAATATGGGTGAATTTTTGGGCGGTCTGGGAGGGCACCATCGCTTCGAATGGAGAGAAACTGGAAATGCCCGTTCACCTTACTGCCCAATTTGTGAAAGGAAAGATTGTGAAAGAACATGCGTATTACAACACGTCCGAAATTATTGAAGCCATGGTGGCCATTAGTGTGATGCAAACTGACACCACCAAAACACCCTGACTATACTAATCCGATAACCATGAATAAAACAACCCAATTTCTAAGTACGCTTCTGATAAAGGTATCTTGCCAAGAAAGGCAAGTTACTACCGTCCAAATGGAATCGGCCAAGCCTGACCGCCAGCTCGAATATGAAGCTCCCGAGTATTTCTATCTGCGACCCGAAGTTCAAAGAGCATTCGGATATTCGCGAGCCGTCCGACTTGGTAACGATACTGAATCTCGGGAGCAGTATGTATAGCCGGCGCCAGAAATACGATTCCTGCGAAGCAATTTGCCAGCGTATTATAAGTCGGGGTGAAAGAGTTATTGCTGTCGCATTTCTAATCGACCACAATTTGAAAGTCCACATGCCAAAGAAATAGGCTAGAAAAGTTTGTCTGGAAGCTTCCCCATGGAGCGCCTGAACATGCTTTTCATAGTATTATCATTTAAATTTTTAGCTTTCATAATGCTAACCAACCGACCCCTTCGCCCTGTCGCCAAGAGCGACCGTATTCTATACCTTGACATCCTGCGGGGCATGGCCATTCTGTTTATTTTTCTTGCCAATTCGCTTCCTTTTTCGGGCTGGTGGGACCTCACCGCAGCGGAAAGAGACGCTATGTCTTTTCCTATGCTCGACCATGTGTTGGAAGTATTGTGCACTATCTTCATCGATGGCAAGTGGTATTCGGTTTTTTCCATCCTTTTTGGCATTGGCCTTGTAGTTCAGATGCATAGTATGCGCGAGCGGACTGCATCTTTTTCGCGCTTTTTTACCCGGCGAATGCTGGGCTTGCTACTCATAGGTGGCCTGCATCTTTTCCTTTTATGGCCCGGCGACATCCTTACACTTTACGCTTTAATTGGCTTGGTTGCCGTTGCTTTTCGCAATGCTTCGGATAAAAGACTACTACGGCTAGCCATCTTTCTACTTTGCATGCCCCTCATAAACTGGCTGGTGCTCTATGTAGTAAATTGGAATTATGTTGATCCGCTTTTCGAGTGGTTTTTTATGGAAATAAAAGTGCTAAGCGGAGGGCGTGAAGATGGATTCCGCTGGATGCTCGAGAATCAAGACGTAGGCCTTTTTTTGAAAGGAACCATCAGAGGTTCTGCGATGCGCCTGGCCATGCTCCTTGAGTCGGGCAGATTTTTTAAAGTGCTGGCATTGTTCTTTATTGGCATGTGGGCAGGGAGGGCTATCCTATACCGAAACTTGCTCGGGAATACTGTGCTTCTCAATCAGATAGCGCTTTGGGGTGTCGTGGTAGGACTGCCCATGAATCTCCTGCGCGCTTACGCCGAATTTGGCATGGATCAATCTCCTATGACAGGTTTTTTCTATGAATTATTTTACGGATTAGGCACTGTGCCATTGGCCTGCGCCTACACAGCCCTTCTGGCATTGGCTTTTCAAAGGCGCTCCACATTCGGGATGCTTTTTGCGCCTGTAGGGAGAATGGCTTTGAGCAATTATTTGGCGCAAACCATACTATCTATTACCATCTATTACGGTATCGGATTTGGTTTCGCCTTTCAATTTGGACTCTCTCAAATTTGGCTGATTTCCCTCACTATTTATGGCTGTCAAATCGCACTCAGCTGGTGGTGGCTTAGCCACTTCCGCTTTGGGCCCATAGAGTGGATATGGCGGCAAATGACCTATGGGAAATGGATTGATATCCGTCACAAGCAAGTGAAGGCGCCTGCCGCAGTCGAACTTAAAGTCGTGAAGTCATGATCAAGAAATTGGCTGCCTTTCTCCCGAAGAAAGCCGACTTGCGGCTCAAGCCCGTTTTGGCGGAAAGCCCTGCCTCACGCTATTTTACTTTTTCGTTTTTGTATTTCGCGCAAGGCGTGCCCGAAGGCCTCACATTCTTTGCCATTCCAGCCTGGCTGGCCATGAATGATGTTTCGCCGATGGTTGTGGGCAGTTATCTGGCCATGGTCTCTTTGCCCTGGAGCCTGAAGTTGATCCTGGCGCCAGTGATGGACCGCTTCACCATTAAATCGATG
>JBBQFC010000113.1:0-4659 GCA_038321615.1 Flavobacteriales bacterium | reverse complement strand
GCACCTGTCAAATTTGGTGGCATTTGTCAGATTAAATTTATTTGTGAAAATTGACTTGAAATTATGGCTAGACAAACCATTTTTGGACCCTGATGAGATCAAAAATTTATCAAATCAAACGTCTCTCTTTTAGAGAGAGAGAGAGAGGGTTTATTTTAGAAAAGTCTGTATTTTGGAGCGCAAACCCGCATCAAACGGGGAAGTCATATTTAAAAATTAAACGTCTTGGACGGGTGTGTGTCATAGACTATGTATGGCAAACTACTAATGAAGCAGATGTCCAGGATCTACCGTTATTCGTAGAATATCCTTCAATTCCAAATGAATTTGTAAGTCGGCTTCCTGCTTACCAGAGAAATGCCTCTAAAGGGCAGGTGGACTATGATCGGATCCATAAGACTTCAAAACGGTTGGGCGATTTAGGGGAGGAGTTCATCCGACGGTATGAAATCGAAAAATTGGATGATTACAACTTCGATAGTTTAAGGCCAACTAAAATGAAAGATGGAGATGGTTACGATATAAAATCATTCAATCAGGATAAAGAAGAAATCTACATTGAAGTAAAAACAACTGTTGGGAGCATTGGAACTCCATTTTTCATTTCAGATAACGAATTGCAATTTTTGAAAGATAATGCACGGGCAATTATTTATAGAGTCTTTAATTTTAAGCCTGAAAAAATGATAGGTCAGATCTATAGGCTGACTTATTCCGATTTGATCAAGTTCAATGTAACATCACACGAGCACAAGGTATTTCTATCATGACCGACTCCACCATCGTATCGAAAATCTGAAACCTTGCCAGTATATTCCGCCATTGTGCCAATAACAGATCCTGTTTTGTGTTTCTTTTAGTCTAAACAAACCAGTTTGCGTCTCATATTTCTATACATTTGAGACACAAATTATTTTGTCAACCATTCATAAGACACAAATATGCAACCCTTTCTCCCCCATGAACTTCCAATTAAGAACATAGAATGGGACAAGCTGATTGACATTATGGGAAAGGCCAATAGGTACGTAGCCCGTTATGATGGGCTTTTGCAGTCCATCATCAATCCGGAAGTATTGCTCTCTCCATTGCGCACACAAGAAGCGGTGCTGTCTTCAAAAATAGAAGGAACACAGGCCACGCTTGAAGAAGTCTTGCAATTTGAAGCACAAGACGCCGCTCCCGACCATGCCAAAGGCGATATTTTTGAAGTGATCAACTACCGCATCGCGCTTATTGAAGCGCGTGATCAAATGAAGGTCAGGCCGCTATCCTTGAATTCCATCCGGAAGATGCATGAAAAATTGATGTCAGGGGTAAGGGGAGAAAACAAAGACCCTGGCAATTTTCGACGCATTCAAAACTTTATAGGCTCCCCAGGCTCTACGATCGAGTCGGCTCGGTTTGTTCCACCAGCAGTTCCCGTGATGATGGATGCCCTCGATAAATGGGAAAAGTATATTCACATTGACGATCAGGACGTGCTGGTACAATTGGCCGTGATTCACGCCCAGTTCGAAATCATACACCCTTTTCTGGATGGCAATGGGCGTATGGGGCGCATATTAATTCCTTTATTTCTCTATCACAAAAAAATCATTCAAGAGCCTGTTTTTTACCTTAGTGCATATTTGGAAAGCCATCGTTCAGATTATTACGATGCCCTCAAGGACATTACAGATACAGGTAGCTGGACCAACTGGATTCGGTTTTTCCTGCAGGCCATAGTCGTTCAGGCGGAGTCGAACATTGAAAAAACCCGTGAAATTATAAGATTATACGAATCTGTAAAAACGGAAATCGCAGCAGCCACTCATTCTCAATATGCCATGCACTGCCTTGATGCGTTGTTCAAGAGCCCCATTTTTTCTTCCAAGAATTTTGAGAAAAGCTCCACAATACCCAAGGCCAGTGTTGCCCGTATTTTGAGTGCCTTGGTCGAAAACAAGATTATCAAAATTGCCCAAAAAGGCTCGGGTCGCCGGCCAACCATCTATACCTTTGAGCGGCTTCTCAAAATTGTCAACAAGTAAGCATGACCGACTCCACCATCATATCGAAAATCTGGAACCTTGCCAGCGTACTCCGCGATGACGGCGTAGGGTACGGCGATTACCTCGAACAAATCACCTACCTGCTCTTCCTGAAAATGGCCGATGAGCTCAACAAGCCACCGTACAGCAAAGGACTCAAGTTTCCAAAACTCAAAGATGTAGACGGAAACGAAATATCCGATGGCGAAACCTGCGATTGGGAAACCCTTTCAAGCAAGCGGGGTGCCGATCTGGAATCCTTTTACAGTCAGCTATTGCGAAGTTTATCTACCGAGAAAGGAATGCTCGGCCAGATTTTCACCAAAAGCCAAAATAAGATTCAAGACCCTTCCAAGCTGCTCAAAGTCATCGACCTGATAAACCATGAAAACTGGAATATGATGGGCACCGACATAAAGGGCACCATCTACGAAGGCCTACTGGAGAAGAATGCTATGGACAGCAGTGGAAGTTCGGGTGCAGGACAGTACTTCACCCCTCGGCACTGATCAAAGCCATTGTGGCTTGTGTGCAGCCAAAACCCCAAAAAACCATTGCCGATCCGGCATGCGGCACAGGCGGTTTCTTCCTGGCGGCTTATGATTGGATTGTAGCCCACAATAAACTAGACCGCGACGAGAAGGTATTTCTAAAGAATGAGACTTTTTATGGAAATGAAATAGTAGCGAACACGCGCCGCATGTGCTTAATGAATATGTACCTGCACAATATAGGCGAGCTAGAAGGCACACCCACCATCAAACCCACCGATGCCCTCGTGGCCGATGATGGGCTGAGGGTAGATTATGTGCTGGCCAATCCCCCTTTCGGCAAAAAGAGCAGCATGACCATCACCAATCAAGCTGGAGAAGCGGAGAAGCAAGATATGAGCTACAACCGTCAGGACTTTTGGGAAACCACTTCCAACAAACAGTTGAACTTCCTGCAGCACATCAAGACCATGCTCAAAATCAATGGTGAAGCGGCAGTGGTGCTTCCCGACAACGTGCTCTTTGAAGGCGGGGCAGGAGAGGAAGTTCGAAAACAACTTTTAAGAACCACCGAGCTGCACACCATCCTCCGCCTACCAACCGGGATATTCTACGCACCAGGAGTGAAGGCAAACGTTTTGTTCTTTACCAACAAGCCTGCAAGCAAAGATGCCTGGTCCCGAGAAGTGTGGTTTTATGATTACCGCACCAACATACACCACACCCCCAAGAAGATGGTGATGGGATTTCACAACCTTCAGGAGTTTATTGATTTGTACCAGTCCGAAAACATCCACAAACGCAAACAAACTTGGAGCGAAGAAAACCCCGAAGGGCGCTGGAGAAAATACAACTACAAGGAAATTGCAGCCCGTGACAAAACCAGCCTAGACATCTTTTGGATCAAAGACCAAAGTCTCACCGATCTCGACAACCTGCCAGACCCAGACATACTCGCCAACGAAATCGTGGAGAATATAGAAGCGGCGTTGGAGAGTTTTAGGGGTATTGAAGAAAGACTAAATAATCAATAAGCTATGCATTTGGCCGCCATATATTTTAATGAAGCCTCATTTCTAGGAGAGAATATGTTATTGCAATTTGGAGGGAGAAATGAATATTCTATCCAAGAGGGCAAAGTTTCATTTTCGAAGAATAGTGCTTTTTTGGATGATTTTTACTCTAGTTCGCCCCTTGAAATGATATCGGCAATAGCAGGAAAAAACGGATCTGGAAAGACCACGCTATTGAAAGAAATTGCTTCGGTTCTCTCTATGCCAGACAATCCATACAGTAGAGATAATAATTTTACAGCTTTCTTTGAAGATAATGAAGTACTGTATTTTAGAGGAAATTCGAATTTCATTGAGCATTTAAGTATTTTCACCCCACTACCAGAAAACACGGATACAATTTATTATTCTCTACACGCAGACTTCTATTCTAATATCAAGGGAATCGATGTTTCCTTGGATAAATGGTTACTTGATGATCTTGAGAATTATAACCAATATTTGTTTGAATATTCAGGTAAAAACGTTTTTCGATACCTGTTTAATCAAAGTATCAAGCGACAAATAGAATTTTTAGCTTCGTCAAGTAGTAGAATTATTTCAGAAGAATCCGGATCTTACGAGTTCACCCTGGAAAATGTCGCTGGCTGTGACTCCTTGGTCACACTTGATCTCACCATTAATGAAGCATATGATATCACTGAAACCATTACTGCCTGCGAATCCTATTTTTGGGAATCATCAGGAGAAACACTGACCACCTCAGATACCTATCAGGTCGCCTTTCAAACTTTCGATGGATGTGATTCCCTCCACACCCTTGAGCTGACCATATCAGATCACTCTGAATCCGAAATCGAAGCTTTCGCCTGTGACGAATACGAAAGCCCCTGTGGACAATTTACATTCACCGAATCAGGAATGTACAATGATACCATACTCAATGCAGCCGGTTGCGACAGCATAATTTTGATCGAACTCGATATAGCTTATTCATCATCCGCGTCAGAATCCATATCCGCGTGTTTTTCCTATATTTCCAATGCTGGCGAAGAATATTTTTCTTCCGGTGAGTATACCGAAACCTTCACCAATACCCAGGGTTGCGACAGTACCTTCACC
>JBBQFC010000112.1:0-4872 GCA_038321615.1 Flavobacteriales bacterium | reverse complement strand
AGTTCAACTTCGATGTAAACCGATTTGTTCCTTAAATCGCACAGCTCCAAAATGCCGATAAGATCAAAATATAAAATCAGTTCTTCAGGAAGAACATGGCTGATCAACGATGTATTCAAATGATTTGATTTTACACAAATCTATCATTCTCCCCGTAAAATTTACTTGACCCGAAAATATTTCTATTCTAACTCGAACAAGCGATAATAATAGAATGCGTCTCGAAGATATGCTCTCCGTTTTTGCAGAATGGCCATACAAGGAAAATACACCGATTCAGAAAAAAACGACTGACGCGTATTTCCAAGCCACCCAGCCGCAGTAAACCAACTTCAGTCCCGTGCTAAAGATAAGCCCAACGAAACTACCCGATGCACTTTTCAAGGCTTTTGTCCACTTCTGACCTTGGAATAACCATTCCGCCAAAAATGCCCCGGCAAACGGGCCAAAAACGAAACCCCAAGGCGGTAGGAAAAAACCGGCTACCAGCCCCAGCATGGCACCATTGGCTCCCGCCTTGCTACCACCAAATCGCTTGGTACCCCAAATGGGGATTAAATAGTCGAGCACTGTAACCGCAGCCATCGCTACCGCCGACCAGATAAGCAGCGACTGCGAAAATTGGGCATAAACCGAAAAATGCAAAATCAACAGACCCAGCCAGGCCAGCGGTGGTCCCGGCAGCACCGGGAGCAAGGACCCGGCAAAGCTTACGAGAATAAACAGAGCGGCAACTATGATCAGAAATAAATCCATGGACGGAATCGCAGTGCGTAAAATTACACGAATTATTCACCATCACGTTCCGAAGAGACCTGCTCCTAGGGGTATCAACCCTGCGGTATGTTTGACATTGTAAAAGTCTTAGCTCCGCAGGGCGTGCACCCTGCGGTAGTTTGACATTTATAAATCTCACCCATTAGAAGAGTTAATGACAATTCTATTAGGTAAAAGTTGTCTCCGTTTTTTGAATTTAGCTGTGCCCATTTTCAATTGGCAGAAAAGAAAGTATTTTCAGCAGGTTGGATAACCTGCAGGGCACTGAAGTTCTGCAGGGCACTTGCCCGACCACATTCTAGGGGCGGGAATGCCCAGCTGAACGGGTATTTTCGGTAGGTTAGAAAACTTGCATAGCAGGGCGAATGCCCTAGTTCACAATTAACGACATGATCCGTTATAAAGTATTTTGGATTAAGTGAAAGTCGGAGCAGTAAAGTTCCGCAGGGCACTTGCACGACCACATTTTCGGGGCGGGAATGCCCAGCGGAGCGGATTGAATAACTTGCAGAGCAGTAAAGTTCAGCAGGGGGAATGCCTAGCGGAGCGGACAAATGCCCAACGGAGCGGGATAGACTGTGTAGCATGATGGTTAAATATCGACTGGGCGTGCACCTAACTCAATATACTTCAAGGGCTTTCCATTTTCAATGTAAAAGACAAAATAGTTGGCTATGTAAGGAAACGCTTTCTCGATAGATTCAAAGTCCGTTACCACAACACTACTTGCATTCTGCAAACAATGATCATGTGGAAGCGAATCTCCAAGTATCACAAGAGATGGTTGCATTAGAATATTGCTAGTTGGAAGAATTTCTTGCCAAAGAGCTGCACACCCTCCGCATTTTATTTTTCCCTCGATGAGTACAAAATCATACTGACTCAAATCGAGTTCTCGATCCCTGGTGAATTTAATTAAAGCTTCTATTCGCAGAGTTTGATCGGCATCTTTTACAATAGGATCGCATCCATAGTTTGCTAATATCAATCCCAGGCCAACAATGTAGCCAGAGGTCTTTTCTACTAAGAACCTCATCGACATGCAAGTAAGCGGGAGTAACTTACCTGATCAAACATTTCGTGTGACGCGAAACAAAAGACACAATTATTATAGTGGATTTCCATAGATGGGTAGGTCTTTGACATTATAGGTAAAAGGCGGGGCATCTGTTGTTCTAATTAAGACGATCAGCCCTTCGTTGTGAAATAAAAAATGCCGAGGGCTAATTTCCGCCGTATTGAAAAGGTACTCTCTTTCTACTTTTTCTGAATTCAGACTAAAAATCACGATGCTACCATTATACGATTTACCGTTCAGCACGGCTGGACTATTCATTAAGTAAAGACGCACACATTTTTGATACTTATCGCTCACCGCAACTCTATCGTATCTTGAAACAGTATCCTGAAATTGAATAGCCTTACTGACCATCATAAAGTCGGCCGTATCCATGGATTGGTACTCAGTGTGATACAACGATTTGCATTCGTAGTCTGTAACAACAAGCGTTTCCTCATTTATGACATGTAAAAATCGACTTCCAGGGAATGAGTAACATAATATTTGCTTCCCATCTGAGCACAACAATGGTTCTAGATGATAACCATAAATACCCTTTTCGCGATAATCAGAAGGGTATTTTCCCAATAGTTCGTATCTCGACAGATCATTAAGATCAGTGCGGAATATAGGCTTTGCATTGTCGTAGAACAAAGCATTTTCTGCTCTGCTCCTCAATTCATACGCACCAGAAGAAACACTTAAGTACGCCCGATCTTGAACTAGCAAAGTCATGTCAAAATAATGCCCCATAAAATAATAGGCGGGCGGGTGCAAGTAAGCCAACTCAAGGAATTCATCGTCATGGCGACTAAGAAATACACATGAGTCCCCACCGTCAACAATATGCACAGCTGTGGAATCGTTTAGGAAATCAGTGCGGGGATTGGGATCGCCATGAAATCTAGTAAATCGGACAAGTGAATCAAAAGTTACTTTCCCATGAATACATGCCCAACAGGTGTTTGATGTTGAAAATTTGACGTGCCCTACCAATCCAGAACTACCCAAATCAGTTGGAGCGTACAGCAAATCAACATCCAAAGAATCGAGCGTCACTACCCACTCACGAGTAGGGACAAGCTCGATTAACGACTTTAGTTCATAACTATCTGTGTGCTGGCTATCAACACATCCCGTAGTTAATGCGAAAAAAATCACAATTATTTTTACCTTTTGCAACTTAATTATGATTGTGTTGGCTATTTAAGAAGTGGAAAAACAAAAATAATATCATCTAAATTTCCAGCCGCAATTGCATTTGAAGCGGAAAACGGATGCAAAGCTGCTTGAGTTAAATTCGGGTTGCTTGATGGTAGTATGGAAAAAGTTAATTTACCGCTTTGGAGGTCGGCCAAATAAAAGTTGAACTCGCTAAAATTTTTAAATAAAATTCCACCATTCTGGGACGCGTCGAAGAATGCTTTTAGATCGCCATTGTTTGTTGCGGAAATAAAATTTCCTAGTAGCCCATGATGTATTCCTTTTACTACGACTTCAGGCAAACAATTACCACCCTGAGAATGACAAGTAAGGTTACCGCCGGCGTCTCTGACTATTTTTCTGTAGTACGATGGCGCCTTGGCTAGATAATTACTACTTTCTGTGAGAGGCGAATCTTCTACTTCTTTCGAGCAACTAAAAACAACTACACTTAAGAAAAAAATTGGAATTATTGATTTCATAAAATAAAAATTGATCACCTACTCTATCCGTTTTCGGCTAACCGGACTTAAACATCGCGCTTAAGCGATTGCAAGAAAGAAAGAAAGAAAGAAAGAGCAGTCTGTTACCAAATTGTTATCAAAACATTAACCTAATGGTTTCGACACATCAACAAAGAACATCTTCTGTCATGTAGCGGATGATCAAACAGTTTTAATACTTTCTGTAAAAGGGTATTACGGATTACCACCCGTTCGTTTAAATTCTTTCACTTTTTTGATCTGTTTCCTTCCACTAGGCCTGCGATATGGGCTGGAAAGAAATCGAAAATTTCGGGTGGCATAGCCAATGGATGCAGCCCCTTCCACATCTCCTAAAAAATGTGGACTTTTGCCCCTTATTTACTGCTACATGAGCCTTACCGCAATCTCGCCGGTTGATGGACGATACGCTTCGAAAACTTCGGAGCTAGTGTCCTACTTTTCGGAATTTGCCCTTATAAAATATCGCGTACAAGTCGAAATCGCCTATTTCATTGCCCTTAGCGAATGGCCCCTGCCCGAAATTGGCAGCTTGAGCGATGCAGAAAAAAATCAATTGCGTGCTATCTACTCCAATTTCAGCCATGCCGACGCTGAACACGTGAAAGGGTTTGAAGCCGTGACCAACCACGATGTAAAGGCCGTAGAGTATTTCATTAAAGAAAAAATGAGTGCGATGGGATTGGGGGCAAATGCCGAATTCGTTCATTTCGGGCTTACCTCGCAGGATATTAATAATACCGCCATCCCACTTTCAATCAGAGATTGTTTTCAAGAAGTATATATTCCTTTAGTTGAAAGTCTAATTGAAAAACTCCGCAGCCTTTCGGATGATTGGAAAAATGTAGCGATGCTAGCTCATACCCATGGACAGGCAGCTTCGCCCACGCGTCTCGGTAAAGAAATTACCGTTTTTACTGAGCGGCTTGGTGTACAACTCGAAGCCTTGAAAGCCATTCCCATTTCAGGGAAACTAGGCGGTGCCACTGGAAATTTCAATGCGCATGCCGTAGCCTACCCAGATATCGATTGGATAGCTTTCGCCAATAGCTTTCTGACCAAGGAATTGGGTATCGCCCGTCAGCAAACTACCACCCAAATAGAGCATTACGATCAATTGGCCGCCCGCTTCGATGCCATGCGTCGCATCCACACCATTCTCATCGACTTCTGCCGAGATATCTGGACTTACATCTCCATGAATTACTTTAAGCAAGCCATAAAAGCCGGTGAAGTGGGTTCTTCGGCCATGCCGCATAAGGTGAACCCCATCGACTTTGAAAATGCCGAAGGAAATCTCGGCTTGGCCAATGCGCTGCTCGAACATTT
>JBBQFC010000111.1:0-4972 GCA_038321615.1 Flavobacteriales bacterium | reverse complement strand
TATCTCTTTGATTTCCGACCTAAATTCTGTTACGTTCTCGTCGACAAATTGCTCAAACAAGGTTTGCTCCGTGCCATCATCTGGAAGAATAGAGTAGACTTTTGACTGGCTGCCACTAAATTGTTGCATTTCGACAATTTCATAGTTCACTTTGACGATTGACGGTTTTAATAAAGCAGAAAGGTGTCCTGTTATTTCACATCTAAGTGAATTTGAGACCACAAATGTATATATTATTGCATCAAAAGTAAATTATGTCGTGTTAATTTTACTTTAAAGTGAAATATGCACCCTTCCAATTCACCTATGATAAGCTATAGGTACCTACTTTAATCCTAAAAGATGGACTACTCCCGGGGTCAACGTGGTCGCCCCGTTCCGAATTATAATCCCATGCCCCCGCTCGCGTCTCGCGAGTGCGTCTGTTTCGGCCGTCCCGGCCTTGGAATAATCACTGGACCTGACCAAGCATATTAAAAATACCCCATAATTCCCGTCACATCGGGTCTCGATACAATTTTTGAATCCGCTCTGCTCCTTCAAAAACCACTCGACCTGACTGAATGTTGATTTTCACAATAGAATCCATGCCCGCGCTCGCGTCTCGCGGGTGCGTCTGTTCCGGCCGTCCCGGCCTTGGATTGGAATAACCACTCGACCTGACCGGGTAGATCAACAATACCCCATCATCCCCGCCGCGCGTCTCGCGCAATTTTCTTTTAAACCGGCTTTAAATTCCAGGCGGGACGACCTTTAAGGGCACACTTGCGAAACGCGATCGTGGGCAAGCCCAGGCACAAAAAAGTATATTAAAAAAGCAGGTTGGATCATTGAATCCAACCTGCTTTTTAGGTTTTAAGATGTTCGATTATAGAAGAATCTATAATTAATTGTGCTGTTGAAGTTTAATTAAATTCAACGCAGAACCCGCCTTAAACCAATCTATTTGCCCTTGGTTGTAGGTGTGATTGGTAACGATCTGCTCCGAACTTCCATCCGTATGATCGAGCTTCAAAGTAATGGGTTTATCGGGTGAAAATTTATCCAAATCGACTGTAGAAATGGTGTCGTCTTCGCGTATTTTGTCGTAATCGGTTTCGTTGGCGAAAGTCAAGCCGAGCATTCCCTGCTTTTTCAGATTCGTTTCGTGGATACGCGCGAATGATTTTACAAGAACGATTCGAACGCCCAAGTGTCGCGGCTGCATGGCTGCATGCTCGCGCGATGAACCTTCGCCGTAATTGTGGTCGCCCACTACGATACCCGGCACTCCGGCGGCTTTGTAGGCGCGCTGCGTATCGGGCACGGTGCCGTAAGAGCCGGTAAATTGGTTTTTGACCTTGTCGGTTTCTTTATTGAAGGCATTGATCGCGCCGGTAAGGGTATTATTCGAAATGTTGTCGAGGTGTCCGCGGTAGCGCAGCCATGGTCCGGCCATGGAGATATGGTCGGTGGTACATTTCCCAAAGGCTTTAATCAATAGTTTCATTCCGGTGATATTTTTTTCATTCCACGGGGCAAAAGGTTCGAGCAATTGCAATCGCTTGGAATCGGTAGCTACTGCCACGGCAACATTGGATCCGTCTTCGGCTGGCGCTTTGTAACCGGGGTCTTTTACATCGAAGCCTTTGGTAGGCATTTCCAGTCCGGTAGGCTCATCGAGTTTTACAGTTTCTCCTTTTTCATTTATCAGGGTATCGGTAAGCGGATTGAAAGTGAGGTCGCCGGCGATAGCCATAGCCGTCACAATCTCTGGAGATGCTACAAAGCTGTGGGTGTTTGGATTTCCATCGTTTCGCTTAGCGAAGTTTCGGTTGAAGCTGGTTATAATGGAGTTTTTTCGCAAAGGATCATTGCTATGGCGCGCCCATTGCCCAATGCAAGGCCCACAAGCGTTGGCTAAAACTACGCCGCCAATCTGGTGGAAGGTATCGAGAAAACCATCGCGCTCTACCGTGTAGCGCACTTGCTCGGAGCCTGGAGTAATGGTGAATTCGGCATTCACTTTTAACTTCTTATCTATCGCTTGCCTGGCAAGGGAAGCTGCACGGCTTATATCCTCGTACGAAGAATTGGTGCAAGAGCCGATCAATCCTACTTCCAGTTTTTGGGGCCAGCCTTCGGCTTTTACCTTAGCAGCAAACTGGGAGATGGGTGTGGCCAAATCGGGGGTGAAAGGACCGTTGATATGCGGCTCTAAAGTGGAAAGATCGATTTCTATAACCTGATCGAAATATTGCTCCGGATTGGCGTAAACTTCTGGGTCGCCGCTGAGATGCCCGGCAATTTGATCGGCGAGGTCAGCTATTTCGGCGCGACCGGTGCCGCGGAGGTAAACGCCCATTTTCTCGTCGTAGCCGAAAGCCGAAGTGGTGGCTCCGATCTCTGCTCCCATATTGCAAATGGTACCCTTCCCAGTGCAGGAAAGGCTTTTGGCTCCGTCGCCAAAGTATTCTACGATGGCACCTGTCCCACCTTTTACCGTAAGGATACCGGCCACTTTCAATATTACGTCTTTTGCGCTTGTCCAGCCGCTCAAGCGACCTGTGAGTTTCACTCCGATGAGTTTCGGAAATTTTAATTCCCAAGGCATTCCGGCCATAACATCTACGGCATCTGCGCCGCCGACTCCAATGGCGACCATACCCAATCCGCCCGCATTTACGGTATGCGAATCTGTTCCGATCATCATTCCGCCGGGGAAGGCGTAGTTTTCGAGTACCACCTGGTGAATAATACCTGCACCTGGCTTCCAGAAGCCAATACCGTATTTGCTTGAAACGGTATCGAGAAAGTTGAATACTTCGGAACTATTTTCAATAGAATCTTTTAAATCCTGCGCAGCGCCGTGCTGGGCGAGAATCAAGTGGTCGCAATGAACCGTGGTGGGCACTGCAGTAATCTTGCGACCGGCTTGCATAAATTGCAGCAGCGCCATTTGGGCAGTAGCATCTTGCATAGCAACCCTATCGGGTGCAAAATCGACATAGGACTTCCCGCGTTCGAAGGGCACTTTGGCGTTTCCTTCGCTGAGGTGCGTGTAGAGAATCTTTTCTGTAAGGGTGAGCGGGCGGTCTAAAACCTTGCGGGCTGCCGCGACGCGGGTAGGATATTGCTGATAAACAGCCTTAATCATGTCGATATCAAATACCATTGAATTCATTGTTTAGGATAGGGGCGAAAATACCAAATTATGATGAGTGGTTAAAGGCGAGGAGCGCCAATTCTTAAATTTGCAGCATGGCCACTCGCAAAAAGCTCGAAAAAAGCTTTTCATTCATCAATCTTGAAATTGCTTTCCGAGCCATAAGAGGTCAAAAATTGCGGGCGGTGCTGACATGCCTGATCATCGCGGTGGGAATTACCGCGCTCGTGGGTATCCTTACTACCATCGATGCATTGCAGAATAAGATTGAAAGCGACTTCTCGCGCATGGGTTCAAACACCTTTACAATGCGTTCGAATGTGGGAAATTTGCGCTTTGGCGGCAATCGGGCTGCTACGGCGGTCAATCCGCCGGTGCGTTACGAAGAAGCGGTTCTTTTCATGGAGCGCTACCCATTTCCGTCGGTGCTTTCGGTTTCCACGATGGTCAGTTTTTTGGCTACTATTCGCTACCAAAGCGAAAAGACAAACCCCAATGTACAGGCTTTGGGAGTGAGCAGCAATTACTTGCAGACAGCGGGTTACCAACTCGAATGTGGTAGAGTCTTTACGGACGAAGAAGACGAAGCAGCCGCACAAGTGGCCATAATTGGCAAAGATGTGCACGACAAGCTCTTTGGAGAAAGTTCTTGCGCGGGGCTTGGCAGACAAATTTTTCTTGGCGAAAAGCGGCTCACGGTCTTAGGCGTGCTCGCGTCGAAAGGCAATAGTTTTGGATTCAGTGGCGACAATCAAATTCTGCTTCCGTTGCGCTCGGCGCGGCTCAACTTTCAAAATTCGAAGAGCGATTATACCATAAACGTGCAAACCATCGAAGCTATAGATTTGGATGGGGCTCAAAGTGTGGCCGAAGGGGTTATGCGCAACATTCGTCGCGACAGCCCGGGCGAGGACAGTAGTTTTGGGATTACCCGAAGCGATAGTCTGGCAAACACCCTGCTGGAGCAGATATCGGTAATCACGGTACTGGCTACAATCATTGGGCTTATTACTTTGCTGGGTGCGGCCATTGGATTGATGAATATTATGCTCGTTTCCGTTACGGAGCGCACCCGCGAGATCGGCATTCGCAAATCGATTGGAGCCAGCGCAATGCGCATTCGCAATCAATTTTTGGTTGAAGCCATTGTCATCGGGCAGTTGGGTGGAGCCTTGGGTATAGTTTTGGGTATTCTTTGTGGCAATTTGATGGCTTTCTTCATCGGTAGCGATTTTATTATCCCGTGGAAATGGATTATCGGCGGAAGCGTACTCTGCTTTATTGTAGGGATACTTAGCGGTTATTATCCCGCGAAGAAGGCCGCGGCGCTCGACCCTATCGACGCCCTGCGATACGAATAGCGCGTTTTTATTCGGTTTCCGAGGCAGGCCCGGCTATCTTTGTGCCCATCAAGATCAATCATGAAAGGTTCCAAAATCGGCTCTGTTTTTTCTTTGTCCTGCCCGCGATGCAGGGTGGGTAGCCTGTTTGTACACAAGGCGGCGTACAGCAAAGGTCTGGCCGAAATGCATCAGACCTGTCCGAATTGTGGATTGAACTTTCAGCGGGAGCCCGGTTTTTACTACGGTGCAGCTTACGTTAGTTACGGGCTGACGGTGGCTCTATGGGTGTCGTGGTTTGTGGCACATTTTCTATTAGACCTATGGGGAGTAATTAGCTTTACTATGCGCGAAAACGCCGTTTGGTTCGTCGCTTCAGGTATTGTTCTGCTTCTGGCATTAATGCCACTCATTTATAGGATTTCGCGATCTATATGGCTCCATATGTTTGTGTGATGATTTGAATTCAGAAGAAAGACCATTCCTG
>JBBQFC010000110.1:0-4991 GCA_038321615.1 Flavobacteriales bacterium | reverse complement strand
TTTGCTAATGGTGCTGAGCGATACAGTTGCGCTCACGCCATAATCATCTCGTAGATTTTGCTCTATCTGGTCAATAGCCTTTATATGCTCAGGGTTCAAAAACCCAGAACTATCCGGAAGTTTTATTCCCAATTCAAATGGCCGTACCCCCGAAAAATGTGTGTCGAAATAAGAAAAATCTTTGCGAAGGGGTTCTGATTTTTTAAGGTCTTCGAGTATGAAATTGTTTAGCTCGATTTGAGAAGCAAAAAAGGCAAGGAATGCAGTAATAAAGACGCTTACGATTATTACGGGCCTTCGCTTTTGAACGATCCAAAGAAACGTTTTTCGAAGTCGATTTGACCAAAGTCTATTGGCCGGCTGAGCCACATTTCGGGGCTGGGGTAGCAGCACCAATAGTGCAGGTAAAAGGGTTATGGCTATAGCAAATGCCGCTAGAACACCCGCTCCCGTAATGAGACCAAATTCTTGAAGGGCAGGGATACCCGTAAAGTAGAGCGATCCAAAGCCAATGGCTGTGGTAAGGCTGGTCAAGAAAGTTGCCAATCCGGTATCGCGCACCATTTGGCGTATGGCTTCTGGCTTCGGCCTTCCGGCGCGGAGCTCTTCGAGATATCTGGCGTAGAGATGCACAGCATCGCTCATCCCAACCACAAAAATCACCGGTGGCAGCATATTGAGCAAAATGCTAATACCCAAACCAGAAAAATTGAGAATTCCAATACTCCATACCACCGCCAAAAGCACGGTGGCCAGTGGAATTATCACGCCTCTGAACGATTTAAAAATTGCGAAAAGCAGTATAACTACAAAAACTAAGGATAGCGAGATGAAAATTTGGAATTCATCGCTGATCTTTTTGATGTAAACCACTTGTCCGATGGCGCGGCCTGCGAGATGTGTCTCATCGAAACCGAAGCGCTCTGTAATAGTTTTAAGTGCAGAAGCGAGCTCATCGCATTTCGCTTTGCTGAGTTTCGCTTCGGTAACGAGCACTATCGACAGCGCCGTAAGGCTATCGCCAAAAAGATTGTGCATTACCGTTTTATCTTGCGACACGGCAATCGAATCGCGGGCCCGGTCGCCGGTGAGCAAGGATCTTTCGAAGAGCACTCCGGTTAATGGCTCGCGAATATTTCTTTTGAAATTGGTTGGCGATGTAACGTCCACAACGTGCGGTAGCTTCGCGGCTTCAGCCGTGAAATCGGCAATTTTCAAAAGAAATTCAGGGTCAAAAATGCCTTCCCTGTTTTCAATCGCCACAAGCACATAGTCATTATCGGTTCCGAAATTGGCGCGATGTTCTTGAAAATAGGCCGTAGCTGGATCGCTCGGTTTGAAAAACTTCTCGAAATCGTAATCAAAAAAAGTGTTTGGCAAAGTGAATGCCGCAATAGCGGTGACCAACAGACATGCTGTTAAGGCTATAATGGCTCCCTTTCTACTCATTGTTTCGCATCGGGCAAAGAACAGTATTATCGATCCATTGTTCCAAAAAAAAACCGCCACAACCTCGAAAGGTGTGGCGGCTCTTTAGTTTAGGGGATGGGGAATTTTACTTTTCGTCTTTTACTTCTTCGAAGTCAACGTCGGTTACTTCTTCATCGGCTGTGCTGCCTTGCGGCTCACCGTTGCTTGATGCACCCTGCGCCCCTTGTGTGTTGTACATGTCTTGAGAAGCGGCTTGGAAGAGCGAGTTAACTTGCTCCATCGAAGCTTCGATACCGGCGATATCTTGTGCTTCATGCGCTTTTTTCAAGCTGGCCAATGCATCTTCAATCGGTTGACGCTTGTCGGCGGGAATTTTATCTCCAAACTCTTTAAGTTGTTTCTCTGTTTGAAAGATTAATGAGTCCGCTTTATTGAGCGTCTCAACCCGATTTTTAGCTTCATTGTCGGAAGCGGCATTTGCTTCAGCTTCTTTCTTCATCCGATCGATCTCCGCATCTGTAAGTCCGCTCGACGCTTCGATACGGATACTTTGCTCCTTGTTCGTAGCTTTATCTTTCGCCGAAACGTTCAATATTCCATTTGCATCAATATCGAAGGTAACTTCAATCTGGGGCACACCTCGCGGTGCTGGGGGAATGTCGGTAAGTTGGAATCGACCGATAGATCGATTGTCTTTGGCCATAGAGCGCTCGCCTTGCAACACGTGAATATCAACTGAGGGTTGGCTATCAGATGCCGTTGAAAACACTTCCGATTTTTTGGTAGGGATGGTTGTGTTGGCGTCAATCAATCGTGTGAATACACTACCCATAGTTTCTATACCAAGAGAGAGCGGGGTAACGTCAAGAAGAAGTACGTCTTTTACTTCACCCGTTAATACACCACCTTGAATAGCAGCGCCTACAGCCACTACTTCATCGGGATTTACACCCTTTGATGGCTCTTTACCGAAAAAGTTTTTTACAGCATCTTGAATAGCTGGTATTCGCGTACTTCCACCTACTAAGATTACTTCGTCGATGTCTGATTTGCTAAGACCGGCAGCTTTTAGTGCTTTCTCGCATGGGCTAATAGTTCGTTTTATAAGGCTGTCGCTCAACTGCTCAAATTTTGCGCGGGTAAGCGTGCGCACTAAGTGTTTTGGTACCCCATCTACCGGCATAATGTACGGTAGATTGATTTCAGTACTTGCCGAGCTCGAGAGCTCAATTTTTGCTTTCTCCGCGGCTTCTTTCAAACGCTGCAATGCCATTGGGTCTTTCGCAAGATCAAGGCCGTTGTCGCTTTTAAATTCGGTGGTAAGCCAATCAATGATCACCTGGTCGAAGTCGTCTCCCCCGAGGTGGGTATCGCCATCTGTAGAAAGTACTTCAAAAACTCCATCACCCAATTCCAGAATCGATACATCGTGTGTACCACCACCGCAGTCGAAAACTACGACTTTCACGTCCGAAGATTTCTTGTCGAGACCGTATGCCAAAGCGGCTGCTGTTGGCTCGTTGATTATTCTTCGCACTTTCAGACCGGCTATTTCTCCCGCTTCTTTGGTAGCTTGGCGTTGTGCATCGTTGAAGTATGCAGGTACGGTAATGACGGCTTCTGTTACGCTCGTTCCTAAATAGTCTTCAGCTGTTTTCTTCATTTTCTGAAGAATGATGGCCGATATTTCTTGCGGGGTATAGAGACGCTCATCTATTTTAACACGCGGGGTGTTATTATCGCCTTTGACCACTTTATAGGGTACCCGCGCTACTTCCTTGGTCACCTCGTCAAAAGAGTTGCCCATAAAGCGCTTGATAGAATAAACTGTTTTTTCTGGATTTGTAATGGCTTGACGCTTGGCAGGATCTCCTACTTTTCGCTCTCCACCTGCTACAAATGCTACAATGGAAGGAGTTGTTCTCTTGCCTTCGCTGTTTGCGATGACAACGGGCTCATTACCCTCCATTACAGAGACGCAGGAGTTTGTTGTTCCCAAGTCAATTCCAATTATTTTGCTCATGTGTAGTAAAGTTTAAATTTCTGCAAACCCCGAAATCAATGATTGTACCATTGGCTTCTTGGCCGAAATTCAACTCAAACTGACACTTTTTATGTCAAAATGAATGACAAAATGACAAAGACTGGATTGAAAAATTACGGACAGGCCGTCAGGACGTTGGTGCAAACCAAACTGGAACCTGACCATTGATCGGCGCAGTAGCAAGGGCCTTCCGTAAGTTCACTATTGTTCATGATGTTCAAGCTTGGATCCAGCAACCAAGATGCGTTTCCTATTGTGGAACGCGATCCAAGTATTCCTATGGCTCCATTGTCGAAATTGGTGAACTGAGTCAGAATCGGCGTTACCCCATCGTTGCTGGGACGCGTAGTATTAATATAGGTATTGAGATCTTCGTTGGCCCCTGTGAGTCGGAACTCAACATTTTTGACCCTTATTTTCTCCGCATTGGGCAATCTGCTTCTCAACTGCTGCCCTATGAAAGTGTACCAATTTTCGCTATTGAAGAGGAAGCTTGTAGCACCCGACCGCAGCTCGGAATTGTCGTTAAAACCTAATTCATAGTCTATTATTTGATTTTGCACCAGAGAACCATCCGGGTTGTTATAGCTGTAATTAAACCGAAGGATACCCAAATAGCGAGCTGTTTTGCGGTTCTGATTGTATCGAAATTCTAGGGATTGAAAGGAATTGTTGTTTACCCGATAAAATTCAAGCTTGATCGGTGGATTACTTGATGGCGGGAAAGTAACAGAAGCAGTTCCGATAGCAGGAAAATCTGTCTCAGCTCGGTATGTTTGGCCCCGCGCCTTAACTTTAAGCGCGTATCGCATAAGTTGGGGTGATCCCGAAGTGGGTTCATTGAGTATAAAACTATTCTCCTGATCGGTAAATAGGGTCTCCGTAGTGTAGTAGAAGGCTACATTGGTATTGTAAAAAACTCCCGGGTCGCGCGATGGTTTCTCCGTGTATTGGAGTTGGATGGAGTCTATGGCATTGCCGTTTTGAAGCTTGATCAGCCAGGCTTCTACTTCACCCTGAGCGTATTCGACAGAATCGCGAATGCCAGCATAAATATTAGCATCTCCAGAACCCAGGTAGGTGCGATTTATTCGCACAAACTGGGTATCGACGCGAAGGTCAAGTATACCAACAATTACGGCGGTACTTTTATAGGGTGCTTCCAGATCTACCTCCGTCTCGCAGCTATTGATTAGTACCGCCAAGGTGGCAATGGCAAGTGGAATGAAAAGAAATCGCTTTAAGCTCATGCTGATAAAATGACTAAAAAATGAGGTCGCGAAGTTAGGTTTTAAATGCAAGAAGTTTTTGCAACATTTGATGAAAGGTAGGAAAGGCAACTTTCGTGGCATCGCTTAATTACTAGCTTTGCCCCTCACTCTGAATTTTTTTTCATGTCGGTACATTCTCAAGTCAAGCGCGTTACTACGCGCACTTTGCGGGAAATGAAGCAGAAAGGCGAGAAAATCGCTATGCTCACTGCATACGATTATTCCATGGCGCGTATTGTAGATCA
>JBBQFC010000109.1:0-5090 GCA_038321615.1 Flavobacteriales bacterium | reverse complement strand
TGAGGGCTGCTCGCCCAAACTGGGAGGGTAGGTCGATAGATCGATTCGGCGACGAATCGGGTAGATAAATGATGGGCGCTTCGCCTTCGGGCGAAGAACAGAATCCGGCTTATCGGTTTTTATTTTTTTAAAGCGGCTTCCACATTGGTCGCCGCTTTTTTTCTGCCCTAATTCGAAACGCTGCTTCTGCCCAAAATCATGCCTTGTGGGTGCGTTTTTCATTGGGGTCACACCCTAAAGATAAATTGCGCGAGACGCGAGCGGCGGCGGGGATTTTCGGGCATTGTTAAAGAGCTCCTATGTTTTGTCAGGTCTAGTGATTTTTGAAGGAGCAGAGCGGATTCAAAAATTGTATCGAGACCCCAAAGAAGAATTAGCTTGCCTGTCAGGTCGAGTGATTTTTGAAGGAGCAGAGCGGATTCAAAAATTGTATCGAGACCCGTTTTTGATTGTCTGCGCGCCTCGATACAATTTAAAGGCCATTCCGACGGTCAATTCACTGATCAGTTGCGGCCTTTAAATCACTCGACGTGACTGTGATTTTGGGGTATTGATAGAGCATTAAGATATTTGGTCAGCTCGAGTGATTTTTGATGGAGCAGAGCGGATTCAAAAATTGTATCGAGACCCCAAAGAAGAATTAGCTTGCCTGTCAGGTCGAGTGATTTCGCGACGATAGGAGCGAAATTGTATCGAGACCCGCTTTTGATTGTCTGCGCGCCTCGATACAATTTAAAGGCCATTTCGGCGGTCATCTCACTGATCAGTTGCGGCCTTTAAATCACTCGACGTGACTGTGATTTTGGGGTATTGTTAAAGAGCTCCTATGTTTGGTCAGGTCGAGTGATTTTTGAAGGAGCAGAGCGGATTCAAAAATTGTATCGAGACCCGTTTTTGATTGTCTGCGCGCCTCGATACAATTTAAAGGCCATTTCGACGGTCATCTCACTGATCAGTTGCGGCCTTTAAATCACTCGACGTGACGGGGATTTTGAGGCATTGTTAAAGAGCTCCTATGTTTCGTCAGGTCGAGTGATTTTTGAAGGAGCAGAGCGGATTCAAAAATTGTATCGAGACCCGCTTTTGATTGTCCACGCGTCTCGATACAATTTAAAGGCCATTCCGACGGTCAGCTCACTGATAATTTGCGGCCTTTAAATCACTCGACGTGACGGAGATTTTGGGGTATTGTTAGAGAATTAAGTTTGGTCAGGTCGATTACCCACAATCTCATTATCCAGAAACAAAAAAGCACCCTTTCGGGTGCTTCTTAAAAAATTTAGATCTCTTAGTGTTTAATCAACATCTTACCGCTTTGCAATACAGCTGAGCCATCAGACACCTGGTAAAAATAAACACCCGCTTCGTAAGCTGATACGTCAACCCGGTTGGCTGTAGCCAGGCTAATTTCTACTACTTTCTGTCCCAAAATATTAAAGAGATGAAGCTGTAGATCTTGACCACTTAAGGCATTATTCCACTTCCAGGTAAAAAAGGAATTCGCTGGATTAGGGTAGAAATTTAAAACACGATCTTCCGTTTGATCGCTTACCGAAAGCGGGTTGGTTGCTACAGTAACGGTTCCAAACATCGAACCTGCATGCTGGCCACATCGGTATGCATAAGTACCCACTTGTGTAAATGTAAATTCATATACCCAGCCTGCGGGGCCAATTGCATTCCCAAAAGGCTCTGGGTTGTTTGGGAAGGTTATAGCATTGGCGTCAACGCTATGTTGGCCGCCGATATTTGTCCAGCGTACAATGTCACCCACCTCCACCGTCAATTCCGGAGGGGTAAAGGCGAAGTTCGACACTGAAACGTTGTGAGTGGTCTGAGCAGTTGCCGAAAAGGAGAAAAAAATTGCCGTGGCAACAATAAGTAGAGATTTCATCATCTTAGATGTTTAGGGAATTCAACCCGTTGACGCAAAAATTCGGCCATAGTTTAACGCTGACAGAAATTTTAGTTCAATTAGCGTATTCGTCTTTCAGGAGCTCTGAAAACTTCTTCTCAAATTTCTCCACTTTTGGGCGGGTTACTCCAATGATATACGGGTTGCTTTGGTGGGAAGGGTAATAATCCTGGTGGTAATTTTCGGCTGTATAAAACTTATCGAAGGCCACTACTTGGGTAACAATGGGAGCTTGGTAAACGTCCTCTTTTTGAAGTTTCGCAATTTCTGTATCGATCGCTGTCTTCTCCGAATCGCTGCGATAGAAAGCCATGGAGCGGTATTGCGTACCTGTATCTGGGCCTTGCCGATTTAGCTGCGTAGGGTCGTGGGCAGCAGTAAAGAACACATGCATCAATGTTTCAAACGAAACTGTTTTGGAATCATAATAGATCTGAATGGCCTCCGCATGGCTCGTTCGGCCGGCGCTCACGCCTTCGTAGGTGGGATTACTTTCCGACCCGCCTGCATATCCGCTCACTACGTATTCTACTCCTTTGATGCGCTCAAAAACGGCCTCTGTGCACCAAAAGCATCCGCCCGCTACTGTTGCCACCGCATATTTTTCAGCGTTTGCCGGAAGGCCGGCCATTTCAGATTCTTTTTCGCCTTGGCCATTGCTGTCCACAGAGCCTGTAGTACAGGCTGCTAATAAGAGAATAGATAAGGTAAATCCGAGATTTGTGGTTCTTGATTTCATATTTTGAAGTACGCACCGTTTGTGCCGTTAGATTGCTCTAAAGGTAGTGTGCAGAGCATCAGGAATGATAGGATTAGCTATTTTTAAGACTTTAAACGTCCATTGGAACACGTACATTTGATTGAATCTCCGAATTATGAAAGGATTATGGGTTTGTTCGATTGCTTTATTGGCAGCTTGCGCAAGCGATGATAATGCCGATGCGCCAAAAGAGCTAACACCCGCTCCGATCGTTGGCATAAGCCTAACTATCAATCCTTTGTTAGCCGACAGCGCATTTTCTTATAACGCTTCATATAGTTTGGGCAACACCTTGGTGAAGTTCAATCGCGTGGCTTTCTACCTGGATTCCCTGGGCTTGGTCGATGCCAATTTGCAAACCACTTTCAGCACGGGCGATCCAATCCAAAAGCTCTTTGACGGAGATCAAGGGCAAACCTTCGAGACCAATATCCCTTCTGGTAATACTTACCAGGCTTTAAAAGGAGCCATCGGCCTAAACCGCAACGTAAACGGAGCCGACCCCACACTTGCTTCTTATCCGCTCGATAGGCCCAACATGCATTGGGGTTGGAATCCGATTGCCGGGTATAAATTTGCCGTCTTCGAAGGTCAATTCGATAGCAATTTAGATGGAGTTGTAGGCGCCGAAGATTTCTACTTTGCATATCATTGCGCCACAAACGACCTTTACTCGCCTATCGAACTAGCTATTGAAAACTTCAGCGGAACGAGTCTTCAATTGGACTTCGATATCGCAAAGATCTTTGTGGGAGTGGACATTCCTGCAGTCTATAGCCAACATGGAGCCGGTTCAACCAATACAGCGATCATCGAAAACTTTGAAACGGCCTTTGCTCAAAAGCCTTAAACTTATTCCAGCGCTTAGCGTCCTTTTGGCTTCCTGCTCAGCGCCCACTTCGGGCGGTGAAGATGAAGTATGGCGCTGGAAACTTCCTTCTACCTTCGATTCCGTTCCCGGCCAGCCTGACGACAATCTTATCACCCTCTTACGGCTTGAATTGGGAAAGAAGTTTTTCCATGATTCCCGCCTTTCGGGCGATGGTAAAATCGCTTGCGCATCTTGCCATAAAGCAACCCTCGCATTTGCCGATACGGCGGCATTAAGCGCCGGAGTCCACGGCCGTCGCGATGGTCGAAACTCTCCGAGCTTAGTGAACGTGGGCTATCAGAAAGCTTTGTTTATGGAAGGCGGAGTTCCGAGCCTGGAGCTGCAAGTGCTGGCGCCTTTCGGAAACGAAAACGAAATGGATTTTACGCTAACCGATGCCGCGACAGTACTTCGCAAGGATCAAGATTTGGCAGATCTGGCTGCAAAAGCTTACGGCAAAACTATCGACGGTTATGTTATTTCCCGAGCCCTGGCGGCTTATCAGCGCAGCCTTGTGAGCAAGCCTAATGGCTGGGATCGCTATCAGGATGGTGATACCGCTGCATTGTCGGCTTCTGCAAGAAGAGGTATGGCGGTTTTCTTCAATCCGGAGAATGCTTGTAGCACGTGTCATGCAGGGTTTCTTTTCACCGATCAGAACTATCACAACATTGGCCTTTACACCTATTACGATGACGAAGGGCGGTCGCGGCTTACCCTTCAGGACCAAGACATAGGTAAATTTAAAACCCCGGGCTTACGAAATGTGGAGCTCACACCGCCTTACATGCACAACGGTTCCATGAAAACATTAGAAGATGTAATCGCATTTAAAAGTGATGGCGGAGCAGATCACCCCAATAAGAGCGTTTTAAGCAAGAAGCTAAACCTCAGTGAAGGAGAAAAGCTCGACCTTAAAAATTTCCTGCTCGCCTTAACCGATCAGGCAAGTTATTGAGGAAAACGGTCATTATTTCGGTCGGGGACGGCTGGGTTTGGCGCTCTTTCTACGGCAACTACAAAATAGGTTGTTTCACCCCGCCAAGGCAATATGGCATACTTCTCTTCATATCTCAGCCGCACACGCTCGCCTGTGAGTGCAACTTCCTCCAATATTTTGGCTATTTCTTCGTGCCCGCCATCAACCGAAAACTCAAAGGTTTGCGAGAGCTGATTGTTGCTTTCCACCGCACCGAAACTTTGCAGGTCTAGCTGACCTTCTATAGTTTTAAATATCGCTCCCCGCTCGCTTATTTTAAGCACCACCCCCGCTCGTACACCCGTGGAATAACTGCCGTAATAAAAGAAAAGCATCACAGCGATGAATGCCACGATTACAATTATCAGCAATTTGCGGCCAAATCTTCGGGCGCGACGGCCAACGGTGCTTTTAGTATCGGTAGTGGAAGAGCTCATAGAAATACTATTTTGATGCGAAAAGTAACCATTTATATGCTCTCCAGAAAGATTCATGAAGATTCTGGATTACGCATGCCCTAAGCCCCCAGCCATTCTCGAACTTGCTTCGACTTATCTCTGCTTAC
>JBBQFC010000108.1:0-5211 GCA_038321615.1 Flavobacteriales bacterium | reverse complement strand
TTTCTAATATTTTACAACTTTCTTGGAAGCAGATCCCCGAGCGCTGCTTACTCTGAGAGAATAAATACCGGAATCTAAACCGCCCAAGTTTAATTCCGCTTTTTGATTTTTTGTATTTAGTTCTCTGACTAATTTTCCCTGCATGTCAAATAGTTGTAACCGGGCATTTGGCTCTAAATTGATTATTTGCAGAAACTCATTGGTCGGATTTGGAAACACAATTGGCTCGGCCATTTCAAAATTGCCGACAGTAAGGGCAGCATCTTCGACCCTGAAAACGGTATTTGAATTATAGTCAACTCCCCAAATTTTCCCATCAGGGCCTATTTTAATTCCCTGCAGACTACTGAAACCAGTTTGGATACGGTGAAGTTCAATAGCCGGGATTATGCTGATATCGTAAATCACAATATCGCCTGTTTCAAACTCCGAAACGATCATTCTATCTTCTATGACATCGATTCCCGCTGGCCGTGAAAGGCCTCCTGATGGCACAACGGTTTCTTGCGTGTAGCCCGACACCATCGTGTATTCTTCGTAAGGCTCGTTTGCGGGGTAAGATGGCGTGCCGCCCACAGTTCCGCTATTGATGTCGATCCGGATAACCCTGTTGTTGCCGTGATCTACAACGTATAACCATTCATTGTTTCCATCGAGAACAAGATGACTCACCACCAAATGATCCGTGTCGCGGAGCACTGCGTCATCGGCATATCTCCGAATTTTTGCATCGGAGTGGTCGTCATTTCCAGGACCGTGATCATCCACAAAATCGTATCTTACGATATCGTTACTGTACCCATCAAAAACCCAAAAAACATTGTCTTTTTCTGCCGCTATTCCTTGCGAATAAGGTGATTGGTGACACATATCCAGATGGCTTCCATTACCTCCTGATGGCTCAGCATATATGCTCATATCGCTCGACCATAAGGCCGGCCCTGTAAAAGCATCACCACCATTGTGATTGGCATCGTAAACCCCAGGCGAATTACCGAAATTGCCGTTTTGACTAAATGCTATTCCCGTAGGAAGCGACATGAAGTGCCAGGCATTTCCATCCCTTTTCCAAAGTTCTGATTGATTCGGTTCACCCGCATTATAGATTGTTACAGTACTTCCACCTAAACTTTCATTATCCTTATTTATCACCCATAGTTCATTATTGCTAAGTACCGGGTGAAAATCAAGATCTGTTGGATTGTTTACTTGATCGCTCGCATTGGCAATCGGGCTGATCAAAGAGATAAGATCGATATAAGTATCAATAATATTGGGAGTACCAGGCCCGGCTTCCACTGTTAGAGATAATGTATCATTCAAAGGATTTTCATCGGTATTTCCATTCAAATTGTCAGCCCATATCGAAATTTCATAAACACCGAGTTCTGAAATAACCCATGGAATGTTGTGATCAACTTCCATATCCTGATAATTTTCGAGGCTGACATCACTTACTGAAAAAGTTTGTGTTTCGCCACCATCGATCGCATAGTTAAAGTCGAACATGCTGATGGTTTCTGTTCCGAAATTGAATATGTGGCTCATGATATCAACTGACCCCATATTGACGTACAGATATAAGTTCGACGAAGAAACTCCAATATCAAAAGCTGGGGGCTCCGAAGCGTTGAAAGAAAATGTAGCTCCCAGCCCAATACCATCAAAACTTTCTATTGGGTAACCGTTTACATAAATATCGAACGAGAATCCACCATCGCCCCAATCATCAACATAGATTAAGTCATAATCTCCGCCTTGGGTGAGACACCAAGGTCCTTCGGTTATTTCGAGATTATTGCCGTACCCGCCTGGTGTCTGATTTTGATCGCCGGCTCCATTGCATCCTACTGCGGCATTTCCACCAGATTCAATTGTGCCGCTATTACAGACATTACCACTTGGCACAAGTTGCCAATAGCCTTCATAGCCATACGCGTCTGTGTGAACAATGATTTCTACTTCTACTTCTCCAGCGCCGCATTGCGAAAAGCTTGATGTAGAAAATAGAAGGATTCCCAAAAGAGTGAAGATTGTGTAGAAGTTTGTCATGTGTTTTTGTCTTTAGAACGGTGATGCATATTCTGGATTTTCAAGATACGCTTCATCTGTAAGCGTCTTTAAAAAATGTATCAAGTCGGTTTTATCTTCTGCTGTCAAGAACAAACCTGATTCGGCGGTAGCCAACAAAGCCTGATCGAGTGAAGGCGAAGGGTGAATTCCTTCGTTGTAGTGGTCTATCACTTCTTCGAGCGAAGCAAATCTTCCATCGTGCATATAAGGCGGCGATACAGCAACATTTCTAAGCGATGGCACTTTAAATCGTGCACGGTCTGCCGGATTTCCTGTTGCATTTTCACGTCCGAAATCGAGAAAATCAGCTTCTATATCCAGTCCATTATTCATATAAAGATCGTTCTCAAAGTTTGAGCCTCCATGGCAATGCTGGCAGTCGGCACCAGAAAATTCTGGAAAGAATGGATTGTATTCGGTTTCAAATAATTCGAGCCCGCGCAATTCACTTTCCGACAGCTCTACCAACCCTGCCTTGTATTTATCGTACTTCGAATTGGCGGAAATAATGGTCAAAATAAATTGCTCAAGCGCAAGAGAAATACGCTGAGGATTTACATCTTCCGTTCCAAAGGCGCGCGTAAATTGATCGCGATAAAGTTGGGTTCCACTGAGCTTTGCCACCACATTTTCCAGCGCTTCGTTCATTTCTAATGGGTCTTGGATAGGCATTAAAACCTGATTTCTAATAAGGTCGGCACGTCCATCCCATAGGAACTGATTGGTATGCCATGCCATATTGAAAATTGCCATGGACTGCCGTGTTCCGGGAAGGCCTTCTACCCCCATTGAAAATTTGGCAGTATCGGAAAAAGATGTCGCCTGTTTATGGCATGTAGCACAAGTTTGCACGCCGTTTTTAGAGAGCATTGGTTCATAAAATAGCATTTTGCCTAGCTGAACACCTTGTTTAGTAAGTTGATTATCAGCCGGCAAGTTTGGCGTTGGCAGTCCGTAGTAGTTCAGCTCATAAGCAGTGGCATCGTAAACTACATTTTGTGGTTTTAGCTCTTCACTATCATCATCTACGCAAGCCTGCCACACCAGCGCAGAAGCCAAAAGATAACTAAGTATTCTAAACGTTTTCATGTCGCATTAATTTGGATAGTGGTTTGGATTTTCCAGAAATGCATGATCTGTAAGCGATACTAAAAAAGCAACAAGTGCATCTTTTTCTATAGGGCTCAACCCCAATGGCCTTATTTTTTCACTTTTATTTATATGGGCATATCCACCTGAATTATAATGTTCTACAACATCATGAAGCGATAGCAATGAGCCATCAAACATATAAGGTGCTGTAAATTCTACATTTCGCAATGATGGAACTTTAAAGCGTGCCCTATCCGCTTCTAATCCCGTTAAGTGCATCCGACCTTCGTCATTATAATCGTCATAAAGACCATTGTTTTCAAATGTGTAATTGGAAAAATTGAAACCCGAATGGCAGGAGCTACAAGCAAGCTCATCACTAAAGAAAAGATTCATTCCACGCAATTCCACAGCGTTCAATGCGCTAGCTAAACCTTGAAAAGCGTAGCGATCATATGCACTGTTTCCGCTAATCAAGGTTCTTTGAAAATTTGCCAGCGAGCGTGTTATTGAAAAGGCATCCGGCGATCTCCCGTAAGCATTTTCACACATGGTTATGTATTCATCGATCTGCGCTAAGCGCTCGGCGATAAGGATGATATTAAAATTAAATTCATTGTGTTCTTGGATGGGCACGAGCACATGCATTTCCAATGTTGGTACTCCGCCTTCACGCGTGAAATAAGGGTTGTAACCGACATTCGTAAGACTTGGTACGTTGCGATTACCCGGGGCTTCGTTCACGCCATTTGTAAAAGCCACCTTATCGCTAAAAGCAAGCGCCGGCTGATGACAAGACCCGCAGCTTATCGATGAATCTAACGAAAGTAAAGGGTCATAAAATAGTTTTTTGCCCAGTTGATAGCTCGCATCAGTGAATGGATTATCATCAGGGAAAGCCATATCTGGAAAACCTACCGGAATTACGAGCAATCCAGTGTCATTTAACGGCTCACGATTGTCAAAATCTTTATCGCAACTCACACAAGTAATGCCAGAAGCGAAAATAAAAACCAATATTAACCTGTAGTTACACACAAGATTATTGAGAAATAATTTTTTGGGTATGCACCGGCACCCCATCGCTGATAAGGTTCACGAAATAGACCCCTGGATTTGGAAGTTCCAAATCAACATTGGCATTCATCCCAATATTTGATTTTCTCATGACTAATTTGCCCAGAATGTCAAACACCGCGATATCGAATCTCTGCGCTTTTACTGATTTGAAATCGATCGTCAAATTCCCACCCAGAGATGGATTGGGGAAAACATTTAAGGTAAAATCGGTTTCAATTTCGGGAACCGATACAATTGTTCCAGCAAGCTCAAAAACATCATCTCGCATATTATCCAGCGCCGTAATGCATACTCCAGTGGAGCCGTGAAAAATGAGTCCGCCGCTTAAATCAATATCCTTATATATGTTTTCATAATTGGCATTGATAACAATGTCAAGCTCACTACCTGAATTCGAAATATTCAATGGAAGCAATACTTCATGGTAGTTTTCATCGCCCAATGCATGGACTTGAACTTCTTGCTGGCTTTCGATGTCTATGCCCTCTATTGCTAGAAATCTGTAACCTGCTGCCCAACCCCAATGCATGGAAGGAAATTTTGGTGCGAGCGGATGGCTAGTTTCCCAAGCGGATGGATCGCCATGGTTATTGGCGGCATCAACACCAACAAAAAAGGATATGGCTTCGATGGTATTTACATCTACTGCGCCAAGATCTAATGACATCACTTCACCGGCATTAACCAGCATGTAAGACTGCAACGTTAAATACGTCCCACCATCATGCACTATACTAATTCTAGAAAGGTAGTATTCCAAACGATCGGTGGAAAAGGCTTGACCCAGGTTATTTGTGGCCGGTATGGAAAATGCAAAGTCATCTCCATTTAGCCTATGATTGATTTGCAAAGTGATGTTTGTCTGACCAATGCAAGTTTGAGCAAGCGTATAAAAGCAGGCGATGGTGAGTAAAAGTCTTAACATGAGTTTGGTTTTGAGTAGGAATTTCAAATGTAACTATTCAC
>JBBQFC010000107.1:0-5238 GCA_038321615.1 Flavobacteriales bacterium | reverse complement strand
ATGGCGTGATGCGGAATTGCTCTGGTCGGATGTCCTATATTTGTCGCGACCAAGCACAGCCTCAAAAACCTTTTCGACGTAGGGTAAATAGACGCTGCATGGTAGAAGAATTAACCTATTTGAAACCAGAACCAAAACAATGCCTGCGCTTTTTACAAAACTGCTCCTTCGCCCAAAGGAGATATCGCTGATTTTAACGCTTCTATGCGTTTTAAATTACCATCATTCCATCGGGCAAATTTGCAACCCTAATGGCAATTTGGTTATCTTTTCGAACTACGAAGGCGGCACCCTAACTGTTAATTGCGACGTAAACATTCCCAATCTGAAAATCGGGATAGTAACCTATGAGTCGCCGGTAGTGAACTTTATAGGGCCTTTTGCCAATCAGATCACAGAAGTGATCTATGCGGGATTTGGCGGTACGGGCAGTTGCACGGGAAATGTTGACGTAGAAATCAACGGAGTAGATCCTTCGATTGTGACGATTTACACCAATGACCAACCTGCTATTTCACCCTTTCTCGGCGAACCGATTTTTCCGGGGTCGCCGGCCTTGGTAAACTGTATGACCAGCGGCGGTGGCTGCACCACAAGCACCGCAGATGGCGGAAACTCTTCGAATCAAATCGTGCAATTCTTTCTGGCAGAATTTGCGCCACCCGTGGTATTCCGATCTCATTTTACGCAATACAATTGCTGGGGAAACATCGAAGAAGCCATCAGCTTAACCGGCAATTGCTGCATCGCTGATCCTACCACGCCGCCCAATCCTATTTATGTGAGCCCCGCCGCTTACGATCTCATCCCGGTAACGGAATTTTCGCTTTGCGACGGGCCGGTGACGGTTTTCATTCCCTACGAAGTGCTTTTCCAACCCCCTGTTTATTCTGGCTACGTCTGGAGCAATGGGGCAACAGGCCAAACGGTAACGTTCACCGAACCGGGAATTTACACTGTAACCGCCGGCGATTATTGCCATTTCGGATCCAATGCGATTCTGGAAGATGAAGTGGAAATAGTGGAATGTTTAGATAGCCCATTATTGGTGGATGTGCTGGCTCCAGGCATCGCTTGTGCTGGAGTTCCCTTCCAAATCGAAGGATCGATCTCAGGCGGTTTTCCACCTTATACCATCAGCTGGTTTCCGAATATCGGAGTGGGGCTTGGGCCTTTTGAAGTTACAGCAAGTAGCGACTTTGATTATGCACTATCCGTGCAAGATATTCAAGGCAATTCATTCACGATTGGCGGAACCGTGCAAATAATCGGGAGCCTGGATGTAGCAATTACCGGCGACTTTGACCTATGCGATGGTCAGGCAACGCTCACCGCCGAAAGTGCCAATGCCACTTCCTTTTTATGGAGTACGGGAGCCGCTGTACAAACCATTAATGTCTCGAGCCCGGGAACGTACTCCGTAACCGTGAGCTCTTCTTGCGGTAGTGTGAGCGACAATATTTTTCTTGCAGCTTGTAATCCGGACTTAGCGGTAAGTATCGAAGGTGAAAACCAGGTTTGTGCCGGATTTCCTTCTACCGTCGAAGCGGTAATATCTGGTGGTGTAGCGCCTTACAGCATCATTTGGAATCAAGGTTTGGGCAATACCGCAGGGCCGTTCGTTATTTCCCCGACGGTGAATACTACTTATACCGTAAGCGTGATAGATGCTGATGGCACGGCAATGAGCGCAAGCCTTTCGGTAACGTTGTTTACCACCATCTTGAGTTTAGACTTGGGTCCGGATATTACTTTTTGTTCCGACAGTCCGCAGCAAATTGGAGCAACCGTCGAAAATGCGATTCTATACATTTGGAGCAATGGAGCCGGAACCCCTTTTATCCAGCCCAGCGTATCGGGCACCTATATTCTGCAAGCCAGCGATCTTTGCTCCACAGTTTCCGACGAAATTGGAGTAACAGTAATTAATGCAAACCCGACGGTTTTCGATCGGACGTTCCGGCTTTGCGAAGGAGATAGTTTGCGCATCGGTCCTCCGGAAAGCGATCAATATGTAGTAGCGTGGAATACGGGCGCGAATACAGATGGGATTTCGGTGGTTGAATCGGGGGCGTACGGTGGGGTAATCTCCAATCTATGCGGAACCAATACGTTCACCGTAAATGTCAATTTCGTGGATTGCAGCTGCAATATTTTCATTCCCAACGCCTTCACGCCCAATATGGATGGGGCGAATGATCTCTTCGGTATTGAAACTATCTGTAAGCTCAAAAATTACGAGCTTTTGGTTTTCGACCGATTGGGAGCAGAAGTATTTAGTACCAATGATCCTGAGATTAGCTGGAACGGGAGTTACCAAGGTGACACTTACTTCTGCGAAGCCGGCGTTTACAGCTATTTCCTGAAAGCCGAGCAGGACACCGATCTATTTGTCCCGGAACCTTTGCAACTAAGGGGTTCGGTGATGTTGGTGCGGTAATCACATTAAAGGAAAAGCGCGGAAAACATTCGACTTATTCCCAAAATTCGATTCCACCGTGAACGTAGCCAAAAAGTTTGTTCCTTTTTTGGGTATAGAAAATGGTTTTCCTTCCAAATTGTACCGCTCCAAATTATCATATCGGGGTTCTACTCTGACGATACCATACTTCGACAATATCCCAATCTTGCCTTTTTCGTATAGGGTGAAATGTTCCGTTCGGCGGAAGACAATGCTTTTAATAGTCACGGAATCCAGGGTGAAAGGATAAATTATTTCTTCGCGGTGTTAAGGACTCCAAACCTGGACTCAAAGTTTTCGGCGACCACCCAATTTCCATACGTACAGAAGCGAATGCTTTTGTATGATGGGCTTATCGCCGTGCCGCGCTCAAAGTAAAGAACCCCAAACTTGCCATCCATCTCGAAAGGTCGCAGCGCATTACCGCTAAGTTCGGGTGAACCACATATAGCTTTACCTGCAGCGAGTTAAAAAATGATAGATGCCGGGTCGTAATTATTAAAAAATATTTCCACGGAAAATGGGTGTTTGCCAGGTTCAACTAAACCCTTCAGATATGGTCAATGCCATTCCCTTTACCGCTTCGTTAAATCTTCCATGGTCATACACTAAATTGCCGTTTACGAAGGTTTGTTGGACTGCCGCGTGAAAGGTGGTACCTTCCAGGGGCGACCAACCACATTTGTAGAAAAGATTCTCTTTTGCGACGGTCCATGGGCTATTTAAGTCAACCAAAGTTAAGTCGGCGAAATAGCCTTGGCGTATGAATCCCCTGTTTGAAATCCGGTAAAGAATTGCTGGATTGTGACACATTTTCTCCACTATTTTCTCTAGTGAAATGCGGCCTTCTCTGTAAAACGCGAGCATACAATTGAGCGAATGCTGCACCATTGGCGCACCCGACATGGATTGAAAATAGGGTTTTTGCTTTTCTTCCAAGGTATGTGGTGCGTGGTCGGTGGTTATGATATCTATCCGATCATCGAGCAACGCCTCGAACAAGCCTTCTTGGTCCTGTTTGGTTTTAATCGCGGGATTCCATTTAATCAGCATTCCCAATCGTCCATAATCTTTGTCAGAAAACCAAAGGTGATGTACCGAAACTTCTGTTGTTATTCTTTTTTCTTTTAGGGGAATGTCGTTCTGAAATAAGTTGGTTTCTGCTTCCGTAGTGAGGTGGAGAATATGCAATCGAGCACCGTGCTTTTTAGCTAAACCAATGGCGCGTTTGGTCGCTTCGTAGCAGGCTTCGACACTTCGAATGATGGGATGAAATTTTACAGGAACATCATCGCCGTATTTTTGGCGGTAAGCTTGCTCGTTCTCTTCTACGATCTCTTCCTTTTCGGAATGAATGGCAATAATGGATTTGCAATGCGCAAATAGTTTCTCCATTATTTCCGGATTGTCAGCAAGCAGATTTCCTTTTCGGGTAAAATACAAGCCATCATCCGAAACACCAATAAGGTGGCTTGTATCTGTATTTATTACTTCATCAATATTATCGCCATTGACACCGAGAAAAAAGGAATAATTGGCCAACGACTTGTTGGAAGCGATGGCATATTTTTCTTTCAAGCTTTCCATCGTCAACGTATTCGGAAGCGTGTTTGGCATATCAATAAAGGATGTTACCCCACCTGCTATGGCCGCTCTGCTTTCGCTGTGTAAGTCGCCTTTGTGCGTAAGTCCGGGATCTCTAAAATGGACCTGACCATCAATGATACCTGGTAGTAGGTGTTTCCCTGTACCGTCAATTACCTGATAATGTGGTTCTATGGCAATATTTCCAATTTGCTGAATACGCCCATCCGACAGCAGTACGTCTGCCACAAAGGATTGTCCTTCATTTACGATGGTTGAATTTTTGATTAAAAAGTGCTGATTCATCGGTAATTTTTTGCTCGCTGTTTGGGGTGCTCTAAAAATAAAAGTCCTTTACACGTTTATATGCATAGTCTTATACGCTGGGTAAAAGTAGGGTAGTAAAGTCTTAAATATTCGTTGTTACTTTAAATTTCCACCTGGAACAGGTCTTATCCCAGGCAGCGTCAAATTTAAATTCTACAGCACGATAAGTTACAAGTTCCGAAATCCCACTGATAACTGCACCCGCTTCAATAATTTAGGCCAACTGGACTGTAAGATTGGTGGCGACTTGAACCCCACTTTACTTTGTCTGAAAAGACCAGAAATAAGAACGCTCTCCACAATTTTTACCAATGGGGATATAAAAAGCATAAATTTTCAGGTCTGCTCATTTTCTTGCTATAATTTATTGCCTTCTTCAACCGTTGATTCAGAACAAGTCCCACCAACCCAACCACCTGCCTGCCATGAAATCAAACCTCATCAGTAAAATCGTCATTTGCATGGGCATTTTGGCCGTTTCGTGTAGCAATCCAGAAGAAAAAATTGAAATCAATCCGGCCTTTGGCGAATACGTCTTCGCCTACACTTCCGGGATTATTTCCACTTCCGATCCGATTATTGTAAAGTTGGCCCAGCCCTATTCAGGCCCCTTCCAAATGAGCGAAGCCCTGCCCGACAATATCCTGCGATTCGATCCCGCAATCGATGGTCAGACCTCGTGGCTGGACAATCAGACCTTGAAATTCATACCGGCGAAAAGGCTGCCGGGAGGCAGTTTTTACACCGGCATGCTCGACCTCCAAGCGCTCATCGGAATAACGGGTGAGATGGCGACCTTCAAATTTCAATTTCAAACCATCGAGCAGCATTTGAGCGTTTATTTGGATGGTTTGGATATGTACGAT
>JBBQFC010000106.1:0-5628 GCA_038321615.1 Flavobacteriales bacterium | reverse complement strand
ATTGTTATAGCGCAAAAAAATAGAGATTCCTTGATCCATTTATTCCTCATCACGAATAAATGGAGAATAATATCATGGGTACAACAGGGGAAGGTTCACGACGGGAAATTGGCGTGCCTGGCCTTAGCACAAACATTACCATAAGTATTGTTGGTGCGGGTATCCTTGTGCTTCATCTAATTGTGGCTGGAGGCCTTAGTTCAGCAAGTATTTTGGCATACCTTTTTTGCGGTGTTCTGGTAGATTGCATTATGCTTTGCCTAAATGGGCATTAGGATAACACAATCTGGTGGCTCCTATGCCTACATTGAAGTGGCCTTCGGCAAATATGCCGGATTTCTAACCGCCGTGTTATTGATATTTGCAACATTGACTTCAGATGCGGCGCTTGCCAACGCGGTGGCCGATATACTGAGCACCTTTTTACCGATATTTTATTTGCATTGGTTTAGGGTCATGTTCTTTTTTGTAATGCTTGCTGGTTTGGCTTTTACCAATGTCCGCGGTGCGCGTGAAGGAATAGGATTTGTTAAATTGAATACCATCGCCAAATTGACACCGCTGTTTCTGTTAATATTAATTGGGTGGAAAGACGTTGTGGGAACCAACCTGTACTGGGAAGAATTTCCAACTTTCAAAAGTATTCGAGAAATGTCTTTAATCCTTTTCTTTGCTTATCAAGGCGGCAAAACCGGCTTAACCGTTGGTGACGAAATGAAAAATCCACAAAGAACAATTCCACGAGCCATTGGCTAAAGCACCGGCGGCATTTTAGTGCTTTACATGCTAATCCAAATAGTTGCTCAAGGGGTGCCGGGTTCAATGCTTCCAACCCTTCGCGACAGTCCTTTAGCCGAAGTGGAGAAGGCAGCTTTCGGCCCTATTGGATATATACGCATCACCGTTGGCGCGGCCATTTCAATATTTGGCAGCCTAAGTGGCGGAATGTTGAGCAATCCAAGGGTCATTTTGGGGCATCAATCGATCGGGTTATCCCCATCGCTTTTTTTGCCAGAGTTCCCAAGAGATTTGATACACTCTATACGGCAATAATTACTTACGCTGCTATTGTTTATTTATTTGCGATTCTCGGCGGCTATAAACAATTGGCTGTTTTCTAAAGCGAGGGCGTACGCCTAATTTATTTGGGTGTGGCACTCTCCATGCTGCGCATCAGAAAGATGCATGTGGCCGATAAAGGTGTTTTGAAAATGCCTGGTGGATACACTGTTCCGATTATTTCTGCTGTTATTATCATCTTTTTTCTTTCTGGTCTTACGAGCGGCGAACGCAATGGAATAATGATCATTATCGCATCGCTTACGCTGTTATTTTTTGGCGGCGATATATTGGCAGAAGGGCGCATAATGAAAGATGACTCGCTTACTTCATCTGAGTCTCCCGTTTGTTATTGAGTTAAAGATTTTGGCATAGCTCAAGTTACGCACCCTGTTCTGTATTCGAAATAACTGGATACATTCATGTTTAAAAAATGAGTGATTGTTGCTGTTTCCGCAACATCAAATGGACTTTTAGAGTCGGCATACCTATGAGCTTTCAACGGGTCCACGTCCGACACATTAGTTTTCCCCCGTAAATTCCTGGTATTGCAATGGTGGGAATTATGTAACTATTTCCAATTCTTTTGTAAAAGATTGACCGCTCACACCCCGACCTTTAATGCAGCGATTTGAAAGTCATTTATGCACCTTGGCGTTGCCAGTTCATGTCACCTAATATCAGCTTACCCTACTCTTTATAAAAGACGGTGTGAATCTAAAATTTAATCCATTAAAATCAGAATAAATGAAAGCCATAGTATACAACGGCCCTTTCGATGTGGGCGTAAAGGAGATGCCAGATGCCAAAATAGAAGAAGCAACAGATGTGCTGGTTAAAATTACGACCACTTGCATTTGTGGCTCCGATTTGCACATGTACGAGGGGAGGACGGATTTTGAAAAAGGAAAAATATTCGGCCATGAAAACCTGGGGAAAGTAGTCGAAGTGGGCAAAGGGGTTGTTCATGTCAAAGTGGGAGACATGGTGTGCATGCCATTTAATATCGGCTGCGGACGTTGTGAAAACTGTGAATCGGGTTTAACTGGTTTTTGTCTTACAATGAATCCGGGGATGGCCGGCGCCGCCTATGGTTTTGCGGGAATGGGTCCCTACGAAGGAGGACAGGCTGAATACTTACGCGTGCCTTTCGGAGACTTTAATTGCCTGGTATTACCTGAGGATGCGGAGGAAAAGGAAAATGATTACGTAATGCTTTCTGACATTCTTCCAACAGGTTACCACGCCACCGAGCTGGCTTGCGTGCAGCCAGGCGATTCTGTTGTAATTTACGGAGCGGGCCCGGTTGGCCTGATGGCGGCGCATTCCGCTGCGATTAAAGGCGCAGGCAAAATAATGGTGGTCGACAATCATAAAGACAGACTGAAACTGGCAGAAGATTTTGGTGCTATACCGATTGATTTTTCGAAAGGCTCCGCTGTGGAGCAAGTTCTTGAGCTTACTAATGGAAAAGGAGCTGACAAGGGTTGCGAATGTGTTGGCTATCAATGTTGCGATAAACATGGAGTCGAGCACTCAAACATTACGATGAATGAACTGGTAAAAGCTGTAAAAGCAACAGGAAAAATCGGAGTGGTAGGGGTGTTTGTTGCCCAAGATCCAAAATCGAAAGAACCACTTCAAAAAGAAGGTCACATGGCATTTGATTTTGGAAATTTTTGGATGAAAGGGCAAAGCATAGCTACCGGACAGGCAAATGTAAAATCCTACAACCGCCAGCTATGCACGTTAATTTCTGCCGGTAAGGCGAAACCGTCGAAGATTATTTCTCACCAGCTTTCATTAGATGCCGCACCCGACGCTTACAAGCATTTTGATAATCGCGATAAGGGTTGGACCAAAGTGATATTGAAACCTGGGATGAAGAATGAAGGTGCCAAAAATGCAGCGACAAAGAAGTGATCCCAATCACAACCATTCACAGCGCAGTGTTTATTGTATGAAAACGCAAGGCCGGTAATCGCAGCGTTTTAGGCGAATAGGCAGCTCACGGCTCAGATCCACTTTATGGGAAAACAATAGAAACGATTTGAATTCTATTTTGCCAAGTAGCCTAATCATTTCAAAATGAGCTTATGACAGAATAACCTAATTTCTAGGATTCCGATGGAGTTTATAAGCGTTTCCTCAGTTGCTTTGCGCATGAGGAGTTAACCTTTTTTTATAGCTGGGTGACTCTCCAATGTCTGATAGAAATATGCCTGGCAATTCCAATCAAGTTACTATTGGCGTTTTGCCGCCTTCGGACAACTTTCCTCAAGCCTTATTTTCCATTAACCTTGTACAAATTGTTGAAGCCGCCCTTATTCGTCAACACGGGGTAGAACGAAATCAAAAAGGTGATTCGATCTGTCAAGTGTCTTGGAAAGGTATTCACATATTGTTCGGCGAAAGCGACCGCTCTGTCGTGATTAGGTATAATCTCAAGAGGCGTCAGATATTTGGGAGAACTGATCATCCTAAGGTACTTCCGAACAATCGCGCAACGAAATTTAAATGGCTACGAACGTCTGCAAGCAGCTTGGAATACGCGGGGAAACGAAAGGATAAAATTTGGATCCTTCTGCTTTCCTACATTTTGAGCCTCAAACGAAAATGGTAAAATGAAGATATTGAACCTAATAGAATCGAGAAAAGGTAGGCGATATCCTTTCCGTAAATCGCCATTACCCACATGAGAAAACCTTATGCGGCGAAGTACTTTGCACTACATTTATCGGGTTTAAGCACCATTCATAGAACCTAAAATGATAGCATGTTATTGACAGCACTTTTTTTTATCGTGGGCTATACTTTCATCGCACTGGAGCACAAAGTAAAAATAGATAAAGCCGCTACAGCTCTCTTTTCGGCATCCTATTATGGCTATTCTTGGCATTTTCTGAAATCGGTATCTCTGGAACAATTGATCAGCTTAAGGAACATTTTGAGGAAATAGCTGAAATCCTATTTTTTCTTTTGGGTGCTATGACCATTGTTGAACTGATCGATACACATGATGGCTTTGCAATCATAAACCGTAAAATCAAGACAAAGAAAAAGATGAACCTGCTATGGATATTGTCCTTGCTTACTTTTTTCCTTTCGGCGGTATTGGACAATCTCACCACAACGATTGTAATGATCGCAATCATCAAAAAAATTTTGGATACAAAAGAGGATCTGTGGACTTTCGCCGGGTTTGTAATTATTGCGGCGAATGCTGGCGGTGCTTGGTCTCCGATTGGAGATATCACGACTATTATGCTTTGGAATGGCGGGCAGATATCGTCGGACGCTATAATAGGGGATGCTTTTCTTCCAGGTTTTGCATGTTTAATGGTTCCTTTAACTGTTGCCTCTCTTCGTTTTCGAGGAGCCACAATCAATGATATCCGGACAGAAGTGATTTTGGACAAAAAAATTGGGGCCAGGGAAAGCAATTTCATTCTGGTACTTGGCATTGCGCTTTTGCTATTAGTACCCGTTTTTAAAGCAGCAACCCATTTACCACCCTTTATGGGAATACTTTTCAGTCTCTCCATTTTTTGGTTGATAACGGAGATTATTCACAGAAAAAAAACGACGAGCGAAAAACACTATTTTTCGGTGGCTGCTACCGTACAAAAAATAGATACTCCAAGTATCCTGTTCTTTTTAGGTATCCTTTTGGCCGTGGCAGCCTTGCAAACGAATGGATCCCTTGATTTAATAGGCAACGTGTTAGGGAACACTTTTAAGGATTTTTATATCATTAATGCGCTGTTGGGTGTATTATCATCGATCATTGACAATGTACCGTTAGTAGCTGTCGCAATGGGCATGTATAGCTTGGAACTTTACCCAAAGGATCATGCCTTCTGGACTTTTTTGGCTTACTGCGCCGGTACCGGTGGAAGTATTCTTATAATTGGCTCTGCCGCAGGTATTGCAGCCATGGGTATTTTAAAAATTGATTTCTTGTGGTATCTTAAAAAGATCGCCTGGCTAGCGTTAATGGGTTACTTATCAGGAATATTTGTTTACGTGCTGTTGAATTAATTAAAATATCCCTACAAAGATTTTCAAAGTGGCTTGCAATGACTTTTAGGACAAGAAGTTAAGCCGAGATTTTGATCATCGTCTTTTACCGTGTACTTTATTCTTTAGATTTTTGATTTTAGAATGCTTTCGGTTGAAGCTGTTTGGCGTCTCTGTTTATTCGAATAATCATGGGACGTCTTACACTTTCGTTGCAAATCCGGGACTGGATTGATGTTCAACCTTCAGCTGCCGAAAGAAGCTCTCGACTCCGGCATTATCCCAACAAATGCTTTTTTTGCTCATACTTCCCGACGTAAGCATACACACAATAGAATGCCGATTCAGGTTGATCTGATAAGACTTAGGGTTTGTTTTAATAATCCGTGAATGACATGTCCATTTCGATTCTTGCTCGTTCTAAATGTGTGATAGATGTAACTAATAATCATCCACGTGTAAGATTTGAATGGATTTGCCACTTCATCTTTGCTTAAGTATAATCTAATACGATCTAAAAACCGAAGAAACGTGTCGATTACAGCTGCA
>JBBQFC010000105.1:0-6077 GCA_038321615.1 Flavobacteriales bacterium | reverse complement strand
TTTTGAAAACAGATACCAACGAAAAAGTTATGATTCCTAACAACACATTTCTTCAGAAAGCTACCAAGATAAATTTATGAAAACAAGAAATATAGTTCTATCCTTGGGTGTTCTAATCCTTTTTCCTTTGGCATCAAAAGCTCAACAAAAATATGAAAAAGAATATAGGTTAAAGTCCAAAATGATTCCTTTATCTGCCAAAGAATTTATCAATTCAATTGGTTCAGATTTCAAAATAAAATGGTATAAAGAAATAAGCCTGAACGATGTAACAATCGAAGCCAAATTTAAACACGATAAGAAGAGATTTAGCGTTGAATTTGACACATTGGGTATGTTGCTTGACGTCGAATTTATAATAAAAAAAAGAGAAATAACTCCTATAATTTATGAAAGAATTGAGCAGAAACTTGATTCTCTTTACCAAAAATGGAAATTTCGGAAGATCCAAATGAATTACACAGGTAGAGGCGGGGATATCATTACCTCCATGTCGAATAATGAACCGAGTAACTCGATTAAAGTTTCTTATGAGATAGTCTTAAAGGGAAAAGCTCTCGGAAACACTCAACTTTACGAAATTACCTTTAGTGAACAAGGAGAAATACAGGGTATTTTACAGATTGTACAAGATAAAGCCGACCACCTTGAATATTAGCATCAAACTTTCGTTGGTATTTATGATTCTTATGAACTCAAAAAAAATTTGTGCTCAAACACAGATCAGAGCTGGATTTTTACCTTCTATAAATTACAATCAGAAAATAGATAAAATTTGGGAAGTAAATTTCAAGTTTGAATCAAGACATTTTTTGTTCGACAACACTTCTGAGGAAGGTAGCGATTTTAAATACACTTATTCCTTAAGTGATGTTTCCGCTTTGGTGGGAAGAAAAGTCGGTTTAAATTCAAAAGTTGTTTTAGGAATTTTAATACGAATAGAACCTGACGCAATAATTCATAGGACAATTCAGCAATTTATATTTCAAAGCAAGATAGCGAACTTTCGAGTAGCACACAGAATAGCAACTGACCAAACCTTTTCGTCAAATGAATCGACAGAATTTAGATTAAGATATAGATTAAGTGCCGAAATACCATTATCAGGTCTAAAACTTGACGTTAAGGAGTTTTATTTTAAATTTAATACAGAGGCGCTCAATAGTATTCAAGATCAATATGATTTAGAACTAAGAATAGTCCCGAACATAGGCTACGCAATCAATGAGCAGCACAAAATAGAATTAGGTCTGGACAATCGTTTTGGTTCACTTTTATCAACCCAAAAGCGTTTTACGTCTTGGATAACCATAAATTGGTTCATTTAAAAACAGTAGATAAGACGGAAATGCAGGTTGTGTTATGATTTAATGATCTTTTGGACGGGAAATTATTAACACATAATTTTCTGAAGCTCAAGAAAAGAAGGACGAAACCTATAGGCAAGATGTAAAGCAAAGATAGCCCTGAGCTATTTAACTCAAATTCGGGTGACAAATCCCAAATAGATCGCTATCTGGAAGGAAGGACTATTGGACGAATCCAATATAGTTTTTAACAAGAGTAGGATGCATCAGGAAGAATCGATGATTTAGCAATTAAAAACTTCACTCCAGCATTTGATGCCGTATGATAAAAAGACCGACGCATGACAACGGTATCCGTTGCAGAACTTCCCCAAAACCCGATTTCTCTTCACTTTATGCCCTACCTGCGCCCAATTTTCAGCAATTTGCCCGCACCAGATAAAATTCGCGGTTCGGCCGCCATAAATTCCGCATTGCGTTTGCATGGCTTAGAAGTGATTTAAAAGACTTCCCGACGGCATTTTGAATTGTATTCTGCGAGCTTTCCACTCCATCCTTGCACCTGCTTCTGAGCTAAAATACAAACCAATAAAGCCGTAGCTACTGAAATTCGGTGCGAATTAAACCGGCTTAGAAATCATAAATAATCTGCTGTTAACGCTTAAATTTCTTCGACATCGCCACCGCACGAAAATTTTACTAATCTTGAAAAAAATCGATTATAAAGCAAAAAGTCATCACGGTGCTGAGTGCGTTGTTTGGCTTGCTCTATATTAACGGATGCTTGGATAAATTTTTCCATTACATGCCTATGCCCGAAGAAATGCCTGAGAAAACCCTGCAAATGATGAAAACTTCGAAGCAAATTGCTCGGCTCATTCCTCTGGTTGGGTTAGGCGAAGTGCTCGGCGAATGTCTCTTCCTTTTTCCAAAAACGCGGGCGCTCGGAGCAATTGTTATTTTCCCGATCACGCCCGGTATTATGGCCACACATATCCATACAGATCCAACGGGCTTAGCCGTAGCCTTGGTTTTATTTGCCATAAATATTTGGGTGCTCATCGAAAACAGGGCGAAGTTTTTGCCAATGATTCATTCGAGTTATATTTACCTTTCAAAATAGGAGGATCGCTTGAATACAACAAACTGGGAAGAGCGGTGGAAGGATCGCCGCTTGGGTTGGGATATCGGATATCCGGCTCCGGCCATAGCCAGGTATTTTGAGGGAGAAGCCGACAAATCGGCCAGAATTCTAATCCCCGGCTGCGGCAATGCTTACGAAGCCGAATTTTTACACCAATCGGGTTTTACGAATGTTTGGGTGATCGATATTGCTCCTTCGGCCATTCGATCTTTTCTGGAGCGCTTTCCAAAGTTCCCACCTGCACAAGCCATCGCCGGCGATTTCTTTGAGCATTCCGGCGATTACAATTATGTAATAGAACAAACCTTCTTTTGTGCCATCGATCCTTCGATTCGGCCTATTTATGCTGAGAAAATGAGTAAACTGATCGTGGCCGGCGGGAAATTAATCGGAGTGGTTTTTGACGACCCTTCGCTCGTAAATGGGCCGCCTTTTGGCGGCAATGCGGAAGATTACAAAACATTCTTTGCGCCTTTCTTCCATTTCGACCGATATGAAAAGAACAAATTCAGCATACCACCCCGTGAGAGCAAGGAATATTTTATGGAGTTGCGGAGGAAATAGCTTACAGCGGTAAGCGAAGCTTTTTGATGGTAGGTATCGGGCCGGGGCAATATGCCTCATGGCAAGAAAGGCAGGCAACTACCACCTGATTATACTGAAGCTTCGCGACTTCGGGAGTATCGGCAGCGAACAAACTGTCGATGACTCGCTGATAGTTCCGTGCCATCCCTTCGAATACTGGCCCTTGCACGGCAGCCTTGGTGGGTTTGCTCTGCACGAGGGCATCGTAAATATCCACTTCCCCAGTGGGAAGGGTGCCTGTTGCAATAGCTTTTCGCCAATCTTTGGCATCGCTATGAATACTGCGCATAAGAAGAGCCAATTCGCTGGCTTCGTTCATGGCTGCAACAATTTCTGTCTGTTCAGGTTCACCCGGCTGCGCAGAGCAAGCCACAATAAAGACAAGGATGATATAAATTGACATTCGAATCACGGTTGCGAAGATAAGAGTAGGTGGCGAATTGTTACTTTTGGACGCAAAAATTAAATCATGCCTTCCAAGCGCACCCCGATATTAAAGCACGAGCAAATACAGCAAAAAATACTGCGTATCGCCTATCAGGTGTACGAATCAAATTTTGCTGAAGCAGAAATGGTGCTCGTGGCTATCGAGAAACAAGGGGCGCAATTGGCCGACCGAATCCAGCCCATACTCGAAGAAATCTCGAAAAAACCCGTTCATCGGCTAAACCTAAATATGGATAAAAGTCAGCCCGACAAAGCTTCGCTAAACGGCGATGCCGACGTGCTTTCGGGTAAGGCGGTGGTATTGGTCGATGACGTGCTCAATTCTGGGCGAACGCTGATTTATGCGGCTAAATTTTTGTTGCAGTACCCCATCAAAAAACTCAATACGGTGGTTCTTGTCGATCGGCGACACCGGCTCTTCCCCATCAAGGCCGACTTCGCAGGATTAACGCTAAGCACTACTTTACAAAACCATATCAGTTGCGAATTTTCAAAAACGAAGGACAGCGTTTACCTTGAATAGCGTTGAATGGTAACTACCAACGCGTCGATAGCCGATGCGTTTTTTAAAGGAGCTTGGATATGAATTTGTGCTTTGGCATAAGTCGGCTCCCGCTCGGCCAGGTGATGTTTTACAAAACGGTGCAGTTCTTCCTGGCTTTTATCGCGCACCAGCGGCCTTTCCTGACTTTTTTGTTCCAGGCGGCTTACAATCATACCTTCATCCATTCTCAGCCAAATGACTAAACCTTGCCGCAGCATAAATTCCATGTTGCCTTGGTGCATCGGCGCTCCGCCGCCTGTAGCAATTACCGCGGAGCCCACCCTTGAAACTTCGCGTACCACTTCGGCTTCGAGCTGTCGGAAGGTTTGTTCGCCGTTGGCTTTGAAAATCTCAACAATGGATTTCCCAGCCTTTTCGACGATCGAAGCATCGAGATCTGTGAAAGGAATTTGAAGCTTGATGGCTAGTTTTTTACCAAGCGAAGACTTTCCGACCCCCATATAACCCACTATGAATAGCCGCATAAGTTTGAGAAACTTAATTTTGCCCGAAAATAGTGTTTATGCATGCAGCAGCCCTGCGATCGAGCAAAGAGATTGCGGCTTTCCATCAAGTACCGGCTTTGATCTATCGCGATGATGCCAATTATATTCCCCATCTCAGGCAAGATATTGACAAGCTCTTCGATCCGAAACGCAATAAACTCTTGGTCGACGGTGCGGCCGAGCGCTGGGTGTTTTACAATGACGGCCAGCCTTTTGGCAGAGTTGCTGCCTTTATAAATCCGAAAACCGCTCAGATTGAAGATCAGCCTACCGGTGGCATCGGATTTTTCGAGTGCATTGATAGCCAAAGCCACGCCGCCTTCATCTTTGATACCGCCAAGGCTTGGTTGGCCGAGCGGGGTATGGAAGCGATGGATGGTCCGATCAATTTCGGGGAGCGCAATCAGTTTTGGGGTTGTCTGACTAAGAACTTTACCGATCCCAACAGCTATGCGATGAACTACAACCCGGCCTACTACCCTACTCTTTTTGAACGATATGGTTTTGGCGTGTACTTCGAGCAATACTTATACAAGCGGTTGGTGCATCTACCAATGCCAGAAGTATTCAAGCGCAAAATGGACCAGCTTTCTGAGCTTCACAAAATCACCGTTCGCAATATGGACGAAGTTGAACTTGAGACGATAGCCGCGTATTTCTTAGAAGTGTACAATGGGGCGTGGGGCGGCCATGCGGGTTTCAAGGCCATGACCATGGAAGGTGCGCTTAAAGTAATGAAAGCACTCAAGCCGATTATCAATAAAAACGTTGTTTACTTTGCTTTTGCGGGAACGAAGCCGATTGGGTTTTTCATCAATATTCCGGAACTAAACGAGCTGTTCAAGTATTTGAATGGCAACTTAAATTGGTGGGGGAAAATTAAGTTTCTCTATTACAAAACGTTTCACCCACCGAAGACGATGGTCGGGATCGTTTTCGGTGTGGTGCGTGAATGGCATCGCCGCGGAGTAGAAGGCGCATTGATTTTTCGCGCCGGAGAAATGCTGGTAGGCAAGAGCTACCAAACCATTGTAATGACTTGGGTGGGTGATTTTAATCCCAAGATGATTAAGGTTTGTGAAAACTTAGGAGCGGAGCGCTACCGCGAAATGAAGACTTACCGGTATTTATTCGATCGCAACAAACCCTTCGAACGCTGTCGCACAGCGGAGTAGGATGAAGTTTCGAGATGGCAAAAAAAACCTTTGTCGAATAAAACATAGCCCTTATATTTGCAGCCGCTTTCGGCGACTGATTCTGTAGCTCAGCTGGTAGAGCAATACACTTTTAATGTATGGGTCCTGGGTTCGAATCCCAGCGGGATCACTCTGATAGAACACCTTCGTGCGATGCACGGAGGTGTTTTTGCTTGTAAATATGCGCCAAGCTCGCTTGAGCGCATATTTAGAGGCAAAAACACCCGAGACGCGAAGCGGATCGAAAGGTGTTATATCCACTGCACGTCGGTGACCTGGGATCATGAAATAATCCCAAAATCAAAAACACCCGAGACGCGAAGCGGATCGAAAGGTGTCGGATTTACT
>JBBQFC010000104.1:0-6139 GCA_038321615.1 Flavobacteriales bacterium | reverse complement strand
GTTAGTGCGCAAGAAGTAAAACATGTGCTTTACGAATACTACGAAGGTTATATAATCCTTCCCGACGGCGCCAAAGAAATCGGCTTGATCCAACTTTTGAGTGATGGAGAACGGCATGAGAAAGTAATCTTTAAAAAAGACGTGGCTGGAAAAAAGCAAAAATTTGCCGTAAAAGATCTGGACGGCTATAAGGTAGCCGGCAAAGAATTTAAAAGTGTGGAGTATGAGGACGTACCATTTAAAAGCCAGAACTTTTTGTTGATCGACAAATCCGGATGCATCAACACCTACATCATGACTAAATTGAATGAAACAGACGGAACGTGGAGCACCATTCCTATTTATGAGAAAGATGGACGCGCTGTGAATTATCAAAAACTGAGCTTGAATTTTTCCAAGAATATGTCGGAGTTTATCGCCGATGATGAAGAACTAGCCACCAAAGTGCGCAACAAGGAAAAAGATTATGGCCTCTTCAAACTTTTTGATGTAATCGAAGAATATAACACGCGCTGCAGAAAATAATATGCCGAATCCTTTTTGGATTAACGTCCCAAAAAATACCAGTTCGGTAATAATGGACAATGAAGCTCACGATGAGTGCTACGTCCTATTGTCAAAATTAATACGCGCTGTATTGAGATGGAATACTCATCTAACCAGTGTCGTTACAAATCACTGAAATTCTCGAAAAGGCTGAGCCGAGATGAGAGAGCAAATTTGCAGACAATTATAAACAAGTAATACCTGTTTCATGAAGAACTTAATCGTAGTGCTGACTTTTATTCTTACCCCAATCATCCTCTTTGGCCAAACATTTACTTGGGGCTTTCCATTCACTACGGATAGCGAAGAAGGGGCTTGGGTTACCCACATGGAAGCCGATGCCATCTACCGAATCAAGTCGAAGTACGATTTAGGCATATTTAACTATCGGATTTCATCTGATAAGTTTGATTCTAAAAATCTGGAAATTCAAAAGACCTCGAACCTTGGTATTGTTGAGCCAGCCATGGGTAGGGCGAGCCAAAAACATTTGAGCATGTATCCAAAAAATGGAACTTCCTTTCTATTCTTTTCGACTGAAAACAATACGGATAAAAAAGTGCAGGAGCTGTTTTGGCAAGATGTGAACATCGACACCGGAGTGCGTTCCGAATTTCAGTTGCTCTCGAGTATTCCCGGACAAGGACTTAGCAATTACGGCGATTTCCTCACCGCTGTGAGTCCCGATGGCAGCCATATCGCCGTTCTCAAGATACCTTCCTTCGATAAGAAAACTATGGAGTCTGTAAGTGTGGAGCTTTACGGGGCAGACTTCAAGAAACTCGGGGAAGTAACCCATACGTTTGATTACGAAGCAAAACGCGGGCCGCTATACCAGATCCAGGTGGGCAATGATGGCACAGTATACATCGCCAATGTAGTTGATTTAAAAAAGGAAAAGCCCTGGACAGATCTTTACGTATGGGCAAAGGGTGCAAAAGTCTTGGAGAGACATAGTTTGAAACAAGCCGATAATTATCAAATCACTCAGAACTACGCCTATTTCCTTGAAAATGAATATTATTTGGTTTCGCTGTTAAGCGCTGATGGCTCGACTACATTCGGAATGTCGATCGATCAAAGTGGGCGCAATTCGGGTGCCGCCGGAAATGCCTTGTTGGTTACAAAATTGACGGGCAGCAAATGGAATTACTCCAATCGAAATGATTTCGAATCGGCTGTATCCAATCTTTCGATAAAAGCCATTATGGGAGAGCAGAGCGGCCAATACGTGGTAATGGAGCGACAACAGGTCGTTGAGAAATCGGGGGCGATTGACGTTTCGGCCACCAATGTACCAAAAGATTATACCTACCTGAACAATGGCTTCCTAATCGCAGGACTAGATGGAGGAGATGGCAGGATAAACTGGTATCACCGTATCGACACGAATGAGCCTAACACCCGAAATGACAACGGAACGTATCTATCTGTTCTGCCTTTATTGGTGAGCAATAATTTGGTGATTGTCTATAATGAGACCCGAGAAATACTTCCGAAACCTAACTCTAATCGTAAAACCGATCGATTTCCAATCATGGAATCCATCTCTCCGAAAGGAGAAGTTATGAAGAAGCAGGAATTACCAAAAGCTATGGAAAATCCGGAGGAGGGCGTTACCGAGCTCACCAATTTTGATTTAGATACTTCTGTTATTGTCCCTATTTCCGATGACAAATTCCTGATCCGAGCCAGAGAAAATTATAGCTCCAAGTATGGTTATTTGACGTTTCCGTAAGGCGTTATCATTGGTAATTGAAGTGCAGATTACAGCTTTTGGCTTATTTGGTGCACACTACCGTCCCTTCTTCCCCGCCACCACATCCTTCAAATAGACAGGTTCAAAACTTCGGATATTCTCAAATCGTCTGGCTTGGAAGGCTTCTTCCGCCAGAAGTGCTTGCCCTTCAGCAGATGCTCTCAAATCGGCGATAAATTTAAAGCCGAGTGGCGCCAATATTTCAAATGCTTTTTCGGCTCCGTCGCCAAAGAAATAGACTTCTTGGAAAGCGCTGGCTTCGGGAAAACTCTGGGCGGTTAAGACCTCTGCGCGCGTTGAGAACACGGGCTTACTTTCTGAAAAGCCGGCGGCATATACTTCCATGCGGCGGGCATCGATCATGGGTATTAGCAAGCCCGATTGCTTACCACTCCTTACAGCCAATGCTTGTAAACTGTTCACCGCAATAATGGGTATATCGAGCGCAAAAGCGTAGCCTTTAGCCGCCGAAACTGCTATGCGCAGACCGGTGTAAGAACCCGGCCCGGCACTAACGGAGATAGCATCCAGCTCTTTCCATGTCCGGCCTTCGAGTACTTCTTCGGCAAAAACATGGAGCTTCTCGGCATGGCTATAACCGCTGGAATGATCGTGGCGGGAAGCTACCACTTTGCCGTTCGCGCTGAGCGCTACCGAGCACGAATGGGTCGCTGTTTCCAGACATAAAATGAGCGCCAAAACCTAATCTTTCTTGTAAAGTTCTTCTGAGCCGACCACCTTCACCTTATCGCCAGGCATTAATTTCTGCGATACCAAATCAAACGGTCCGGAAACAATCTCGTCGCCTTCCTGAAGCCCGGAGAGAATTTCGATGCGCGCATCGTCCTGGATGCCCGTGGTCACCGCCCGAAGTATAACGCTGCCCGCGTTGTGAATGAAGACACAAGTTATGGGCTCGCTATTCGCATCTTTTTCTTCGCCCATAACGCGATCTACCGCCGACCGTTCCTTAGCTGTACTGGTATCGGTTCGAGCGGTAATACTCTCGATCGGTACGGATAGCACCCCAATTTTACGGGCGGTGATGATTTCTACGGTGGCATTCATCCCCGGCCGAAACGGGGAAAGATCGGAGCCGGCTTTCTGGTTCACGTCGCTGTATGACTCTGGAATAATCCGGATTTTCACTTCAAAACTCGTAACCTGGTCGGCTGATGCACCGGTTGATTTCGCCGAATTGGCGATTTCGGTAACGACGCCTTTGAAGGTCCTATTTAGGTAAGCATCGACTTCCACTTCGGAAGTATCGCCAAAACCAATACGGACAATATCGCTCTCGTTCACATCGGTGAGCACTTCCATCACATCGAGATTGGCCACGCGCATTATCTCGGTTCCCGTCATTTGCATGGCGCCCACCACCTGCTCGCCCACTTCCATACTCAGGCGCGAAATCACACCATCCATGGGTGCGTAAATCGTGGTGCGGTTATAGCTATCGCGTGCTTCCTTGAGCGATGCCTGCGATGATTGCACCGTGAAACCAGCCGCCTTAACACTTTCGCGCGCCGCTAATACTTCGGCTTCGGCGCTTTCGAAAGTAGCGCGGACGTTATCGAATTCGGCCTGTGAAATAGCTCCTTCCTTTAAGAGATTTTGATTGCGCTTGTAGATCAATTCGCTGTTGCGAAATTGAGCCTCTGCTTGAAGTAATCGGGCATCGGAAGTGGCGCGATTGGCCCGGGCATTATTCATGGCCGCTTCGGCGCGGTCGCTCGCAGCTTGCGCCAAATCGGGATTGATGCGCACCAAAAGATCGCCCTTTTTAACCCGGGCACCTTCTTTAAAAGGCAGCTCCAAAATTTTTCCGGAAACTTCCGATGAGATAATTACCTCAGTTTCCGGTTGGATTTTACCGTTTGCCACAACGGTTTCAACAATATCAGACGTACCGGCCTTTGCTACGGTAACCCGTAGGGCGCCATCGGCACGACTCACCGAAACCACCTTGGCGATAATTACGAAAAGGACAATGATTCCAACTATCCAAAATATGGTTTTGCGTTTCATGAATGGTGTTTTCTCAGGTTGAATAGTTTACAGCGTAATGGCTTTTCCCAAGTAGAAATCCAGGATTTTAGTCCGGAAAACAAAGTCGTATTTCGCTCTGGCCATACTCGCTTGAGCATTGGTATATTGGGTTTTAATATTGTTAAAATCAACGGTATTAATTACCTGTTGCTCGAAACGTATTTCCGCGTAGCGAAACGATTCTTCAAGCGATCGCACTGCGCGCTGAGCCGCCACATAACTGTTCATAGCTGCTTTGGCATCGGCGTAGGCCTGCTCGACTTCAAATCGAAGTTGATTGCTAATCTGCTGATAGCTCAGCTCCGCGTCGAGTTGATTGATCTTAGCACGATTTACATTGGCTTTGGCACTGTTGCCATTGAAGATCGGAATTTGCAAATTGAGCTGTAAGTTTTGGTTGAAGTTGTCGTTCAGCTGATCACCAAATTTTTTGGTTTGAAAATCGTTGCCACTAAAAAATGTTTGGTCATCTATCGTAGTAACGATCTGGCCTGTAGAAAAAACCTGGCCAATAGGAAGGGGGCCGATATTCGTTCCTTCGCCGACCTGTATTGAATTGGCTCCAGAATATCCGCTACCCACGCTTCCGCTCAAACTCAGGTTTGGGTAGAGCAGACCTTTCGCCGATTGATAGGCGTACAGCGAAGAAGTGCGGCGGTAATCGGCGGCTTTGATCTCGGGCATGGCTACTTGGGCACGCGTATAAATATCCTGAGCGGAATTTTGCAGCACCTCCCCTCCTTCGTCCGAGAGATCGGGGGTTACAACGTCGAATGTCGAAGCCTGCCCGGGGGTAAGTTGGAGCAGTTGGGTCATTTCCAGCAGGGAGATCCGTAGAGCGTTCTCGGCATTCACAAGGGTTAGTTCTTCTTGCGCTAATTGCGAATCTCCATCAAAAAAGGAACCTTCCGGCTCGGCTCCCGCATCGACCAAAATCCGAATGCGATTGACCTGTGATGTACTCAGCGCAACCTGTTGTTCGGCAATTCCCACATTTTCCTTATTGAGCAATATGGTGAGGTAAGAAAGACAAATGCGCAGGGCAACATCGTTCTTTTGGTTGTCCACGTCCATCTCGGTAGCACGCATATCTTCAAGGCTTTGCCGTATGGCATTGCGCTTCGAAAAGGCATTGAATATATCGAGATTCGACGACAGAAATACGTTTCCGGTTGCTACCCGATCATTGGCAAATTGATTGGTGAAAGGGTCAATCCGCTGACCGAAGTTAAACCCATAGCTCACCTGGCTATTGAGATTTGGCAAAAGATCGTACCGGTTCTGATTATAACTTTCTTCGGCTCGTGCGATTTGCAATTCGCTTTGCTGCACGGTGAGGTTATTTGCCAGCGCGTAATCAATGCATTTCTGCAAATCCCAAGCTTGCCCTGCTCCTTCCAATTGAAATAAAACGATCGCCAAGAGAGCGAAGGGAATACGCATCATAACTAAAATTTTGGCTAAAATAACCAGAGCGCTTGGAGTGCCGGATAGAATATTTACAAACGGCTGCGAAGGTTGCTAAGTGGTCATAAGATTGTTTTTCGAGTTGTTTGACATGAACTGTTTGACATGAACTGTAAATGCCAATTCGACCAACGGGAGACAACCCGAACTTCTTCTTTCGCAAATTTTAAGCAGTATGACATTTCGACCTAATGGAGAAAGCCCGGGGTTCTAATATCTACTTCAAATTAAAAAATTGCACAGATTATAAGAATCCAAATTTCTAACCTGGTAAATAATCAAGCAGGTCAATTTTTATTTGTTAAATTTCTTGGT
>JBBQFC010000103.1:0-6148 GCA_038321615.1 Flavobacteriales bacterium | reverse complement strand
ACTGAGTGCCAGCTGCCAACAAAAAGTTTATGCCAGCTGCGGGGGACGTGTTAAATTGAAGTTTAGTTTTCTTAATTTCGTTCGGCCACGTGGGACAAAGACGCGCTTCGAAGGCCGCAGCCGTCATAAACTCCAACGTTGGCTGCAAGCGCTCGTAACCCGACAAATTGGTGTAAATTAAACTTTTAGATATATGATATTAGAGAAGACATATTTGAGACCAAGACTCGGCACATACTTCAAGTACTTGATTTTGCTAATAGTTTCGTTTTGGTTGGTAGGAGCGATTATCTATATTTTCACTTCACCTCACACATTAGAGCCAAAACTCTTTGGCTGGTGGAATATTATGTCATCAATCTTGGTTGCTATTGGCCTGACCATCGGGACAAGACGACTTCAACTGGTAATTGCCGACCCAAACGACTTGGAAAATGTTCAAGAATGGACAATGGAATTTCTTACGAAGGACGGACTTACGATAAAATATAAAAGTGTAGTTGAGACTACTTTAGAGTCTAATAAGAGTTATTACCGATTATTCAGTAACTGGTTTGGGACAGAATTGATTTCCGTTAGGCGAAAGGACAATACGTTAATAGTTACCGGACCCTTTAGACTGGTTGACAGACTATCTGACTCGGTCGACTTGAAATTAAGGTTTGGTAAATCTGTAGATTGACAATCGCGCCAGCAGCCAACAAAATGTTTCTGCAATGGTGCGGTGAGGTGTAAGCTATAAGTTTTTATCTTCGTTCCACGTTTGGTTTCGTAGGACGGGACGCGGCTTCGGAAGCGCACCACTGCAGAAACACAACCGTTAACTGCAATTCAAAAAAATAAAAAATGAAATTAAGAACATTGACACTTCTTCCACTTTTAGCTGTATTGACCAGTATCAACATATTTGGTCAAACTTCAGAAACAGACTATTCATTGGCAAAAGTTGGTAAAAAAATCTACGGTGTTTACATATTCCTAAATTCCGAACCCTACAATGAATATGACTATATCGCAACGGTGGATGTAAAAATTACGTGGACAGGATCTCAGCAAGAATCATTCGAAAAAGCAATTAATAAAGCGAAGAAAAAACATCCTTACTTCAATGGTATGGTATTTCATAGCTCAGACTTTGACAAAGTAGATTTAATTAGATTCAAAGGATTAGATGTTTCTAGAGGTGGTGTATCGATAGATTCAAAAGTTTCCTTTATTCAGGGTAATCAAGTTAATTATGGAATTGTGGTCGAATTACAATCATCTAATGGAGAAGCTTCCGTAATGTATTTTGACATTTTTGAAGAAGAGAAAGTCAAAAAGTTGGCTTATACGGATTTGACCCCATTATCGGATGAAATCTATCTCGAAAAACAGGAAGAGTTTAAAAAAGAAGTTGAAAAATATAAATTCAACATAGGAGACAAGGTAATTTGGACTGACAATAAGATGTCTGCATTTGGAGAGGTAATGTCACTAGATCATAATTACCATAAGGCTTCCATCAAATACATAAATACATTTGGAGAAGAAATAATAACCAAAGTATCTTACCTTGATTTGAACTCAATAACTGAAGAAGACTTTATAGCGAAATTAAATAGTAAAAATGAAGAAGTAGAACAGCATACATTTGAAATGGGACAAAAAGTAACATGGATCAAATCTGATTTTTTCGGACAAAACCCAAAACAAATTTCTGGCGAAATCATTGAATTAAATGATACATATCACAAAGCATCTGTAAAATACATAGATGAAAATAAGGAAGAAAAAATTGAAAAAGTTTCGTATGTAGATTTGTCAAAAATTAAACCTTAAACATTTAAAAAAGCAGTTAACAATATGTATAGTGCATCGCACCCTGCGGGATACTACGACATCATACATGGAACGTTGGCTTATTCAAACAAGTAATCGGTGGAGAACAATTTGGCGACAATCCGATGAGAAACTCTGCACTAATAATAGCAACAGGCATCACGATTATCTTAACACTTTTGTTTGTAAATTTTCGCCTTGACACGACAACTAGAGAAGATGGAATTTATGTGCGTTTTTTTCCTTTTCACTTAAAGTTCAAACATTATACTTGGGACAGACTGACCAAATCATTTGTTAGACAATACGCTCCACTCTCAGAATACGGTGGATGGGGTTTACGACTTGGATTTTTTGGAAAAGGAACAGCAGTTAATGTTTCAGGCGACAAAGGTTTACAACTTGAATTTACGGACAGTAAAAAATTGCTTATCGGAACTAATACACCAGACAAACTGACTAAAACGCTGAATAAAATTGGGCAAATCCAACAATGAGAAGAGAACCAGAAATTGCTTACAGCACCAATAAAAAATTGGCGGTTAAGTGGTTCAATGAAACTTTACAAATGAATGATTCATTTTCAATTGTAATCGTGAGCCCTTCGGGGTTGTTGGGGCAGGCAATTTAAAACTTCGAAATAGCGACCTTCGCCATGCCGAAAAACGTCAAACCCGCATGCTTTAAAAACTCCCGCTTTCAAGGTGATATGTAATTGGTATGTAGCTCAAATTCTTTGTAGAGCTCCACTAAGGTCTGCCGCTCACGCACTGTTTCGATGGCCACTTTAGCATCGAAGGCGTTCGTAAATTTTCGTCTCGTTCTTATCATTTCCACTGGTTTAAAGTTGGTATTTTACAACTTAACCTATGGTCCGAAATTCCCGAAGGATTACCATTTTATTTATCCCCACAACCCCCAGACAAGACGCGATCTATTTAGCAGCCCGTCCATACATCACATGCATCATCCAGACATGCGGAGCACTGATAGCGGCGATAAATGCAAATATCAGGGGCCAGAAATTCGATAGGTTCAAGTCCAGATAGATAGCCGAAAGCAGTACCGCTATACCGAGTAGCCAAGCCCCCAAAGTGAAAGGAGCCGCTTTGCGGATTAATGAAGCGGTATTGGTGCGCAGCCCTTCGCGCAGGTGAAACCACCCCCGGAAACTATGGCAACCCACAAAATAGAGGGCAAAAGCCAGCAATAATGGAAGGTAGAGACCAACGAGCACTACCAGTGCGGTGGCAAGCCAAGAACCGAAGGCTTTTTTGGGAATGAGCAAACCAGAAATTCCCATTGCCGCGATGGACGAGAATAGCAAGATGGAATGGTAGGCTTCCAAAGCTCCATAGTAGGCGTCGAGCTGGTACCAAGCCATATAGGGCGCCAGACTGGTGTAATGGCCAAATAAAATCGTACCCAGAACGCCAGAACCCCATAGCACCGCGCGAAACGGGGTGTATGCGTTCCAATCGCGGAAATCGGTTTCGCCAAAATGCCACGCAGAATAAGCGATGAAAAGGGTAAATCCTACCACGGGAATGAGCCACCACAGTAACCCAACCGCCAACATAACCGCGATGTAACGAAGGGAAAATTTAAGAACACGTTTGGTATTCATTTTCCCATCTAATGCGATCCAATGGTCGATGGCTCCGTGGGGGATGCCGGGGAAAATAAGGCCTATTAAAAGCAGCCAGGGACTGATTAAATTCAAAAGATCGGGCTGGAACGCATGCAATATGGCAAGCACCACCGCTAAGATGGCTATCCGAAAAGAGAGCCAGGTACTCCGACCCGATGAATTGCTGGCCTCTGGAAATAGCGTTTCGAATGAAACAGCCAATAGCGCTCGTAAAAAAGGAAAATAGGGTAACCTTAATAAGATCCGAATGTCTTGGCGAAGGGTTGTTTTTTCGTCTAAAAACCGCAGTACGGTGGCGGTGCTTTGTTTATCAAACAATTGCTGAAAAATTGGTTTCCCCAATTCGGGGCGGCTGATTAAGACTCTAAGAAGAAGCTGGTCATAAAAAGCAAATCTTGAAGAATGATAGGCAGTGGGTATAGGAGCATTGGCCCGGATGGCATCGGCCATAACAGCGGCATGATCGGCCATGTTTTTGAAGGCGTAACCGGTAGTGCTTTTCACCACACCCGCGCGCGTTCCGATTGGAATTAGCGATTTCCCGGCAGGGTGCCACCGATCCTTGGAATTAAGGGCCAGGGTCATGGGTATTCGGCTCACTTCCGTTTCGATTATACTAAAATCGCCGTAGCGAGATCCGATATATTCGTGCAAAATAGCCTCCGCGTTTTCAGCCTTTATTATATCCTGACCAAATCGGGTTACCTCAATAAGACCTGCACGGACGCCTGTCGGCAAAGTGTACACAAACTGCGTGGCTCCATCTTGAGGCACTTCAAAATCCATTAGAGTGCACGTATTCTCCGTAAAAGGCTCACTCGTTTGCACCCGGAAGCCATGAAACGATTGCCAAAGTGTGTCTGATCCAGCTGTATGGTGTTGAAACTCCTGCGCCGAAAAAGGTCTGGAATCAAATACCAGGGGCGCCGAATAAATCTTGCCTTGCACTGTAACTTTTGATGCGCCAACGGCCTCTTCGACAACATCGGAGTGATGCGGAAGCCAAACAACGTGTGGGTTTATAAGCTTTTTCATGGCCGCGTAAAAATCGGCGCTCCTTATTTGTGAGTAGCGATAAGGCGATAAGCTCTCCGTGCGATCTATACCGTTAAACACGTTTTCCCAGGAATGCGAAACAAGCGATTGATGCTGTTGCCCTAAGGCATCGCTCCCATCGCTCCAAAAGCACCAGGTGCGATCATTGGTGTTTTTGGCATCTGGCTCAACCACTACTACTTTCCTATTGGCCAACCACCCCTTCTGATGAAGCTCATGGAGCAGCAATAAACCCGCCCCTCCTGCGCCCAAAAAGATGGCATCACAGGCAATTTCTTCGACGGGCTGCACAGTTTTCAAAACGGAGGGTGTGAGTAAAAAAGAAATCGCTCCCGCAATATGGCATTACGGGAGCGATTCTATAGCATTAAATAATATTTTTATCGAACCGCTACCAGATCATCAGTTGTACCGTCGCTTAGAGCAATGCTGTAAACTACAAGTCCAAATCCGATTTTGTTGACTGCATCTGCAAGGTTGTAGAAAAGATCTACGTTGGCAGAGTCCCATCCAAGGCCAACATTGAGCCAGCCACCAGGCATACACATGTAACCGATTGGGTAAATAGCCCAACCTACCAGTACGAACCAAGCGAGTGTTCGCACGCCACGCACTACTGTAGCATTTCCACTCTTATCGGCCAATTGCTTCACTTCACCTACCCAAGTTGTGTAGAGGATGTAAACGTAACCAATAGTTGAAATTACACCCCATGTTACTGAGTGACCGGTAGATCCATCGGTGAAAGCCTCACCATAGTAACCTGCTACCAGCATAAGCACTGAAGCCAGGATAAGCTTCCACAATAAGGAAACCGTTGCACCAGCAGCTTTGGTGAGGAGGTAAAACTCCACACACATCAACGGAACGGTCAGCGTCCAGTCGATATAGCGCAGAACCGTTGGGTTTTCACCCGTAGTGGTATAATAGTCGCGCATGTAATAATAATGCACGGCTGCTATACCCGTAATAAGCCCTGAAACAAGCATGGACGTTTTCCATTTTCCTTTTACGCGACTTCTTTCGAAGAAGAAAAATACAGACGCCGCAAGCATAGCCATAAAGCCTACGAAAAATGTAAACGCAACTGGGTCGTTGACCGGGATCGTTACAATGTCAAGAAGAATTAATTTCATGTTGATGTTTTTTTGAGTTAAAGTTAAACAAAGTGAAACCCGAAATTAACAATTATTGTTCTCCGGCAAATTTAATTTCGACTAAAAATTTTCACAATGTTCGTTTCATTTCAAAATCGGTTCTTCGCACAAGCCTAAATTTCAAATACAATAATATGACAATCAGTCTATTAAATATCAATACGCGGACTGTTTACACTTTTATTACCGGCACCTGTTTTTTGTCTGGCGTGTAAAATTTGGCTGAGCTTATCGGCATACCGCGCGCCAAACTGTTTATCCTTTCTTCGGATATGCACCAAGCAAGCCCATCATTACGCTCGGTGCATTCTCAGTCTTCAGGTTAAAAGACCTCGCCATCTCAAAAGCTTTCTACGGAAAGCCTGGGTTTACCCCTTTCGGTGGCGACACAGCCCACAGCTACCTTATTATTAAAACTGGAAAACCCTTGATCGGTCTTTTCCAAAGCTTATTTGAAGGTAAT
>JBBQFC010000102.1:0-6245 GCA_038321615.1 Flavobacteriales bacterium | reverse complement strand
TTTGCGACTGTTTTCTCAGCGGTTTTTGAGCGGGGGGTAGCTTTATGCCGCCATTGATTTTTGCTCCACTTTGTATCAAGACAAAGTGGAAGAGAAAGTCAAAATTTCGAATTTACGTATGAACCAAAAGCGTCAGTCTTGCTAGCGGATTTAAAATCACGAGATTCTTCACGCGTCTCGATACAATTAAAAGGCCACTTCAGATTGATACTTCACTTTAGATAGCTGGCCTTTTAATCACTCGACGTGACGGCAATTATGGGGTATTTTTAATATGCTTGGTCAGGTCGAGTGATTTTTGAAGGAGCAGAGCGGATTCAAAAATTGTATCGAGACCCGGTTTTGATTTATTACGCGTCTCGATACAATTAAAAGGCCATTTGCGATTGCTATATCACTTTTGACCGTCGGCCTTTTAATCACTCGACGTGACGGGGATTTTGGGGTATTGCCAATATTCCCTGTAAGCTCGGGTGATTTTTGAAGGAGCAGAGCGGATTCAAAAATCGTAAAAGCGTTTAATGAGCGATGGCGAGTGGCAGCATATCGGTGGTGAATTGTTTAAAGCGACAAAATCGTAAAAACCACCCTTCGATTTCGCGCTCTACCCGCTTCGGTATCATTGGTTTCAATCGGGTTGGTAGCTCCAAAGCCTGCGCTTTCTAATTGCCCGGAAGATACCCCCTGCTCGTACAACCAAGTGCGCACGGCTTCTGCGCGCGCTTTACTCAGCTCAAGATTATCGACATCCTTGCCCACATTATCAGTATAGCCTTCAATGCGTATGCGCATTTCGGGGAAACGCTCAAAAAGCCCATACAACGCCTGGAGTTGTAGCTCCGACTCTTCTTTGAGATCAGCATTGCCAGTGTCGAAAAATACGTTGCGCAGGTTTATCGTTCGTCCGGCTTCGATGGGTTCCGGCAGGGTTTCGGGCGCACATTCTACAGCTCCTCCGTCTTCGGGAACGGCCGCCAAACAAAAATCATCGAAGTAATACCGCACTTTGAATTCTGCCGATATGTTTTCCCTTTGGGCAGGCTTCTGCTGAAGTTCATCGCTTGATCGTCCATTTTCTGGAAGCTTGTAGCGATTCGACGGTGATGAACCTTGACTTTTGTTTTTTGCTTTTTTTTGGTCTTTCAGGTATTTCTTTTGATCATCGGGCGACATGTAGAGCCAGGCCATATCCTTGCGGGTAGTGTCTTTTTGGGATGCGTATTTCCGCTCCAGTTCGTCCATAAAAGCTTCTTGTGCTTTTTCCTTGCGTTCGATTCCTTGTAAATTGGGAAAAAATCCAAGGGTCAAATAGGTTTCTCCGCCATTTGCCGTGAAGGTATCGACCAAAGTGAACCACTCCATTCGCTCGCCTTTGGGCAATTTCAAACGCAGGTGTGGCTCCAGGAAAAGATCGCCGGGAATATGGGTGCTAATACGTTCGGCACCAAAATTTACTCCTACATAATTTTGAAAGTCGGCTCCATAACATTTGGATGGCAATAGGCGTGCCTGCACCTCAAACCGGTAAAGTTGACCGTCAATTAATGGCTCGAGCAGCTTGACGTGCAGGTATTCGTTGGGCTCGAAATTATACATGCAAATGCCGTTGAAAAATTCGCCCGAGCGCGCTCCAAATGGCAACCGTTGATGGGCGTGTTCATAGTGGTAATAAGGCCCCTGTGGCTGAACCCACTGGTAGTCGAGCTGGGTAAATAGCTCTTCAAACCCTGGATTGGGAATGAGATTTTGACCATTCCCACCTTTCGCGAAAAGCAGAATGCACGCGGATATGCCGATGTATATTTTTGATCTCAATCTTTTCGGCTAACGAGGTTTAATCGGCAATATTGCCGAAAGCGCTACTGCAACGTGGCTCCTACCCGGCGGTTTCGCGCAAGGGAAATCGGCGTGGACATTTTAGATGCAGGCTGGGAATTGCCCACACCTTTTACCGAAATCCGACCTTCGTCGATACCCTGACTTATCAGGTATTTCTTGACATTTTCTGCACGCTCTACATCCAGCTTCGCGAGTTTCGCATCGCTCTTGGCCTTTTCTGCTTCCTGGGCATCGCTGTGTCCGGTCAATAAGATTTTTGTCTTGTTATCGGCCTTCATAAGCTCCACCATTCGATCTACACTGCGTTGGGCTGCCGATACCAAGTCGTTTCTACCTTGGTAGAAATAGGCATCGATAGCTTCGAACTTCTCGGCGGCAGTCATATCGTCGCTTATTTGCACGGTTGAAGAATAAATTAATTCGGCATCTGGAATTTTGGTGTCGGCGCAATCGCAATTCCCATTGGTTTCTATCCGGCGCACTTCCACTTGATCTACGTAGTAGTAAGCGATATTTTCGAATCCCTTTTCGGTAAATTCCGATGGCAGTTCCATCAATTCATTGGTGGTACTTCCATCGCTTGAGAAGTTGCCAAGCGTAAGATATTGCTCAGTACCATTGGCAGCATAACGCTTGCAATATTCCCACCATCCATTGCGCTCCTTCACCACGTCATTGCTGTTTATGGTGATGGCATCGTTGCGGGATATGGAAGTGGTGGTCTTTTCTGAAATTTTGGATTTGCTCATTACCACGCCGATATTATTCGAAGCATAACGCGCACGCTCGGCAAGCGAAATTTTGAATTTTATACAGTAAAGATTATCCTTTTTGAGCTTTTGTTTGAGCTCCACTCCGAGGTAATTTCGCATAATCTTGCTTCGTGAGCTATAGGTTACCATACCGGCGTAGTTGTCGCCTTCGGCGGGCGTTTGGTCGCCGTATAAATTTTTTGGAACTGCCACATATTGACTTCGGGTGGTGGAGGCAAATACATCGCCAATGACTTCGCTGGCGTTCGACCAGTCCTCCACCAAGTCGAATTGACCTGCGCGACGGAGCCCTTCACCAATTTTTTCAAAACTCCCGTTTGGCACTAAATTATCGGGGTCGGTATCGCCTACTTCTTCTTCGTCTTGCGCAAATAGCGCGAAGGCAGAAAATGAACAAATAAGAAAAAAGGCAATTTTAGTAAACTTCAGCATGATGGTAGGCCTTAACGGTTTCAATAAAAATTTTGACGGCTTGCGGGTCTGTATCTGGATAAACTCCGTGACCCAAGTTAGCAATATAGCGGTGAGATCCAAAAGAATCGAGCATAGCTTTGGTGCGCTTTACAATTTCAGTGCCATCTGCATAAAGCACGGCTGGATCGAGATTGCCCTGTAGGGTTTTATCTGGTCCAGCCCATTGTTTGGCAAGTTTGGCTGGAATATTCCAATCCAATCCTAGGGTATCGCATGGTAAGGTGGCCATTTCCATAAGGGAAAAATTGGCGCCTTTTGCGAATACAGTTAAGGGGATGCCTTCGGGCATCGCTCTGCATATTTTCTCAATGTAGGGCAGGGAAAATTCGCGAAATAGATCGGTACTTAGTATTCCCGCCCAAGAGTCAAAAATTTGGAGCATCGCTGCGCCTGCTTCGGCCTGCGCGCGGAGATAGACAATGGTAGAACGGGTGATTTTATCGAGAAGGGCATGCGCCAAATCGGGTTCCTGAACCAGCATTTTACGCGCTAGCGAAAAGGTCTTCGAACCATGGCCTTCTACCATATAGCATAAAATGGTAAAGGGAGCGCCAGCAAAACCAATAAGCGGTACGCGGCCGTCGAGACCTTTTACAGTAAGTCGGATGGCATCGTAAACGTAGCTGAGCTCGTCGGCATCGATCACATGAATTTTTTCCAGGTCTTTCCTTCTGCGAATAGTGTTTGGAAAGAAGGGGCCCTTCTTCTCGATCATTTCATAAGTCAAACCCATCGCGTCGGGGATGACCAGTATGTCGGAAAAGATAATGGCCGCGTCGACACCGAGAATATCAACCGGTTGAATGGTTACCTCGGCTGCTAGCTCTGGCGTTTCCACCAACTCTTTAAAACCCGAAAGGCGCTCTCGGATGGCTCGGTATTCTGGTAGAATTCGGCCAGCTTGACGCATCAACCACACCGGGGTGCGTTCGGTTGATTCCCCGCGGGCGGCGCGTAAAATTAAATCGTTATGGTATGTGCTCAAACCTGTAAAATAGGGTCAAAAATAAGGGTTTTAATGAGATGTAATCAATCCGACTCGAAAGCCGTGCTGCGCCCCATCCGACTAAACTCAATTTATCAAACTGAGCACCTTATTTATGACCGAAATCCCTACCGGTTATGAAGCCAAAAATTGCAAGATCTCTTTATTTAGTTCCTCGGCGTGCGTGATAAAAAGTCCGTGTGGAGCCTTCTTGAAAACCTTGTAGGTATTGTCTTTGATTCCTTGGGCTGCTTGGTCGCCGGCAGTGCCTATTGGAACAATTTGGTCATCATCACCATGGACAATAAGCGTGGGAACGGTCACATTTTTAAGCTCCGGGCGAAAATCAGTTGATGCCCAGCTCGCGGCTGTGGCATATACGGCGTGTGTGGCAGCCATGATGGCAAGCGACCAGTCGTAGTGTAGAATGGCTTCAGAGACAGTGTCTTTATTGTCGGCATAATTGTAGAAGTTTTTGTTAAAGCCCTCCAGAAATCCCGGGTAATCGGCTTTCATCTGTTTGGTCATCCCTTCAAGTGCGTCTACAGGGACTCCTTTTGGATTATCTGGCTTTTTTGGTACCAGCGGGATGATAGATGAAATCAAAATGGCTTTGGCAACTTTCGAGTCGCCGTGGTCTGTAAGGTAACGCACTACCTCACCACCACCCATTGAAAAGCCACAGAGCACGCTATCTGTGAGCCGCAATTGATCTATTATTTCTTTTAAATCTGAAGCTAAAGTGGTGTAATCGTAAGGCGACCAAGGTTTCGATGATTCGCCAAAACCTCGACGGTCATAGGCTATGCAGCGATAACCTGCTTCTACGATCGCAGCTACTTGCTTTGACCACATGTTGTGCGTTACTGGCCAGCCATGAATGAGGATAACCGGTTGACCACTTCCGTAGTCTTCGTAGAAAAGATTGATATCCGTCGATTCTTTGGAGTTTTTGATAGTTAAGTGGGGCATTGCTATAGGTCTAAGATGTTAAAAAGTACGAACGAACCAATCGTAGCGATAGATTTTGATTTGTGATTTCTTTTGACTTTGGATTGGTTGCGCGCGCGGAATCGCTTTCGAATTAAGACCCCGTGGCTTGCTTCATCTCAACTGTTCCCGATGACCAACGCTCGAACGCCGCCGATCAAACAGCGTAAATACCACGGCTCGACAGACCACTTGGGAGTACGTTTCTTCCGGATAGGCGTTACGCCTGAATTTTCAATTCAATCCAATCCAAAGCATCAAACACATCTTGAAAAACCCGTGTCGGATTCGTCGGTTTATAGTGGCGAAGGTAGAAGGTGGCCATAAGGCGGTGTGCGAAAGTGGAAATCAGGAAAGCATCGGCTGAAGAGTAGCGATAGGTGGCATCGGACAGATACTCCTGCACCCCTTCTGAGACGGTGGTGCCGTAGGCCAATTCGATTAAAGTGGGTCGCTTCACAGCGGCGCAATGCTCTAAAATAAACTGCCCAATGGTGTCAACATCTTCCATTTGAAATTCATGACCATCGGCCAACTTCAAGTAATAGAAGTTCCGTTTGTCAAGGTAAAACTCGTAGGCAGGACGTTTTAATTTTCGGTAATCGGGCACTTTTTAAAGGTACATCCAGAAATTACCATCCCCGAAAAATGTCTATCCAGTTTCGCACATCAGAGTATGGAAATCGAGTTTTCGACACTTTGCTCCTACCCGACGATAATTCAGGATGGAAGAATACCCGCGCTGGAGCTACCTATTTCAATAATACCTCGTAATCCCCGTCAGGTCGGGTCTCGATACAATTTTTGAATCCGCTCTGCTCCTTCAAAAATCACTCGACCTGACTGAGTGTTGTTTTTCAAAATAGACCCTTTAATCATGTCACGTCGAGTGATTAAAAGGCCGACGATCTGAAGTGAAATAGCAATCGCAAATGGCCTTTTAATTGTATCGAGACGCGTGAAGAATCTCCGTTTGCAATTGATAGCGAAGAATCTGGAGATGTTAAGTCCGCTAGCAAGACTGACGCTTTTGGTTCATACGTTAATTCGAAATTTTGACTTTCTCTTCCACTTTGTCTTGATACAAAGTGGAGCAAAAATCAATGGCGGCATAAAGCTACCCCCCGCTCAAAAACCGCTGAGAAAACAGTCGCAAAACCCCGATAGCGATCGGGATGGCGACT
>JBBQFC010000101.1:0-6481 GCA_038321615.1 Flavobacteriales bacterium | reverse complement strand
CACCGGTGGAGCTACTCCACTATTCGCGGCTATCGCAGCTCAACCTGGCTACAATGCTATCAGCACCTTGACGAGCTACCCGAACCCCACAAGCGGTCCATCGCAAGTGGTGTTTGAACCAGCTAACACAGGTCGCACCATGCTTGAAGTGTACGATATGAATGGCCGCAATGTAGCTACCCTCTTCAACCAGGAAGCGCAAGCCGGACAAGAATACCGTGTAGACTTCGAAGGTGCTTACCTACCAAATGGTGTATACATCTACCGATTAACAACAGCGAACGAAGTTGTTATCGACAAGTTCATGATTGGGAAGTAATTAGATAACCAAAAAATAACCGCTAAAGGGTCGGGTCTGCATAGAGACCAGACCCTTTTTTAAATTTATGATTTTCTCATGGTACTGTAAAGGGCTAGACCTACCAATTGGGTGAAGCAATGGCCTTGAATTCGCAAAACACATCCCGTCCTTCATCCAAAAATCCAGATCAGAAGAAAGACCGCAAACTCTGCTCCTCCTTCTGTAGTATCGGGGGCCAGACTCGAACTGACCACCTCCCAGTGGGCGAGCTACCAGCGAATTTGTCAAAATAAAAAGGGATCGTATGATACGATCCCTTCTGTAGTAGCGGGGGCCAGACTCGAACTGACGACCTTCGGGTTATGAGCCCGACGAGCTACCAACTGCTCCACCCCGCAATGTTTTTTAAGACAATCCCTTCGGATTGAATACTAGTGGTTGGTCAAACCCGAAGTGACGACCTCCCAAAGGGGGGAATGTTCCGTCAGTCATCTGGACTCCCCTCAAAATCATTAAACATAGCCATTGCTACGACCCCGAATTGGGACTGCAAATATATATTTTGTTTCTTTGACCACAAAATCTTTCTGAATGTCCCACAAAGCTGGATTTATCAATATCGTTGGTCGCGCCAATGCAGGCAAGTCAACGTTGATGAACCGCTTGGTAGGAGAGCGCCTGTCTATTATCACGGCTAAAGCGCAAACCACGCGTCACCGCATACTGGGTATTGTAAATACGGAGGACACCCAAATGATCTTTAGCGATACGCCTGGGATTTTGGACCCGAAGTACGGATTGCAAGTGAGTATGATGCATTTTGTGAAGCAAGCCTTCAGCGATGCCGACATACTCGTTCTATTGGTGGATGCCAGCGATAAACAATTGGAGCTCTACGGATTCGATCAGATTATTCAAAAAACGGAGACTCCTGTTTTGGTAGTGCTAAATAAAATCGATCTAATCGATCAAGAAGATTTGACTCGGCAGAGTGAACTTTTGAATGCCTTGTTTGCCAAAGGATCGGTATTTCCGATTTCGGCGCTGCATAACTTTGGAGTAGAAGATCTCCTGAGTACAATTCGCGAAATGCTTCCAGAGAGCCCTCCGTATTACGAAAAGGACGCTTTGACCGATAAACCGGTGCGTTTCTTCGTGTCCGAAATAATTCGCGAAAGAATTCTTGAGAATTATCAAAAGGAAATACCCTATTCCGTACAAGTTGAAATCGAGTCATTTGTAGAGGAGCCAACCATAACAAGGATTTCAGCGGTTATCTACGTTGCCCGCAAAAGCCAGAAAGGGATTTTGATAGGGCATAAAGGCGAAAAATTGAAAAAAGTTGGGACCGAGTCCCGAAAATTAATTGAGTCCTTCATCGACCAAAAGGTATTTTTGGAAATGCACGTGAAAGTCGATGAAGATTGGCGTAATAATGAGCGCAGATTAAAAGCATTCGGATATAAGCAATAACATGTCAAACATTGTAGCTATTGTCGGTAGACCCAACGTTGGGAAATCGACCCTTTTTAACCGACTCACAGAGTCGCGCGATGCCATAGTAGATTCCACCAGTGGTGTGACTCGCGATAGGCATTATGGCAAGGCCGAATGGATCGGGGTCGAATATTCGGTGATCGATACCGGTGGCTATACCTTACAAAGCGACGACGTTTTCGAAAACGACATTAAAAAACAGGTGGAACTGGCCATAGATGAGTCCACGGCTATCCTATTCGTGCTCGACGTGGCTACCGGAATTACAGATCACGATGAGGCGGTGGCTGCCCTCTTGCGAAAAACGGACAAGCCTATCTTCGTGGTTGCGAATAAAGTAGATACCAATGATCGAATTCTCCAAGCCAGCGAGTTTTATTCCTTCGGAATGGGCGACGTGTATTGTATTTCATCCGCGAGCGGAGGTGGCACCGGCGATCTGCTCGATGCCGTGATAGCGAGCTTCCCATCCAAAGAGCCCGATGAAGAACTTGCAATTCCAAAATTTGCCGTGGTCGGAAAGCCCAACGCAGGAAAATCTTCGTTCATTAATGCGCTGCTCGGAATAGAGCGAAACATTGTAAACGAAGCTGCCGGAACTACCCGAGACGCCCTTCTTACGCGGTATCAATCCTTTGGCTTCGACTTCTTCTTGGTCGATACCGCGGGAATTCGAAAGCGCGCAAGGGTTACCGACGATATTGAGTTTTATTCGGTGCTACGATCTGTGCGAAGTATCGAGGAGAGCGACGTATGCTTTATGATGATTGATGCTACAGAAGGCGTTCAAAAGCAAGACCTGACCATATTTTACACCATTGAAAAAAATAGCAAGGGCGTAGTGATTCTCGTTAATAAATGGGACTTGGTGGAGAAAGATACGAGCACGTTAAAAGCTTTCGAAGACGATCTCCGAAAAAAAATAGCTCCGTTTACCGACGTGCCAATTCTATTTATATCGGCATTGACCAAGCAGCGCATTCACAAGGCTGTAGAAACAGCCGTGGAAGTGTATCAAAACATGCGGGGAAAAATACCTACTTCAAAGCTGAACGAAGTAATGCAGCCTATTCTCGAAAAAACGCCGCCTCCTGGCTACAAGGGCAAATACGTGAAGATAAAATACGTAATGCAGTTGCCAACGCATAAGCCAGCCTTTGCTTTTTACTGCAATTTGCCACAGTACGTAAAGGAACCGTACCGACGGTTTTTGGAAAATAAGCTTCGGGAGAACTTCAACCTTACGGGAATCCCGATTAAGATTTTCTTTCGAAATAAGTAGGAGCTATGAAAGTTGGAAGGCTTCTTTGAGCTCTTCAATCATATCTAGCTTTTCCCAAGTGAAAAGCTCAACTTCGATTTCTTTCTTCTCAATATTTTTCCCGTCGCGGCGCTCGAAAATCTTTGTTTTGATTTCATGTTGGCGCCCCATGTGTCCATAGGCGGCAGTTTCCGAATAGATAGGTGATCGAAGTTTTAATTTTTGTTCAATCCCGGCAGGCCGAAGGTCGAAAAGTTTTTGGATGACTTCTGCAATTTCTCCATCGCTGAAGTTAACTTTGGAAGTGCCGTAGCAATCTACAAACACACCCATCGGCTCTGCTACGCCAATGGCGTAAGATACCTGAATCAACATTTGGTCGGCAATACCAGCCGCAACTGCATTCTTGGCGATATGGCGTGCCGCATAAGCCGCACTTCTGTCTACTTTGCTCGGATCCTTTCCACTAAATGCTCCGCCTCCATGGGCGCCTTTTCCACCGTAAGTATCAACTATGATTTTTCTTCCGGTAAGGCCGGTATCCCCATGAGGGCCGCCTATCACAAACTTACCTGTAGGGTTGATGTGGTAGGTAATGTTGGTGTCGAAGAGCGCTTGAACAGACGTATTCATCCTGGACTTCACCCTAGGGATTAACTTTTCAATCAAATCCTTCCGAATCTGGGCGAGCATTTGCTCATCTGCTTTATCTTGAGCCGCCGCCAGATTACTCTCCGGTTTGACGAAATCGTCGTGCTGCGTGCTTATTACAATCGTGTTTATCCGAAGCGGCTTGTGATCGTCGCCATAAGAAATGGTTACCTGGGCTTTAGCATCGGGGCGGAGGTAAAGAATCTCTTTATTTTCTCGACGCATAGCAGCCAACTCGATTAATATGCGGTGGCTTAGATCGAGCGCCAGCGGCATATAATTGGCCGTTTCATTGGTGGCGTAGCCAAACATCATGCCTTGGTCCCCAGCTCCTTGGCTTTCAGGGTTATCGCCTTCCACACCGCGATTAATGTCCGGGCTTTGCTCGTGTATGGCCGATAGAATACCGCAGGAATTACCATCGAACATGTACTCGCTCTTGGTATATCCTATTCTATTAATTACTTCGCGGGCAATGCTTTGAACATCAATATACGTGTTTGATTTTACCTCACCAGCCAGAAAAACTTGCCCGGTTGTTACCAAAGTCTCACACGCCACCTTGCTGGTGTGATCGAAGGCTAGAAAATTATCAAGAATGGCATCCGAAATTTGATCGGCTACTTTATCGGGATGGCCTTCAGAAACCGATTCTGAAGTGAATAAATAGGACATAGGTACGGGTTAGAAAAGTTTTACACTCCGAAGGGGAAATGGCAGAGATGCGGTATTTAGCATTTTTTAGCGTGGTTGCAATCGGCCAAATCCTTCCACTAAAGCAGCACAAATTTAGAAAAATTCTTATGCCATAAAAGATACCAAATTACTTGGTGAGATTTCGGAATATGCTTTCCAAATTGCGGGCTTCCCTGCGCAGTTCTTCTACGTTTACGCCTTGCGATCGGGCTATTTGGTTTAAAGCAGGGTTGATTTCTTTCGATCCATCGGCCACAATACGGTACATACAATTTGAAACAAGTTCGACCCGTTCTACGCCCGCTAAGGCCTTAATCTGCTCGATAGGCAAAGGGGCGGATACTTTCAGGAAAATCGTCGCCCGATTATTGCCATCGGTTAATTCTTTTACGGGGCTGTCGGCCACTAATTTCCCGCTTTTGATAATGATAACCCGGCTGCACATGGCCTCAACTTCTTGCATAATATGTGTGCTCACCAGCACTGTTTTATCCTTCCCAAGCTTTTTAATCAGTTTCCGAATATCATCGAGTTGATTGGGGTCGAGACCCGAAGTAGGTTCATCGAGAATCAATACCTCCGGATCGTGGATTATGGCTTGCGCCAAGCCCACCCGTTGCCTGTATCCTTTGCTGAGCTGGCCTATCTGTTTATGGGCTTCGGGCTGAAGACCTACCTGCTCTATCACTTCATCTACCTTTTCCTTTTTTTTTGGCAAATGATATAATCCAGCCACATAGCGGAGATATTCGCGAATGTACATTTCTGGGTAGAGGGCGTTCGTTTCGGGAAGGTAACCTACCTGTTTTCTTATTTTCAGTGGGTCTTTGTAAATGTCGATACCGGCTACGCTCACATTGCCGCTGGACGGCGGGAGATAACAGGTTATTATCTTCATCATCGTTGACTTTCCGGCTCCATTCGGACCCAGAAAACCTACCACTTCTCCTTTTTTGACTGAAAAATTGACACCGTTGAGCGCCGCCTGGTGCCCGTAATATTTCTTGACGTCTTGAACTTCGATTGACATGTGGGGGCGAATTTAAAGAATATCAGTCGTGCTCGGTTCACAATGAAAGTTTCGAGGGAGCGGATTATATTAATTTCGCAATTCACAATGCAGAGAGGGCGCGTAATAAAAAGCACAGGCAGCTGGTATCTGATAGATGTCGGCGAAGGAAAACAGGTAGAAGCTCGTGTGCCGGGTAAATTCAGAACGCGCGGTATTCGCACTACCAATCCGGTAGCGGTGGGCGATTGGGTCGAAATCGCAGGAGAATCGGGATCTTACACAATAGACGCTATAGAAGAACGCCGCAATTACATCCTCCGCAAGTCGGTAAATCTATCGAAGCAAAGTCAAATTATTGCAGCCAATCTCGACCAAGCCATCCTGGTGGCTACCGTTCTTGAGCCGGTAACTTTTCCAGCCTTTATCGATCGGTTCTGCGTTTCGGCTGAGGCATTTCACATACCGGTTTCGATCATTTTCAACAAAGTAGACCTTTTGAGCGCTTCCCAGCGATCGGAGCTTTTGGGTTTTGCTTCTGTTTATGCCGATCTCGGCTATCATGTATTCTTGGCGTCCGCCGAAACGCGGGAGGGGGTGGACGCCATCCGAGCTAATCTCGTTGGCAAAGTATCGCTGCTTTCGGGCCATTCCGGAGTTGGTAAATCTACCCTGGTCAACGCGCTCGACAGTAATTTAGATATTCGGGTAGGAGCTGTTTCTGAAGCGCATCGCACAGGGAAGCATACCACCACTTTTGCAGAAATGCACGAATTAGCTTCTGGTGGTTACATTGTAGATACCCCCGGAATTCGTGGTTTCGGCCTGGTAGATTTAGATAAGGCCGACTTGGCCGGGCTATTTCCAGAAATGAGAGCATTATTGCCCAACTGCAATTTCTACAATTGTTTGCACGTCAAGGAGCCGGGGTGTGCGGTAAAAGCGGCTCTGGAGACTGGGCAAGTCGCACAGACGCGCTACAACAGTTATTTGGGAATGTATTTTGACACCGCGGGAGCAGAAACGTATCGATCATGAGAGCGGTAGTGCAGCGAGTGGGAAGCGC
>JBBQFC010000100.1:0-6504 GCA_038321615.1 Flavobacteriales bacterium | reverse complement strand
ACGCTAATCAATCGCCAATTCTGCATCAATAATCCCAATAACTATGTGGGTTATGGCGCGGGCGGTTGGGGCCTTACCGCTAGCGACAATAATACGGGCTACTCAGCCCATTCGCCTACTAACGACAGAGGAGTGATTACGCCTACCGCCGCGCTTTCAAGCATGCCTTATACTCCGGTAGAATCTATGGAAGCCTTGCACTATTTCTACTACACCATCGGCGATAAAATTTGGGGCGAATACGGTTTCTACGACGCTTATAATTTTACCGCTGGTTGGGTGGCTGGTAGCTTTTTGGCTATCGATCAAGGACCCATTATAGTAATGATAGAAAATCACCGCACGGGCTTGATTTGGAATTACTTCATGCAGGCGCCGGAGGTGGAAGTGGGCATGGATGCACTCGGCTTCTCGAATTAGACAGCATGATTTCTCCATTGCGAAATCATATCAACATATACAGGTCACATCGGGTCATTAAAAGTCAACAATTGTCAATTAATTTCAATTCCTTGAAGCTCTTTATTTCAATCGAGATGTTACTAAAATTTACAGCAAGCGCTAAGTTTTTCAGAAGTTGTCAGCTTTAGTTTTGATGTCGCTCACATCAGCAGTGAACGTGACTTTTCTAAAATCTTTCGATGCCGACCAACTTTTTAATTCATGAATAATCTCACAAGCCTTCCGTTTTTATTCTTTTTCGTAATCGCGGCGTGTAGCAATTCCCGACCAGGACTTGCGGAACCTAACAGCCCGGAAACTAAAGAGATTACGGCCATTTCTGACGATTCCCTCCTGACCCTTGTTCAGAAACAAACCTTCGGGTACTTCTGGACAGGAGCAGAGCAAAATTCGGGCTTAGCCTGTGAGCGTATTCACATGGATGGAATTTACCCCCAAAACGATCAGCACATCGTCACCACCGGTGGAACAGGTTTTGGAATGATGGCAATCTTGGTAGGAGTGGAGCGGGGATTTATAACCCGCCAACAGGCGCTGGAGCGCTTTCAGAAGATGGCCGATTTTCTCGAAACCGCCGACCGCTTTCACGGCGCTTGGCCCCACTGGCTCGATGGTGAAACCGGAAAAACTAAGCCTTTTAGCAAGAAGGATGATGGAGGCGATCTGGTAGAAACGGCCTTCCTTGCGCAGGGTTTGATCGCCGTTCGCGCGTATTTTAAAAATGGGAATGAAGCTGAAAAAACCTTGGCCTCGCGTCTGGATAAAATGTGGAACGACATTGATTTCGCCTGGTATACCCAAGGCAAAAACGTACTCTATTGGCATTGGAGCCCCAATTACGGCTGGGAAATGAACTTCCCTGTTGGCGGCTACAACGAGTGTTTGATCATGTACGTGCTGGCGGCTGCCTCGCCAACACACGCTATTTCTAAGGAAGTGTACGACGAAGGCTGGGCGCGCAGCGGTGCAATTAAAACGGATCGTACCTTTTACGATCTCCCTTTGATTCTCGACCATTACGAAACGAGCGACGATCCGGTAGGTCCGCTTTTTTGGGCACATTATTCCTACTTAGGTCTGAACCCCACTGGCCTGAAGGATGCGTATGGCGATTATTGGCAGTTGAATAGAAACCACGCTTTAGCACACTATCGCTACTGCGTGGACAATCCAAAGAATTTCGCAGGCTATGGCGCCGATTGCTGGGGTCTCACTTCGAGTTATAGTATTAAGGGTTATGCTGGGCACCAGCCCGGTCGCGATTTGGGCGTAATTTCTCCCACAGCGGCGCTCTCTTCTATGCCTTATACGCCTCAAGAAAGCATGGCTTTTCTTCGTTATATGTATCAGCCTGAGCGCGATAGCCTCATAGGTGTGTACGGCCCGTACGATGCTTTTAGCGAAGCAAATCATTGGTTTACGCCGCGATATCTGGCTATAGATCAGGGCCCCATACCAGTAATGATCGAGAATTATCGCACCGGATTTATCTGGAAATTATTTATGGGCGCACCCGAAGTGCAAAGCGGATTAACTAAATTGGATTTCTCTTATGAATAAATTTTTTCTCGCCGTTTTTTCCATGCTCTGTTTCGGTTTTTGCTTGCAGGCACAGCCATACGATGCAGGCCAATTTCAATACCAAGGCCAGGTCCTTCCGTATCGATTCTTGAAGCCGGAGGGCCTTCAAGGTCAAAAACTTCCCTTAGTCATCTTTTTACATGGTGCCGGCGAGCGCGGTGCCGATAATCAAAGACAATTGACGCATGGAAGTGAACTGTTTAGCGATAGCATCGAGCAATACCCGGCACTCGTTATTTTCCCGCAGTGCAGGGAAGATGCCTTTTGGCCAAACGGTCAAATCGAAACCAATGAAAATGGCAGGGTCTTTCATTTTGAAAAGGATCTACTTCCAAATTCGCCGCTGCATTTGGTCGATTTGATGATTGACTCCTTAATCGCAACCGGTGAAATAGACGAACGCAGAATTTACGTGGGTGGCCTTTCTATGGGCGGAATGGGAACTTATAATCTGGTTGCCGGAAATCCGGATTTATTCGCAGCGGCCTTTGCTATTTGCGGAGGCGGAAATGCAGAAGCTGCAGTGCGGTATGCAAGGAACACTCCCTTTTGGATATTTCACGGTGCCAAGGACGATGTGGTACTAATCGATTATTCCATCGCAATGAGTGAAGCCATTAGTGCCGCCGGCGGCGACCCTATCTTTACCATTTACCCCCAAGCCAATCACAATAGCTGGGATTCTGCATTTGCCGAAACCGAACTTTTGAAATGGCTCTTTTCCCACTCTCAAACACGCACTAAACCATGATTAAACCCATCTGCATTGCCGCTGCTATCCTTTTCATCTCCTTTCCGGGAATGGCTCAGAAGGCGAAAACGTCCATGCCTATTACTCAAAACGAAAAAGAATTTATCGATGCCCTAATTGCAAAGATGACGCTCGATGAGAAGATTGGACAGCTTACACTCTACACCAGCGGTTGGGATGTAACGGGACCAAGTCTTAATCCCACATCGACTCAAGAATTGAAGGAAGGTAGAGTAGGGGCTTTATTCAACGCACACGGGGTGAAATATGTCCGCAGTCTGCAAGACATTGCCGTGAAGGAAACCCGATTGGGCATTCCTTTGCTTTTTGGATACGATGTAATTCATGGACATCAAACAATTTTTCCTATCCCGCTTGGTGAAGCTTCTTCCTGGGATTTGGAAATAATCAAAGCGTCCGCTCGCCTTTCGGCTAAAGAAGCGTCCGCTAGCGGTTTGAACTGGACCTTCAACCCCATGGTCGATATTGCCCGCGATCCGCGCTGGGGCCGGGTGATGGAAGGAGCAGGAGAAGACACCTATCTCGGGAGTAAAGTAGCCGTCGCCAAAGTGCAGGGATACCAAGGCGAAAGCTTATCCAATCCGTTTACGATTATGGCCTGTGTGAAACATTTTGCTGCATACGGAGCACCCCTTGCAGGCCGCGATTATGGCACAGTAGATATGACGGAGCGCACCCTTCGCGAGTTTTACCTGCCGCCTTATAAAGCGGCTATCGATGCCGGAGCCGCTACGGTAATGACTGCCTTCAACGAAGTAGATGGACTTCCGGCGTCCGGAAGCGCGTGGCTCCTGACGGAGATTCTCCGCAAGGAGTGGGGTTTTAAGGGCTTTGTGGTTACCGATTATACCGCTATCAACGAAATGGTACCCTTTGGCGTGGTCCCCGATCTTAAATCGGCTGGGGAATTGGCCCTGAGCGCTGGCGTTGACATGGATATGGAAGGGAGCGTGTTTAATCGCTTCATCAGGCAATCGATCGGAGAAGGAAAAATCACGGAAGCTCAAGTTGATCAAGCCGTGCGCCGTATTCTCGAAATGAAATGGAAGGCCGGTCTTTTCTCGAATCCTTACCTGTATTTGGATGAGAAAAGAGAGAAAATGCACGTGGGATCGCAAGAAATGAAAGATCATGCCCTCAACGCAGGCAAGCGATCCATCGTACTATTTAAGAACGAGCCAGTAAACGGGGCTCCCATTTTGCCGTTGGCCAAATCGATTAAGAACATAGCCGTAATTGGTCCGATGGGCGATAATCAACTCGATGTACTTGGTTCCTGGCACGCTTCGGGAATGGAAGTCGACGTAATAACGGTGCTCGCAGGAATCAAGAAAGCATTACCCAATGCCAGTGTTACCTATGCGCAGGGCAGCGGCTTTATTGGTAATGACACGAGTGGTTTTGCCGCTGCTCGGAAACTGGCTTCGGAAGCCGATGTAGTAATTTTGGCTCTCGGCGAAAACTACGAACAAAGCGGTGAGGCTGCGAGCAGAAGCGATATCCGGCTGCCTGGACCGCAAGAAGCACTGGTAGCAGCTATGTTGGCCACCGGCAAACCCGTTGTGGCGCTAATAGCTGCGGGTCGTCCACTCGATTTATCGGCTCTCGATCAATCGGTTTTGGCTATATTAAATACTTGGCAATTGGGAACTATGCACGGCACAGCTGTTGCGCAGGTGCTTTTTGGCGATTACAATCCGGCTGGAAAATTAACCATGACCTTCCCGAGAAATGTCGGTCAAGTCCCTATTTTCTACAATACCAAAAATGTCGGTCGCCCGGTAGATTTGAATCAAAAATACACGTCAAAATACATTGATGTTCCCAACACGCCGCTATACCCATTCGGCTACGGATTGAGCTATACCACCTTTGCTTACAGCGATTTGAAAGTATCGCAAGCAGAAATCGGAATGGCCGAAAAATTATCGGTAACCGTAACTGTGACCAATACCGGAAAAGTTGCAGGCGAAGAAGTGGTGCAGCTCTATGTGAAAGACTTGGTTGCCAGCGTTACCCGGCCCGTACGGGAGCTAAAGGGTTTTGAAAAGATTTACCTCAATCCCGGCGAATCAAAATCGGTAAGTTTCACGCTTTCTGCAACTGATTTGGCTTTTTATACGCACAGCATGGAGTTCAAGGCCGAGCCCGGCACCTTTGAAGTTTTCGTGGGTGGAAATTCTGATGCGGATTTAAAGGGGACGTTTGAGCTGAAATAAAGATCGGTATAATTTATGCCCGACCTGGCTTATTCGGAGATGAGAAAGTTATGAATCTTTTCTGCAGTAAAAGCATCTCTTTCCTTGATTTTAAAGGCCAAAGAGAATCAATCTCAGAATTGATTGCCTTTCTTAATTTTAGAAACTATGGACGAATCGGAATCTATTACCAAAAATGCCATTGACGCTTTTGAGCAATTTTTTCAACAGTTTATCGCAATGCTCCCGGGTATTGGTCTCGGTCTGGTCATTATAATTCTTGGCGTTCTTGTAGGCGGTTGGATCAGTAGTTTCGCGAAGTCGCGAATTGGGAAGAAAACGAAAGATCCGCTGATGAGCAGATTTTTGGGGAAGGCCGTAAAAATTGTGGTGATCGTTCTTGCCTCCATGATCGCATTGCGAGCGGCTGGTTTGGGTGGTATTGCAACGGGTCTGTTAACTGCTGCAGGAGCCTCGGCTGTCATTCTCGGATTTGCATTTAAAGACATTGGCGAAAATTTTATCGCCGGGGTGATTCTGGCCTTCAACCGGCCCTTCGACGTGGACGACACTGTAAAAATCGAAGACGTTTTTGGAAAGGTGAAAGCTTTGGAGTTCCGCTATACCAAGATTAAAACCTTCGATGGAAGGGATATTTACATTCCCAACAGCGACGTGCTCACCAAGCCCGTTACCAATTACACCGAAGATGGTTTTTTCCGTTGGGATTTTATAATCGGTATTGCTTACGAAGATAATATCGAAGGGGCGAAGAGCACGATTATGAAAGCCCTGTCGATGGAACCATTGGTGATTCAAGACGTGGAGCACGAGAATTTTGTGGTCGAGGAAGAACTGGCAACCAGTACCGTAAATCTCAAAGTATTCTTTTGGGTGGACACCAAAGATTTTCGCCGGCAAGCGCTTATTACAAAAGGTAATGTAGTGCGCAATGTGAAAGAAGCACTCGAAGAAAACGGCTATTATCTCCCTGCCGATATTCAAGAAATCAAACTTTATGGATCAGAAAAAGAGTTCACCGTGCGACTGACGACCGATGATCTGCCTGAGAACATTAACGCAAATACCATCGAAATACCCACAAAGGCTGGCGACTCTCTAAAGGATCAATAATCGGGTGAAATAGGGTGTTATTTATCTAGGATAACAGCCAGTTGTGGAGCAATAAAGTCCGCTTTGCCAAAAGCTCATTCTGAACTAAAAACATTTAGAAAATTATGCAACTCAGTATCTAAGTAGATACAGTGCTTATGTTTTTTATTGAGAAAAGCCCTGAATTTGATAAATGGCTTAGAAAACTGAAAGACTTAAAAGCCAAGGCCAAAAGATTCTTCAGAATTCGAAAAATAGAAAACGATGAACATTTTGCCGACTGCAAACAAGACTGCGACGGAATTAGCGAGCCACGCGTAAATTTTGCACAAGGCTATCGAATCTATTATAAAGAAAAGGACGGAAGAGTCATTGTTC
>JBBQFC010000099.1:0-6677 GCA_038321615.1 Flavobacteriales bacterium | reverse complement strand
ATAAAGCGGATTGTTACGGTGCCGGTTTTGGATTTGTTTTCCAATAAACAAGCAAAGAGGAAGGTAGATGATGGTGAGGATGATATCCCAGATATCCATCCCTCGAAACTAAGCAAACTTAGCTATATACGCTTGATCTTTCATTTAAAGAAAATCGCGGCTTGAAGGCTTCGCACTGTTCTTCTGCCGCGGGTTTTTTCACAGCTATCACAGGTTCGCTGTTCTTAATTGTTCTTGACGGTTCCTGACTGTTCTTGACTCCGCTCGATGACTGCCGTTTGAACGCCGCGAACACCGCTGCTAGAATACTGCAAACACCAGAAAAAGGCTATAGCACTTGCTCCGACAGCGCCTTGAAATACTAAGCTCACTGCCGCTTGAAGCTTGAGAATTCTTCTCGTTTTACGAATTATTTATCAAACAAGGAATGATCCATCCCGCCGTCGGGACGCAAGAATGGCTCTGAAGGAGCCATAACGAATTCCTACAAGAAGTAGCCGCGGGTTTTTGGTTTAGTGGTGTTCGTTTCGAAACGAAGTCTCTAAATGTTCGACGATCCATCGAGTGAAATACTGGCCAAAAAGCTGTCGGCCCCGATAGCTATCGGGACGCTAAAGCAACAAGAATAAGCGCACCAACTTCCTTAGGAATTCAGGAGACCTTTTGCTGCCCTTTTGGGTCTTTCCAAAAGGGCGGAAGAAAATCTGCGAGATGCGATCAATCTTGAATCGTAATCTATAATCGTCCGATAACATCGACTTGCCATCTCGAAGATTAATTGGGTTTAAACTCAATGCGGGTCTCGATACAATTTTTGAATCCGCTCTGCTCCTTCAAAAATCACTCGACCTGACTCAATGTTGATTTTCAAAATAGACCCCTTAATCCCGTCACGTCGAGTGATTAAAAGGCCGACGGTCAAAAGTGATCTTGCAATCTGAGATGGCCTTTTAATTGTATCGGGACGCGTGAAGAATTTCTTTTGCAATTGAGAGTGAAGAATCTCGCGATTTATCCGGCTGGTCGAAATAACGCAAAGGACTGAAATTCAATCTATATCTTCTATTTCAAATTGAATTGTGCACAACCACTAGCTCAAATTACGGCTCAAATATTCATTATTATCGGCTCAAATTAGGCGTTAAGCTGAGCTGAATTGTCGTTCTTTGTGAGCCAAAAGGATGTAACGATGGAGCATCGCGAAGAAAAGTTAATTGCGTACCTCCGGGATACTGGAGAACAAAGCTCAAAGGAAATTTTCGAAGGGCTTCCTTTTGAGGGTAGTTTTGCCACGCTCAAACGGCAGCTAAATAAGTTAGTCGCGAAGCATCATCTAGAAATGCTTGCCCAAGGCAGAGCGACGAAATACAGAATTTCGCTTGCTTATGAAGTTGTGCAGGATATTGATTTGGACACCTATTTTCGGAAAGAAATAGATGAGCGAAAGATTAGGGAGAAATTCAACTTCTCTCTTCTAAGGATCATTTTGCCCAAAATTGAGCTTTTTACCAAGCTTGAGATGGATCGACTCATCACCAATCAAGCGTTATTTAAACGAAACATTTCAGAGCTGTTGGAAAAGGAATACCAACGGGAATTCGAACGTTTGGCAATAGATCTAAGTTGGAAATCGTCTCAGATTGAAGGGAATACCTATAGCTTGCTTGAAACCGAAAGGCTGCTGAAAGAAAAAGAAACGGCTAGCGGGAAAACGAAGGATGAAGCTGTGATGCTTCTGAATCACAAGGATGCAATTGATTTTTTGTTAGGTCAAGCCGATTATGTCCGCCCGCTAAGTGTTTCGAAGATTGAAGATATTCACGGCATGTTGATGAAGGATTTGGAAGTCGATCGAAACATCAGAAAACGGAGGGTGGGAATTTCGGGGACGAATTATACGCCTCTGGAATTGGACTTTCAAATTATAGAAGCCCTGGAATTGACTTGCATACTCGTCAATAGCAGAGAAAGTGTGTTCGAAAAAGCCCTGCTGGCATTGGTGTTGCTTTCGTATATCCAGCCCTTCATGGACGGCAATAAGCGCACAGCCCGTATTGTGAGCAATGCTATTCTGATGGGTGAAGACCATTGTCCGTTGTCCTACCGAACCGTCGATTCGATCCATTACAAAAAGGCGATGCTCCTGTTTTACGAGCAGAACAATCTATCGAAGGTCAAGGAAATTTTCATGGACCAATTTGAATTTGCCGTTCAAACTTATTTTTGATTGGTTTTGGTTATTTGGTCTTTCGAAGGAAGATTGAAATCGGCTCATCATCTCGGCTGTTCTCGACTCGAACACCGCCGCTCGATACAATTTTTGAATCCGCTCCGCTCCTTCAAAAATCACTCGACCCCCGCCCGCGTTCGCGTCCCGCGAGTGCGTCTGTTCCGGCCGTCCCGGCCTTGGATTGAAATGTAAATCACAAGGGTGAGACGCGCGTTGAAACATTCGCTCGCTGCCTGTATCGGCCGCCATGTTTGAGCGGCGGTCGAGAACAGAACAGCAAAGAATCCCGAGATTTCTCACGTTGGTCGAAATGACATACAGCGCCGAAAGGGCAAAAGCCAAACAATCAATCAGCGCGTCGACAATTCTTTCAAACCAATCAAAAACTTTATTCCGATTTTTGCCCCAAATTATTCTCATGGCCGATTGGCTGCATGCCTTCCGATTAAGAACTCTTCCTCTCGCGCTTTCGAGCATCCTACTCGGTAGTTTATTAGCCCTTTGGAAAGGCCAGTTTTCAATGCGGGTCGCCCTCGCCGCAATTGCAACTACACTTTTCCTGCAGATTTTGAGCAATTTGGCCAACGATTTTGGTGATTTCGTGAACGGTGTGGACAACGATAACCGCGTGGGACCGAAGCGCAGCCTCCAAAGCGGAAACATTACCAAAAGCCAGATGAAAACAGCGATCGCCATCTTTGCAGTATTGGCTTTCGTGTCGGGGCTATGGCTCCTCTCTGAAGCTTTTCACCGAATCGGCTTGCAACCAACCCTCCTTTTCTTCGGTTTTGGCTTACTGGCCATCCTTGCCGCGCTGGGCTATACCATCGGGAGTAAGCCCTACGGATATAGAGGTTTGGGCGATCTGGCCGTCTTTCTGTTTTTCGGAATTGTAGGGGTGTCGGGCACGTTCTTTCTACATACCAACCAACTAGCTCCCAACGAACTGCTTCCGGCAATAGCCATTGGGCTGCTTGCTACGGCCGTGCTAAATCTCAATAATATGCGCGACGAAGTAAACGACCGCAATCACGGTAAACACACCCTGGTAGTGCGCCTGGGCTATGCCCGCGCGAAAATTTATCACGTCAGTCTGTTGGCTGGAGCCATACTTGCAAGTACCGCCTTTGTAATAATGCATTACCAGTCGCCTTATCAGTTTCTGTTTTTAGTTATTTGCCCCTTAATCATTCAAAACATGGTGACGGTGATGCGCAATACGCGGCAATCGGAATTGGATAAAGAACTCAAGAAGCTCGCCATCGGCACCTTGCTGTTTGCGCTGCTCTTAGGCATCGGAATGAACATCGCATGATCGAAGCCCGGATTCATTCTCGACTGCTGAAATTTGATCGCCCTCGTGGCACCTCCCGCGGTTGGCTCGATGATAAGCCCGCTTATTACATCGCGCTTAAAGATTTGGATTCTGGCTATATCGCGCTGGGCGAATGTGGACTCCTACCCAAATTATCTATCGATGATCGTCCCGATTTTCGGCAAAAGCTCGATGAGGTAGCGGCAGCCATCACCGATGGGTTAAGCATCCCCAATCTCTCGGAATGGCCAGCAATTCGCTTTGCGGTGGAAATGGCTTTCGCCGAATTGAAAAGTCGATCCAAAGCAACCATTATTGCGAATACCTTTTCCGGAAAGGGCGAAGGAATTGAAATAAATGGCTTGGTGTGGATGGGAAATAAGGATGAAATGCGTGCCGAGATCGATCAAAAAATACGCGCCGGATATACCTGCATTAAACTCAAGATCGGAGCCATCGACTTCGGCGAAGAGTTGGCCCTCATCGGCTATATCCGCAAGCTCTACAGAGCTACTGATTTAGCTATTCGGGTAGACGCAAATGGCGCCTTTTCGGCAAAAGATGCACCCCGCAGATTAGCAGAACTGGCTCGATTAAACGTAGAATCCATTGAGCAACCCATCCGCCAAGGCCAATGGGAAGCTATGGCGGCGCTCTGCGCGGATAGCCCTCTAGCCATTGCGCTCGACGAAGAGCTTATTACCGCCCAAACTTTGTCGCAAAAAAGGGCTTTGATTTCTGAAATAAAGCCCCAAGCCTTGGTGATGAAACCAAGCTTGCTCGGTGGCTTTGCGGCTTGCGATGAATGGATCTCCATCGCCGACGCGCACGGAGCCTATTGGTGGATCACTTCGGCTTTGGAATCAAATGTCGGTCTCAATGCCATCGCCCAATACACGTCGAGCAAAAACCCGTCGCTTCCGCAAGGGCTGGGCACCGGCATGCTCTATACCAACAATATTGGGAGTCCGCTTGAAATACGGAGTAATCACCTTTATTACAACCGCGAATTAAATTGGGAAATACCTTCGGACTATGTCGGTTTTTGACGCCTACACCGGAGTTTGGCTCAATGGGCTTTGGCACCAAAAAAGTGATCTCCAGCCTAGCTACATCGCCTGGCAAGCTCCCGTGGTGCGGCAGGCTTTGGAATTTGCCGCCCAACTTTTCGATTTATCGCCTACCATCGAAGTGCAAACATCGGGCTCAACGGGTAGGCCTAAGACTTGGGTATTTCCAAAAGCATCTCTAATTCAAAGTGCCGAAGCTACCAATCGGTATTTCGGCTTACTGCCAACTACCCGTGCGCTTTTGCCCCTATCGCTTGCTTTTATAGCCGGAAAAATGATGGTGGCCAGAGCCATAGTGGGCGGCTACCAGCTCGAAGTAGAAGCACCCTCCGCGCAGCCTATCGCCGATGGTGAGCAATACGACTTTGCCCCGCTCAGCCCTTATCAATTTCAACGTATCTGGGAGGTATCGCCGGAGAAATTGCGCCGTGTTTCGCAAATACTCATCGGTGGAGGGTCACCGAATCTTCGATCTGTGCAAATGAGCCAATTGGGAGCAACGCGCGTATTTGCGAGTTTTGGAATGGCCGAAACCCTTTCGCATTTTGCCATCGCGCCACTTAGCGAAAGCCAGACCACGCCGTATTATCAGGCACTCGAAGGGGTGGCTTTGCGAACGGGCGAAAACGGACGGCTTGAAGTATCGTGGCCGGGTATTATTAATGGCTGGCTCGAAACCAATGACGTGGTGGAGCTTCATGGCGATTGCTTCACCTGGATCGGCCGCGCCGACTTCCTTATCAATTCCGGCGGCGTTAAGATTCATCCCGAACCGATCGAACAGCGATTGGCAGCATTTATTCAAACCCCTTTTTTCCTTTTCGGTGTACCCGATCCATATCTCGGCCAGCAGGTAGTGCTTTTCGTTGAAGGAGATTTGCCACCCATTCTACCCGATTCCGCTTGGATTCATCCCTACGAAAAACCAAAAAAAGTGGCGCTCATCCAGGCTTTTGCGCGCACCCCAACGGGGAAAGTGATGCGTAAGGTTACAGCAGAAGCTTGGGAAGTCAATAACTAGTGGTGAAAATAGGAAGTCAGGGCGATTGGTAACCAGGGATAGATATCGAGCGGCGGTCGCCGAGCGGAGTCGAGAACAGTCGAAAACAGTCGAGAAGGTGATGCGACCCGAACGTACGAAAGTGATCTGGCATTCATAGTTTATGATGTCCAAACGAATTTTGACTATTCAAGGATTTCAATTTCGTCCCGAAGGATTTTTTTTCGCATTTTTGGAAAGAGCCAACTGGAAGGCTCTGCTTGAGCTCAACCCGATAGCCATCGGGTCTGAACGCGAACACCTGCCCATAAAAAGCTTTCTTAAATTCCTAAGGAAGTTGGTCTTTCTCTCCGGATTCGAATACTAAACGATCAGAAATTTCGTCCCGAAGGATTTTCTTTCGCCCTTTTGGAAAGACCCAAAAGGGCTGCAAAAGGTATCTTAAATTCCTAAGAAAGTTGGTGCGCTTATTCTTATTGCTTTATTCAGTCAGGTCGAGTGATTTTTGAAGGAGCAGCGCGGATTCAAAAATTGTATCGAGACCCGAATTGGGTTTAAGCCCAATTAACCTTCGAGATGGCAAGTGGATGTTGTCGGACGATTATAGATTACAATTCCAGATTGATCGCGTCTCGCAGATTTTCTCTCCGCCCTTTTGGAAAGACCCAAAAGGGCTGCAAAAGGTCTCCTGAATTCCTAAGGAAGTTGGTGCGCCTATTCTTATTGCTTTTAAGCGCACCATCACCGACAGCTTTTTGGCCAGCATTTCACTCGATGGATCGTCGAACATTTAGAGACTTCGTCTCGAAACGAACAGCACTTTACCAAAAACCCGCGGCTACTTCTTGTAGGAATTCGTTATGGCTCCTCCAGAGCCATTCTTGCTTCCCGACTGCGGGACGGAGCATTCTTTGTTTGATAAATAATTTGTAAAACAAGAATAGTCTCCAAGCTTGTGTCATCAGTGAAAGCGATCTTTCCAGATCGAATATACGCTAGTGCGTAGGCCTCGGGCGGCATAGCGTCCCGATATTAATCGGGATTTTAACGTTGAGAAAAAAA
>JBBQFC010000098.1:0-6915 GCA_038321615.1 Flavobacteriales bacterium | reverse complement strand
CCACCTGTCTTTCAGCCTCTCCCATCCCGAAGCGGCACATGGGGCCGATTACCGCCTGGTAAACGGCATGGGGCAGCAAGTGCATGCAGGCAAGCTTAGCCACAATTCGACTATCATAGACGTGGGCGCATTGCCAGCCGGCGTGTATATCGTGCATGTGACGTCCACTTTCGCGAAAATGAGCAGGCGGGTGGTGCTGTATTGATTGGTAAGGATTTGTGGTAGTGGAGTCGTCTGAGCTGTTTTTCAGTTGGGGAATGGATGCAGGGCAGTAGCTGGCACCAATTGAACCGGAATAATGGCACTGTTAGAACCGAAATGAAAAGGTATTCAGATGGATTTACTGGCACGGTTTGAACCGGAATCACTGGCATGCATTGATCGAAATAGGTGGCTCCGATTGAAACGGGTTATCCACCATTCTGGGGAATTTTGGAACTATGTACTTTATAGAAACCGGTCAAATCAAAAAATGCCTGCGGAATAGTCCACCAGCTTATACTGCTTCCCTTTCCGCCTAATTTTATAACGAATTGAGTAGTGCGTTCGGGCCTGCATCAGAACCGCGGAAAATCCATTGCTGTTTTGAACGATATGTACAATATAGAGCTCATTGAGCGGACTGCTTTTGTTTGGCCGGTTTACGGCGGCAGTACAAATAGGATATGTTTCCAAAATCGAACTCATGACTTTGAAATAGATACCCGATAGGAATCCAGAGAAAGTGGAGAATGGAGAATTCTAAATTCTGAATTTGAAAAGGCAGATGTAAACTCGAGACGGACATCTTAATTAATTGGGTTTCTAAAACTAGAAAATGTTTTTTGAAATCCAATTTTAAGAAAGTGTGCTCTCTGCTCATATTCACTGATTTCGTTGGTGGCTGCGCGAAAAATGGAAACAATGAAGCTCAAATAGTAGGTCAATCTAGGTTCTTGTATCTGAACCCAAAGCCCGCTTCACCTCACTCCATCTTCGCCGGCTGATTGGAACCGTTTCGCCATTGGTGAGTAGGATTTTACCGTCGGCCGTGATGTTGGAAATAAAGGTTCGGTTGATCATATGCGATTTGTGTATGCGAATAAAGGCTTCTTTCTGCAAAAGCTCTTCGAGCTCTCCCAAGGTTTTGGAAGCCAAAAATTTGCGTTTCGAATGCGAGTGAATGACGGTGTAGTTCGAGTCGGCTTCGCAGCGTACAATATCAGGGATGGCGAAATGATGATCGCCTTGCTTTGTTGGGATAACGAGGCGCATATCCACTATTTTCCTGGACTTTAAATTCAACTGCAAACTGCTGAGCCGACCCTTCAAATCTATCTTCTCGATTTTGCTCTGATACCGATTTACGGCTTCTTCCAAATCGGAGAGTTGCACGGGTTTTAGGATATAGTCTAAGGCGCTGTATTTAATGGCGCGAATGGCGAATTCGTCGTAAGATGTTATGAAAATAACTTCGCTCGAGAGTGTTGGGATGCGATCAAGCAATTCAAACCCATTCATGTCCGGCATTCGGATATCGAGGAAAAGCAGATCGACCGGCTGATTGGAGAGAAATTCAAGTCCTTCGGAAGGAGAATCGAAAGCCGCCACGATGTTAATCTCAGATTCAGACAGGCGGTTTAAGAGAAGCTTCAGTTCTTCAATTACCCACCGATCGTCGTCGATTATTACGCAGTTTATCGCCATCTATTCCCAATTGTGTTTATAGCCATCAACAGCCGATTGAATGGTTTTTTCTATTTCTTCAACCCATCGTTGAACGTCCAGATTTAAAGCAGGGGCAGTATCGATTTTCAAGAATTGATGATCCATATCTCGTAATCCGAACTGTACAGCTTGCGGACGGATTTGATGCAAGATATCTTTGATTTTTTCCAAATCCTTATTTTCTGCTGCCCGGCGAAGCTGCGGCAAACGTTGGAATAAATAAGCTTGAACCCTTTCTTTCATTGCACCGTCATCTTCTTGTGCTTTCGGCTCTGGAATAGTTGCGCCGATGCATTGCCAAATGGCGCTCAAAAGGGTTTGCTCCTGTATGGGCTTGTGCACGAAGGTATCCATTCCCGCTGCGATACAGGCCGCAGTCTCAGCTTCCAGCACACTCGCCGATAATCCAATAATTGGAATTGTAATTCCTTCCGCCCTTAAGATACGGGTGGCCGAAATTCCGTCGAGTTTGGGCATACGGACATCTGTAATGATCAAATCAAAATCGTCTTCCCGAATCAAGGAGAGCAACTCTTCCCCGTGGTGCGCGCGATAGAGCACAGAATTCGGCAAATATTTCATGAGAAAACCTTCGGCGACCATAAAATTATAATCATTGTCTTCAGCAATAATGATGTGCAATTCGGCATCCGACTGTGCGGGTAATTCGGCTGCCAAATCATGCTCGTCAAGCGCGAGCATAGATGTGGGAAGGGGTATTTCGAAATAGAAAGTAGCTCCCTTCCCTGCAGCGCTCGATACTTTTAATTCGCCACCCATAAGCCGCACCAGTTCCTTCGAAATGGCAAGACCCAAACCGCTTCCACCTTGCTGTATTTGATGGGTGGTTTTCACCTGCTCGAAACTCTTAAAAATCGAGCTCTGCGCTTCAGTGGCTATTCCGATACCGGTATCGGCTACGGAAAATTTTATGAGCCCAGCTTGGGTGCATTCTACGCGAAGGAATACATAGCCCGCCTCCGTAAAATTGATAGCGTTGCTCAGCAGATTGCCCACCACTTGAGCAAGCCTAGCCATATCTCCCCGTACTATTTCCGGAAGCGTATCAGCTGCATGGAAGCGCAATTCCAATGCTTTTGCTTCCGCTTTTGTCTCATAAATTTTGATGAGTTGCATTAACTCCGATTTCAGCCGAAAGGGCTCATTTCGAATTTTGAGCTTTCCGGCTTCTACGCTGGCCAAATCGAGTATGTCGTTTAAGATGTAGATCAGATTATTTCCAGAGTGATGGATGGCTTCGAGGTACGTTCGACCCTTCGGGGTGAGCTCCGTATCGAGCAGCAATTTCGACAGTCCGTTCATGGCGTTTACGGGGGTGCGTATTTCGTGCGACATATTCGCCAGGAAGTTCTGCTTCATCTTTTCATTGCTCTCTGCACGGTCGCGCTCGAAGCGCAATTTTCCATTCAGAACCGAAAGCGATTTAGCGGAGCGCTGTTTGTTTCGCACCCGACTAATAAATAGAATTGCTATTAAAAACAGTAGTATAGCCGCTGCCATGAAGAAATACTTCTGCTCTTTTTGACGATCTCGCTCACTAGCAAATTGTTGTTTTTGAGCCTGCTCGACTGCAATTTGACGGTCGCGCTTTTCGGTTTCCAATGTAGCTGCAAGTGCTTTCGATTCCGCGTCCATTTCATTTATTTGGAGGCTATCTTTTAGTGCGACTTCTTTTTCAAAATAAGAAAAGGCCAATTGATAATCCCCCTTACCGTGGTAAAGCTCTTTAAAATGCTCATAAACGGTAGCCAAATCGTTCGAAAGATCATGGACTTTTGCAAGCTCCGAAGCTTCCTTGAGCGCTGTTTCAGCTTTCGTGTAATCTTTCGATTTTATCAGAATGTCTGCAAGCACATTGAGCTCAAAGACGATGTCGGGCACGGACTCTTGCTCTCTAAAAATCGACAAAGCTGCGGTAGCCGAAGTGATTGCTGAATCTAAATTTCCGCTTTCGGTGTAGAGCATGGCCAAGCTTTCGAGTGAATAGGCTTGGTTGAATTTATTCCCATTGGCTCTGTTGCAGGTTAGTGCTTCTCTAAATTTGACTTGGGCAACTCCGTAATTTTTTAGTCCGAGCTGTGCATTGCCAATGCCGTTTAAAAAATTGCAATGCGTAGCTTCCCGGTCGAATTCTGCATTTAGCGCTAAGCCTTCTTCGAAGTAGGCAATGGCTTTCTCGTATTCCTTCATGGCGTTGTAGCACACCCCAATAGAATAGATAATTGTTCCACTCTTTGCCTTCTCGCCACATTCTTCCTGGATTTTTAGTGCATCGGAATAGGCTTCCAGCGCTTTCGGCAAATTTTGACCCCGCTTATGAGCGTTGCCCACATTGAGCTTTACAATTCCGATTTCGCAATTTTCACCGGCTTCCGAGAACCGTAAAATCGCCGTATCGAAGTGGTGAAGACTACTGTCGACCATTCCCAAACCTTCGAAACACATGCCAATACTGTTATGGCAATCGCCCTGGCGGCGTAAATCGTCCGCTGCTTTAGCCATTTCCAGGGCGCGTCGCCCGTAAGCGATGCCTGCTTTCTGATTGGAATGAGCCGAGTTGAAAGCGGCCATTGCCAGGGCGTAGATCCGATCGCTTTCCGATTTAGCGGTTTCAAAATCTAAAAGATTTTTTTCTACGAGAGAAGCGTTTTGGCAAAAACACAATGTGCTAAAACAATATGCGATCGCGACCAAGCCCAATGCTCTCATGGTCTGAAAGTAAGCTAATTCTGCTAAACCCGTTTCATACGTGAAAACGATTACACCGCTCACTCAATATCGAACCGCTTACTCAATACCGGGCTTAAAATCGCATGGAATAGGTCAATTTTGAAGGGTCATTCAAACTCTCAACCATGAAAAACGTCACCTTTTTATTTGTCATTATGTTCTTTTTGGGCGCTGTATCAGCTCAATCTCAATGGATTTCAGCTCCCGCTGCGCCAACTGTGGTCGGTAACGCAACGAATATTCAAACGAGCGTGCAGTCGTATGCCGATGGATCGGGTGGTCTTTATTCCTTTTGGCGCGACTCGCGCGACGTGACCAATGTATTTGGAATTTACGGCCAACATTACAACGAATTGGGCGAACCGCAATGGCTCCTAAACGGGCGTCAATTAGTGATAGCCAATGGAAATGTGCAAACGTATGCATCAATTGTCACCGCTAGTGGTAGCGCATACTTAGTGTGGAGTGTGTACAGCAATGTGGCCGTGGAGCGCGCCGTTTATGCGCAACGGTTAAATGCCGATGGAAGCTTCGCATGGGATGAAAATCTGGTGGTGAAGAGCAACGGCACTGCCAATTCAGTACAGCTTGCCGAATCGGCCGGAAGGCTGTACGTCCTTATGACTGCGAACGTGATAGGAGGATCCGTAAAAATGTACTTGAACGAAATAAGTGTGTCTGGCGAATTGCTTATGCCGCTTGACCAATACAACGTGGTTTATAACGGCCAGGGAGTAGGATCTGCTAAAATTACACCCGATGAAGCGGGTGGCGCCTACGTGTACTACACCAACGGTAATAGCAGTGGTGCATCGGTTTTTATGAATCATTTCAGCGCGGCAGGTGTGAACGATAGCTGGCCGGCTTGGGTGAATGTAACGGGTGGCTCTGCAGGCCTCGGTGGCTACTACAGCGCTATCGGCGATGGTCAGGGAGTTACTTTTTGTTGGAATGGTTTAGCCATTCCGAATACCACAGGAACAAATCTCTATGCCCGCCGACTGGATATATCGACAGGAGCATACATCTGGAGCGATACCACCCGCGAGATATGTGTTGCCCCCGGCAATCAAAATAAATTCTATTGGAAGCGCTCGGGCAATGATTACTACATGACTTGGGCCGATGGTCGTCCGGGAATAGTTGGCAACTATGCCATCTACGCTCGTAAGTTCAACAAAGCCGGAACCGTGTTTTGGCAAGCCGATGGGGTAGAAGTGGCCAATTTGAATACCTACACTCCCGATCCTGAATTTGACTTAGATGAAGAAAATACCATGCTCATTTGCCATCAAGCAGGTGTCGGGTTTATGGCTCAAAAAGTACTGAGCGACGGCACTCTAATATGGCCTGTTGCTGGAGTTTTGGCCTTGACAAATAGCTTCGCTCCGTTCTACTCCGATTACGATATGGTTTATACAGGTGGAAGCTATTTGGCGATAAGTGCGCGCAACATTCCTTCGGGCGGCAGTGATGGAATTTTTGTCTCTAAGATTGAACTGCCTATCATCCAACTCACACAGTCGGCAAACGCCTGCAATAGCTATGAGTACAATGACCAGGTTTACGATTCATCAGGTATTTATACCATAAATCTTGCGCCAGATACTGTTTTAACTTTAACGCTTACTATCTACCACGCCGTTGCCGACGTGGAGCAAAATGGGGGAACTCTGAGCACTACCAGCACGGGATTTTTGCAATGGTATAATTGCGATACGGGCATGCCGATTGACAATGCCGATCAACCCGATTTTACCCCTGAGACAAATGGCAACTATCAACTCGTGGTAATCGATGGTTTTTGCGCAGATACCTCGGCTTGTTTTCAAGTTATCATCACGGGTATTGCCGATAGAGAAAAAGACCGAACATGGTCGATTTATCCAAATCCCGCCAAAGACAGGTTGCATCTCCAATCAAGTAGGGGTTTTTCTACTAGCATCAATCGCCTTACGATTATCAACATCATGGGCAATGTGGTTTGGCAATCTGCGGAACCAAGTCAAAATATGTCTATCGATATTTCGCAGCTGGCAGGAGGTGTCTACACCTTGATCATGCAGCAAGGCAATGCTGTCGCACATCAAACTTTTATAGTGGCCCGTTAAAAATTGAACCATGAAAAACACTACACTTCTCACCCTGCTGGCCACATTAATTACCTTTTTGGCCCATGGTCAATATAATTTTGAATGGACCGTGCAGTTGGGCGGCAGCAACACAGATTATGCCTACGCCATTGCGGTAGACAATGATGGCAACGTCATAACAGGCGGCGAATTCAGATTTACGATCGACTTCGACCCTGGCACTGATACGGAAGCACTTCTAACTTCTGTGGGAACGTACAATGCATACATCAGCAAGCTGAATGCAAGTGGCGGCTTTGTTTGGGCACGTTCCATCGAAGGCCAAAGCCGCGTGCTGGATGTACACACAGACGATGCTGGTAAT
>JBBQFC010000097.1:0-7038 GCA_038321615.1 Flavobacteriales bacterium | reverse complement strand
CCATACCTGTATCCTCCATCAGCTAAAGTTCCTGGTACAGGCTCTAAGTCTCCGCAAGTCTTTCCAAACAAATCGGATACTTCCGTATCCGTTAAGGCGTGCTTGTATATCAGGAATTCATCAAATTTCGCCCTCGTACGTCGATTGCCGTCAGTCTTCCCAATTCTGATTTTCCGACCAGATCTGTCAATGATAGCTCCAGAACTTGCTGTGGTTGTACCAGCCAAAACACCATTGACATAGAGCCTAAGCTGATTGCCTTGACGAATGCCAACCAAATGATGCCAACTAAAACTTAACGTTGATGTCCCGGTTACCGTGTAGCGCACTCCCGCAATTTCAACAATAAACTGTGGAGGTTGAAAAGCCCCAGACTGCGCCTTGGCAACATTTAGACACCATTCGTTTTTATCAATCTCCGTATTGCTATGCCACTTACCTACTGCCATACTATTTACTCCGCTTGCTGATGCGGCAAGATCCTTCTTAATCCAAATACTTACAGTGAAGTCCGCAGATCCAAAGTCAAAATTGGCATGATCAACAATGTCTATATAATTGTCCTGCGTTCTGTTGGTATTCATAGCTTTACCAGCTAACGCCGTTCTACCATTTACATAATAAACAGGTTCAGTAAGCGCCGTAACCATATGCCCCGATCCACTGGTTTCTGCGATCGTGTTATCAAAACACCACCTATAATCCGCCGCCAAAGGGTTGGTCTCTACCAGCTCTGTACTTTGCTCAAAATCCTTCCGAATTACCCCAAATGGCGAGTAATCGTAGGCCGCTTCCAGCTGTGCTGTAAAGCCATCAAGCTCGGGATCACCATCGTTATTAAACGGCACTTTATGGCTGGTGACTATTGAAGTCACATTCCCCAAATGATTTTTCAATTCGTATCGCCTATGACCCGTATGCACAGACTGTAAGGGGCTAGGCGATACTGGCGGCAAAGGATAAACCGTATCGGCATAGGCATAAATACCCAAGCGATCCGAACCGTATATGTTGCGCTCGGCCACGGTTATCACCTCCGTCTCCTGCTCACTATCTCTGCTATGTTTATAGATCGCCATTACATTGCCCTGGGCATCTCTAAGGTAGTAATTCGTATACAGCAATTCGCCCGTAGCATCAAATACTTTCTTGCTCAGTCTATTGCCCGATGGGTCATAGCTGAAGATTAAGTCGGGATCGGGACTGCTCCCCAATCGAACTATAGAACGAATCTTACCGTCATTTCGCCAGTCTATAGCGCCGATACCTTCTTGGGCATCGTAGATTAGTTGACCCAATTCATCGTACTTGTAATTGCCGTAATCTACCACGCTCACTCCCGACACGGGTGGTCCCATATCATCTATATCGTCCGCGAAAATCCCTGCACCTACATGGTCGTTCACATGGTAGAGCCTGTTGCGTTTCCTGCCGTAAGTGCCATTATCGTAGCGATATTTCAGGCTGTCAATCTCATTACCCATTTCATCTTTGCGCCACTGCTTTTCAATATTTCCGTTGGCATCATAGGCAAAAGAATTCTCAAACATACCCATATAGGTGCTACCCAAACTCCAGGCATTGGTAGTGGTATTGATGTTATTAAAAGTGCGCGAACTGTTCAGGCGATGCAATTGGTCGTAACCATAGGCGTTGCCCAAGGTTATGACATTCTGATTCGTCGGGTCGGTAATGGTATTGACCATATGCCCTATATTGCCATTGTACAAATTGTATCGCTCGCCTTCCAAATCGCTCGATCCGGTGGCGGCTTCTAGCGAGAAGTCGCTTTTTTTTATATCAAAAAATGAACCCCCCAACATAGAAATGTTAAGGGGTTCGGGGTTTGGCACTTCGTTGTCCCACTAGGGCTCGAACCTAGACTCTTCTGGACCAAAACCAGACGTGTTGCCAGTTACACTATGGGACAGGGTAATTTGGGATGGCAAAATTACAACTTTCATTCACTTGATCAAGCATTGGCTAAAATTTCATAATTGTCGCACTCAGCGCAGGGAATAGCATGTATAATCGGCGATAGCCTCTTAATTTTTATATTTTCGCACTCGTAATATAGCCAAAGCATGTCTTTTAAGAGCGCCAATTTGCTAACGGGATGGTCCGTTTTTCTGATTTCAACCATAGCTTACTTTTTAACGCTTGAGCCCACCACGAGCTTTTGGGATTGCGGAGAGTTTATAACCACTGCCTATAAGCTAGAAATAGGCCACCCGCCGGGAGCCCCCCTCTTTATGTTGCTGGGTCGGCTATTTTCGGCATTCGTTTCCACCGAAATGGTGGCTGTATCGATCAACGTCCTTTCGTGCGTTTGCTCGGGGCTCACCGTGCTCTTCTTATTTTGGACTATCACCCACTTTGCCGCGAAAATTTCTAATCGGGGGCGCCAAGGTGTAGATGCAGGTAATTTGATCGCTGTTATGGCTGCTGGCGCGGTGGGCGCGTTGGCCTACGCATTCTCTGATTCCTTTTGGTTTTCGGCGGCAGAAGGCGAAGTATATGCCATGTCGTCGCTGTTCACGGCTGCCGTATTTTGGTCTATTCTGCGTTGGGAGAGCCTTTCCGATGGCCGAAGTGAGATGCGCTACATTGTATTAATTGCCTACTTAATGGGGCTCTCCATTGGGGTCCATTTGTTGAATCTCTTGGCCATTCCAGCTATCTGTTTTGTGTTTTACTTTAAGCGTTTCGAAGTAAGCCGAAAGGGACTCATTTACACCGGCCTGGTATCGATTGTGATCTTAGGCTTGCTGCAATCGATCATTATCCCGGGTGTGGTCTCTACCGCTGGCCGATTCGAAAAACTATTTGTCAACTCGCTTGGCCTGCCCTTTAACACAGGCGTAATATTCTACATACTACTCGTTGCGGCACTTCTCGTTTTCGGGCTTATCTACACGCATCGTCGAAACCTACACATATTCAATACCGCTATTTTGGCCGTTGTGATGATTATCATGGGCTATTCCACCTATGCGGTAATCGTTATCCGTTCTTCGGCCAATCCGCCCTTAGATGAAAATAATCCGGAGAACGTATTCACCCTTCTCTCCTACCTGAACCGCGAGCAGTATGGCGATCGGCCGCTTCTCTTCGGCCAATACTGGAACTCCCCACCCGACCCATCGACGCCACGGCTTGATGGAGACCCTGTTTATGCAAAAGCCTGGGTTGTTGAAAACGGCGCTGGAAGAACCATTCAATGGTTTACAGAAAAGTACGATGCAGAAGACTTCGTTACCAAAAGCCAACAACCGTATAAAGTGGTGCCACAATACGTGGTAAGCGACGAACGGAAGGGGACGATTATCAATTACGACCAGCGCTTTACGGATATTTTCCCTCGGATGTATAGCTCGCAGGACAGCCACGTGTCGGCGTACGAATCTTGGTCCGATCATGTGGGCAAGCCTATTCGGGTAACCGGGCAAGATGGGCCAACTATAATAAACAAGCCCACTTTTACCGAAAACCTGCGCTTCTTCTTCCGCTACCAGGTAAACTGGATGTATTGGCGCTATTTTATGTGGAATTTCGCCGGAAAGCAAAACGATATTCAGGGTCATGGCGGCTTGATGGAAGGAAATTGGATTTCGGGTATTGATGTCATAGACAATGAGCGCCTTGCATCGCAAGAAAACTTGCCGAGTACCATGAAGAATAATTTTGCCTACAACAAATTCTTCTTTATCCCGCTTATCCTTGGCTTACTTGGTTTGCTCTACCAGCTTTACAGAAGGCCGGACGACTGGTTTGTAACGCTTCTTTTATTCCTTTTCACAGGTTTGGCTATTGTGGTGTATTTGAATCAAACACCCTACCAGCCGAGAGAGCGCGATTACGCTTATGCCGGTTCCTTTTATGCTTTTGCTATTTGGATTGGTTTGGGCGTTTATGCACTTTTCGATGCTGCCTTTAATTTGAGCGCGGCTCATCTCAAAAAAGCGGCTATGTATGGTTTAGGCGGTGTAGTTGCCGTTTTGCTTTTAGAACAACTGCAGGGTTCCAATCACCACTTCTCTTTTGCCCTTTTGTTTATGGTGGGCTCCATATTAATTGGGCTTACCATCATGACTTTTGTGGGAAGGAAAACCAATAACAGTGTCTTGGCTGGAGTTTTGGCCTTGCTTATCGGCTTACCGGCGCCTATTATTATGGCCGCCGAAGGTTGGGATGATCACAACCGATCGCACCGATACACCGCGCGCGATTTTGCCGCGAATTACTTAGAAAGTTGTGAGCCAAATGCCATACTCTTTACCAATGGTGATAACGATACCTTTCCGCTCTGGTACGCCCAGGAAGTAGAAGGCATTCGGACGGACGTAAGGGTGGTAAACTTAAGCCTGCTTAACACTGATTGGTATATAAACCAAATGAAGCGAAAAGCCTATGACAGTGATCCGGTGCCGCTCTCGCTCGAAGAAACCAAATATCGCCAGGGCACGCGCGATGTAGTGTATATGGACGACTCGCGCAATACCAACCAAGTGGCTGTAAGTGTGGATCAAGCGATGGCATTTATAGCCAACGACGCCAACTTGCGCGCTTATGGTAAAGACAAAATCGCCGTATTTCCTACTAAGAATTTTTTCATCCCCGTCGATAAAGAATTAGTCCTGGCAAACGGAACGGTTCGAATGGCAGACAGCGCACGTGTGGTAGATCAAGTAGAGTGGAAAATTAATCGCAGCTATTTGCTCAAAAACAATTTGATGCAGCTTGATCTATTTGCTACAAACGATTGGGAGCGCCCTATCTACTTTGCGGTGACAACCGGCCCCGACAGCTATATAAATTTGGATCCTTACTTCGAGCTAGTGGGCTTGGCTTATCGGTTGGTTCCAATTAAGCAAGAACCGAATCCGAATCCAAATATTTTTGGCACCGTGGATACGGAGAAAATGTACACCAATGTGATGGAGAAATTCAAGTGGGGAGGCATGGACAGCGATCGTCAGATTTATATGGATGAGAATAACCTGCGGATGACCAATAATATCCGACTCCAATTTGCCAATCTTGCCGAGCAGTTGATTGTAGAAGAAAAAATGGATAAGGCTGTAAACGTGCTCGACGAATGTGTGCGCGTAATGCCCGACCACAATGTGCCATTCGACAAATTGATGGTTCCGATTGTACAGAATTATTACCGCACCGGCGAAGACGAAAAGGCCAATGCTATTCTGGAAATTGTATTTGATAGGTATGCCGAAGAGTTGGAATACTATTTAAACAACGACTTGGAAACCACCATTCAATTGCGCCAGGAAATACAAACTAGCTTTGCCGTGCTTCAGCGCCTTCATGTTTATGTTACCCGCATGTATCCGCAAGAATCGCTGCGCGAAAAAATTGACGGTCGTTTTCAAGAATTGGATGCTTCGCTCCAACAGAGCATTCAAGAGATGGAAAGCTACCGCACCTTGCCCAAAACTAAATTCTAAAACGTTTGTATCTCGCCAAGACACCGGAAATAATAAAGCCTTTGGCGGGTGATTTGATTTGGAATTTTTCGCGCGGCGAAAAAGTGCTTTACCTCACCTTCGACGACGGCCCTACATCGGCAATCACCGGGGAGATACTTGGGATTCTAGACGATTTCAACGCCAAGGCAACTTTCTTTTGCATTGGTGGGAATGTGGCTTCACATAGCGCTATCTATCAATCTATCCGAGCGCGCGGGCACACCGTTGGCAATCACACCTGGAATCACATGAGCGGATGGCAATTTTCGGATTACAGCTACTTTAAAAATGTGATAGAATGCAGCGCTCTTGTAGCTTCCGACTTATTTCGCCCTCCTTACGGGAGAATAAAGCGCTCGCAAGCAAAAGGAATCGCAAAGCGGTACCGCATTGTAATGTGGGATGTGCTGAGCGGCGATTGGGATCAAACAATAAGTCCAGGGAAATGTCTCGAAAATGTGATTCTCAATGCCCGTGAAGGTTCTATCATCGTATTTCACGACAGTGAAAAGGCTTACACCAACATGCGGTATGCCCTGCCCAAAACGTTGGATCATTTTGCAAACGCAGGTTATAGTTTTAAAGCTATTCCGGCTGCACAGAGCTTAGACTAAATCAGGCTGCATTATTGATGGCTCGTTGAAGTTCCGATTTTGGCATAGCGCCTGAAGCTCGCCATACCGATTTTCCTTTTCGAAACAAGATAAACGTAGGTACACCACGCACATTCCAAATTCGCGCTGCATCGGGATTCTTATCGATATCTACTTTCAAGATGCGGAGTTTATCTCCCGATTCTTTTGCGAGTTCTGCGAGGATAGGAACCATTGTTTGGCAAGGCCCACACCAAGTGGCGAAAAAATCGACCAGAACTGGTGTATCGCCGTTAATAATTTCTTTGAAATTCGCCATACCTATATTTTTTCAATGGGTAGCTCTGCCGCCTTCCACGCATCCATACCGCCCGAAATATTGTAAACCTGAAAAAAACCTCGGTCGATTAATAGGTCAGCTGCTTTCTTGCTCCGTCCGCCCACCTTGCAATATACTATTATCGGCTTAGAAGGATCTAAACTGCTAAGCGATTTTTCGAAATCACTTGGGGTTAGAATGTCTGCATGGGTAGCTCCAGCAATCATGCCTTCGGCTACTTCGCCCGCCGTCCGAACGTCGATCACTGCAACATTTCCTTCAGCAATTCGCTTTTGGGCTTCGGCCGGCGAAATATTCAAGAGCAATGGCGTTTGAATTTGAGCCAGTGTTTCTGCTGAGTACTCCGAATGTACAGGCGATTGACACGACACTACGAGTCCAAAAATAACTAATCCAATAACTCGAAACATATCCAATTCTTTTGTCAAACTTAATCATTTCGCTTAAGGGATGGGCACAAAAAAGCCCGCAATTGCGAGCTTTAGAGTTCAAAATCTTCTGGTATTCCTATTAGAAATACCTTGGACTCTTCGTTTTCACATCGTTGTTGAAGATGTCGTACGTGAGCATAATTTCATGGCTTCCGTTATGGTAATTGTTGAGGTCACTCGTTCCAAAA
>JBBQFC010000096.1:0-7273 GCA_038321615.1 Flavobacteriales bacterium | reverse complement strand
GCCCTCACCTCCACCGCCATTTCCTTTATCGTCGATCAGGCCGTCACCATTCCATCTGACGGCAAGGATCAGCTCATTTCCATCAAGAAAGAGTCGATTAATGCGGAATATGTTTACCTCGCTACCCCGAAGCTCGACAAGGATGTATTCTTAGTAGCTCGCCTGCCCAAATGGTCGGAGCTGCAACTACTGAGCGGCCCTTCGAGCATTTATTATCAAGGCACCTATACCGGCGACGCCTACATCGACTCCGACCAAACCACCGATACGCTCGAAGTTTCGCTCGGAAGGGACGCATCTATTATTAGCCAGCGCATTGCCGACAAAACCATCAACGATAAGAAGATACTCGGCTCGAACATCAAGCAGACCGTGGGCTGGGAATTGACTGTGCGCAACAACAAGGCTTTACCGATCATGGTCGAAATACGGGACCAATATCCCCTTTCGGAGTTGAAATCTATTGAAGTGGAGCAACTCGGACATGGAGACGCCGAACTCGAAAAAGACAAGGGTTTTCTTACCTGGACGCGCCGCTTAGAAGCCGGGACAACGGAAAAAGTGAAATTCAGCTATAGCATAAAGTACCCGCAGGGTCAAATAACAGGACAGTAGCGCGCGCGTTTGACGGCGAATTAGGCTAAATTCGCCCCGTGAAAGTACTTTTTGTTTGTTTAGGCAATATATGCCGCAGCCCTATGGCCGAAGGAATTACCCGCCACCTAGCCGAAAAGGCGGGTATCGACATCGAAGTTGACTCCGCCGGTACCGGCGATTACCACGTGGGCGAAACGCCAGATCACCGGGCGCAAGCCTTAATGGCGAAAAAAGGGATTCCAATTGACAGCTTACGAGCCAGACAATTCAAAGCGGTTGATTTTCAGCATTTCGACCGGATTTATGCCATGGATCGGTACAATTTGAAAGACATTCGCGATCTGGCAAAAGATCCAGCTGAAATAGCCAAATCCAGCTTATTTCTCGAACTCAGCAGAGCGCGCGGCTTGGACGTGCCCGATCCATTTTACGGCGGCGAGGAAGGATTTGATGCGGTCTATGAGATGCTACAAGAATCGGCAATTGCCTTAATAGCCGACCTTCATGGCTAAGGGCAAACTCTTCCTTCTTCCCACCACCTTAGGCCCTTCATCGCCGGAAGCTGTAATACCAGCAGCCGTTCTTTCGAAAAGTAGGAAATTAAAGCTTTTTATTGCTGAAAATGAGCGTACTGCCAGGCGTTATCTAAAGTCGATTGGGACAGAGTGGCCACTAAATGATTTGCAATTTTCGGTACTCGATAAGCATACGGCGCCGGAAGTTTGGAAACCGTTCATTCAGCCGCTTTTGGACGGAACAGACATGGGTTTGCTTTCCGAAGCCGGTTTACCAGCTATCGCCGACCCGGGCTCGGTGATCGTTTCACTTTGTCATGAAAAAGGCATTGAAGTAGTGCCCTGCAGCGGCCCATCATCGATTATTTTAGGCCTGATTGCCTCCGGATTCAATGGCCAATCTTTCATCTTCCACGGCTATCTCCCTATCGACGCGAGGGACCGCGTTAAAGCTTTACGGCAAATGGAAGCAGAAAACCGCAAATCGGGAATTACCCAAATTTTTATGGAAACCCCCTTTCGCAACCCCAAATTATACGAGCAAATCATAGAAAATTGCAGTCCGCAAACCCTACTGTGTATAGCCACCGATATCACACTCGACACCGAGCAAATTCATACCAAGCCACTTTCCGACTGGAAGCGCAAGCCACCGAGCCTGAATAAAAGACCTTGTATTTTTCTGATCGGTCAATAAGAAAAGTCGAATTGCCCAAAAGTCAATTCCGTTCGACTAGGGTTTTGCCCGCTTGAATATGATGGTGTTCTACGTGGTAGATTGCATTGAATAACATCTCTTTCAAACTAATTTTACCTAAAAGCGGTTGCGGCACAAGCAGTGTCTCGAGTTCGTGATCGCATAATTGATCGACTGCCAGAGATAATCGATCCAAACTATCGACCATTTCCAGTAAAAGTGCGGATCCACTTGGCCCATCATTCGGCCTTGGAAGGAATTAGATCGGTGCTTTACCCCCTTCTCTTAGTTCCTGAAGATAGGCTGCTTTCAGACTGTTGTAATCCCGATTTGGATGAGTCGTCTTTCCAAAAGCTTGATCAATTGCCAAAACCGGCATTTCATATATCCGAACGAGCGACTTTAAACCCATTGTTAAATGATCTAATTGGTCTCTCGCCGACCACTTATCAGTGATGCGATAATCAAATTCAAGCTTATCCAAACCTTTCATGAATTCAATGAAGGAATGGTGATTCGATCTTAGTTTAGCTATTATTTCAGCTTTTTTCATGATGCGATTCTTTCTCCTTCGCAATTAAGTAGTTACTTACTTAATTCGACCACTTCGAGATCAAAGATTAAGGTGCTGTAAGGCGGCACCACCCCACCAGCGCTTCCTTTCGTTCCAAATCCCATCCACGAGGGAATGATGATCTCGGCACGTTCGCCGCGGTGCATGAGTTCAAGGGCCATTTCAAGGCCGGGTATTACTTGGTCGTCATTCCCCATTACAAAGCGCATTGGCGCGTTCATTCGGCGGGTGTCGTCAATAACTTTTCCCGAGAGGAGGCGCCCGGAATAGTGAATTACCACTTCTTTGCCTTTTCTCACCGCCGCAGTATCCGTATAACCGAAACTTCGAACGTACATGCCGTTATGCTCGCGGTAGACGTCGAGCGAATCCAACCTTGCCAAGCTATCCAAGCTCTGTAACTCTAAGAACGACGAATCTTTCAAATCGGCTGCAGTCCGCGCTCTACCTATTCGGATGGCATAATTGAGCGTGTCGCCCCTGTAGGCAGGCAAATGAAGGAAGTCGCGACCGATGGAAACGTAAGCGATGCTATCGCCTGTAAAGCGCTTTCGTAGAACTTGCCAAAGTTGGTCTTTTCCGACATCAAATGGGGCGTACTCCAACACTTCCACGGTGTCGCCCGCAGAATTTACGGATACCACGTCGAGATAGACCAATGCTGCGGCGTCTACTGCATCGATTTGATCGCCAAAACTCACCAATCGCCAGCGGCTTCCATCGGGAAGATCGCTATAAGGGTCTTCGCCGCAAGCTGAGAATAGCAGTATTGCGCAAAAGCTAGCGCTTGTCCAGAACTTGGATATCATATAGCAACGGCATGTTTGAAGGGATATCGGCGGTACCGGTAAGCCCGTAGGCGAGATACGACGGTACTATTAAGATGGCGCTATCGCCCGGCGAGAGCAGCTTGGCAGCTTCGTGCAAACCGCTTATTACGTCATCGCGATCGATCCGAAAAGCTTTTGGGAGATCAGCGCGAACGGTGGTTACCAAAGAACTATCGAGTAGAAATACGCTATACGTAACTACCGCAATATCTTCAGTTTGCATTGGGTCACCTATTGAATCGCTATAGATAAAATATCGCAAGCCAGTCGATGTGGTTTTTATCTTCCAGTCCTTATTTTCAAGCCAGGAATCAATGAACAGATCTTCGCGCCCTAGTCGATCTTTGTTGCGTTCGATCAATTCTTCTGGGGTCAAGGGCTTGCCCTGTGGACGATTTTCTTTACACGATGATGCGAGAAGGGCCACACTCAGCAATGCAACTATGATATTGCCAATAATTCGATTAAACATGCTGGACAGGCAATAATTTTCGACAGATATCTTCAAAATATGCAGCCGTTTCTATCAAATTCCTATCGCTTCGACCACCCGCAGCATTGATATGCCCACCGCCCTGGAAGTGGGCTCTGGCCATAGCATTCACATCTACATCGCGCCGGCTACGAAGGGAAATCTTGACATAATCTTTTGCTTCGGAGAAAAACGCAGCTACTTCAACTCCCTGAATGCTCAAGGCGTAATTGACAAACCCTTCGGTATCGCCCTTTTGAAAATGGAAGCGCTCCAATTCTTCTTTCGACAGGGCAATGTAAGCTGCTCCAGCTCCATCTACCACCGTGAGTTTTTCTGTGAGCGCAAAGCCCTGTAGTCGAAGACGGTTCAGTGTGTTATTATCAAAAATATTTCGATACACCTCGGTATGATCCATACCCGTGTCGAGCAAGCGAGATGCAATGCGCATCAACTTTGGACTTACCGATGAAAAGCGGAAAGAGCCCGTATCGGTAATGATTCCTGTGTAGAGGCAAAGCGCCCCGCGGCGTTCTAGGTGCTGCTTCCAACCCAGAGCCTTGACTAATCGGCAGATGAGCTCACAGGTGGAAGAAGCCGTATCGTCTGTATAATACGCGTGTGCAAAGTCGGTAGGCGATTGGTGATGATCGATAAGGACAATAGGTTTATTTGCGCCAACAACTGCTTCGCCGGCAGCACCCATTCGCTCTACGGCATTGAAATCCAAACAGAAAATCAAATCGGATTGGGAAAAAATGGATTTCGCCTTATCAGCCGATTCATCGTAAACGGTAATTTCCGCCGAACCGGGTAGAAAAGCAAGATATTTGGGAAATGCATCGGGCACTACCACATCACTCTTGAAACCCGCTTGAGCTAGCACATGTTGCCAACCCAGCGCGGAACCTACTGCATCGCCATCGGGGTTTTTATGCACGATGATAGCGATTTTAGGTTTGGAAGCCAGTAATTTTTGAATGGCACTTACCGAAGATTTTTTAAACATAGGACAAAGTTAAACCTTCGGACTCCGCCTCCATCTTAAGGGAACACTTATTACAAACATTGCTTTTCACAACCCTTTCGCGACCATGGTCGTATTTACTTGCCGTTGGAAACGTAAAATCCACGGAAATGATCAGAAGTGCTGTCCTGCGTTTTCTCCCACTAATCTTAATTTCTAATACGTACCTTGCTCAAATCGCCGAATACGATGATTACGCGGTGGCGGTCATTCGCAGAGCGTGGCTGTTTTTACCAGCCATTCTGCTACCCTTCCAGGTTGGTAAGGATCATCTACGGGCGTTCGCACGCTCGATGGTGGAGTCCTTGATGGCAAACGGATGGAAGCAGCCCGCTTTCTCAGTCATGCATCCTTCGGTGGTAATCCACCTGAAATTGAAGCATTAGCAGGCGATCTCAATTTTGAAAAGTGGCTGAAAGCACAGTTCTCACTCGCTCCTACTCTCGTGCGCCCCTTGATTGAAGAAGTATTTCGAACGGCCAAATCGGTGCGCAGTTCGGAGAACGATGTGAGCAATTACAACAATTCCGATCGGCACTTTCAAATGGCTTGGTGGCAAGCCACGGTAACGCGTCCCGACGTCTTAAGCCAGCAAATGGCACTCGCTTTAAGCGAAGTACTGGTTATTTCATGCAATTCTTCTATCAGCGATCACGGAAGTGTCTATACATCGTACTACGACTTTTTTGTGCGCAACGGTTTTGGAAACTACCGCGATATACTCGGCGAAGTGAGCTCCACCCCGCAATGGGCATTTATTTAATCCACTTTCGCAATCCAAAAGCCGATACAAATGCTGATACCTTTCCTGACGAAAATTATGCGCGCGAAATTATGCAGCTATTCACCATAGGGTTTTACGAATTAAACCCCGATGAAACTCAAAAATTTGATGGAAATGGAGCTCGCTTCGCTACTTACGAATATGAATACATTCGAGCCCATTTATCCGGATACGAACTTGACGAAACAGTTTAAAATGGTGGCGCAAGTGATTGCTGCACGTGAAGAACTCGGTTTTTCGCGCCAGACCTTCTTCATCAATTTTGTAGGCCTGGATCACCACGATGCCGTGCTTGAAAATCAAGCCGCAAAACTGCCGCAATTCAGCGCTGCGATTGGAGCGTTTTACGAAACTCTCGACGAACTAAAAATGTCGAATAATGTGATGACGTTTACCATTTTAGATTTTAGCAGAATGCTAACATCAAATGGGAACGGTAGCGACCACGGATGGCGTGGAAATGTGCTGGTAGTGGGCGGGTCGGTAAATGGCGCTGAGATTTATGGCCAATACCCCGAATTGGTTTTAGATCATCCCTTGATGCTTCGGCGGCCGAATACATCGCTGAGCTGGCTTTAAGGTTTGGGGTGAACCCAAGCGACGTAAACGATATTCTTCCCGATTTGGTCCATTTTTACAACAGCGGCTCCAATTCCTACCCCTTTGGCTTCTTAAATCCCTTAGTATGAGAAAGCTATTGATTTTTATGGGTATAACAAGCTCGGGGCTTTCGGCCTTCGGGCAATGTTTTCCCGATCGACACAATACGTCGTGGAATGAGGTAGGGACTTCTTGCGAAGTGCAACCCAATCCAAATAAGGAGCGCGAAGCCGGGCACTGGATTTCGTATGATTTTGGAAACACTTACAGGCTGGGCGAAGCCCATATCTGGAATATCAATGCTCCCGAAATACTCAATCAAGGATTTCGCGAGTTCCACATCGATTACAGTACCGATGGAAACGCTTGGAAGAACCTGGGCTTCTATACCATCAATCAGGCGAGTGGGTTAAGTACTTACGAAGGCGAATCAATAGGGAGCTTTAGCGGGGATACAACCCGCTTTGTGCTGCTAACCGAAGAGTCGAATTGGGGTGGTGCTTGCAGCGGATTGGCCGAATTACGAATTGAAGGCGTAGAAATCGTAGCGCGTCTAAACAGCATAGCATCAGGCGATTGCTTTAAGGCATCTATTTATCCCAATCCGCATAGCGGAAGCTTCAATTTCGGCCTTCAATCGGCCGTGAGGGAGCCATTTATTATGCACTTTACGATCATACAAGCAAGAAGGTCTGGGCTGCCAATGCGCCTGCAGGCAATAGATTCATTCAGCACGAAATTGACACCCGAGCACTCGCCCGGGGCATGTGCAACTTAGTGATTATACAGGGCAAGGAATGCGGCCGTTTCCCGAGAATGAAGCTTTAGAGAAGTGGCTAATTTTCGCACGAAAAAAGCTTCTTCGGTTGGAAAATATAAACTTTGAATTGGACCAGAAACGAAGTTTTAAAAGCAAAATTCTGAAACTCTCAAAAAATGTCTGTTTTCTCTTTCATGCTTTTTGAGGGTTGCATCACTCTATTCGAATTAGGCCGACTTTGCGAACAAATAAGAGAAGAAAGCTAATCGGAAGGCTGCATGTTGTTTTGGATTGGATATACTTTATGAAGATTCCTTCTTCAACAAAAATATCCGAGTCCTCATAATAAAGGAGTTTTGATCAAACAATTGAGCTACAGTCGACCTGGAAAACTGACCTATAAAATCTACTTCATAT
>JBBQFC010000095.1:0-7308 GCA_038321615.1 Flavobacteriales bacterium | reverse complement strand
GATCAAAAAGTGCACAGGCAGTACCTGACTAACGATGTAGCAAAATGCTCATCTTGTTCGAGTTGACCTTGTGCACCAGGTCGATATACGGTGTATAGACAGCAATATAAAGACCCAGATCGAATACTTAAAAATTACATTCGTATTCTCACGATGCAAACATAAAAGGTCGAGTGATTTCGAGACCCAAGGAGCGGAATTGTATCGAGACCCACGGTAAAAATCGTTCCCGCGTCTCGATACAATTAAAAAGTCAATGTAAACCAGGCGTTCACTGAGAAATATCGACTTTTTAATCACTCGACGTGACATTGATTTTTGAGTTTACTCATAAAAATGGTTTCAGTCAGGTCGAGTAATTTCGCGACCCAAGGAGCGGAATTGTATCGAGACCCACGGTAAAAATCGTTCCTGCGTCTCGCATGTCGCCTTTCTGTGAAATGCTCAGATTGTGGCCGGGACGGCCTGGAAGAAGGCACTCGCGAGACGCGAGCGCGGGCGCCGGTTTGCCCACAAGTGCAGAAAATATTAAGATGCGAAAAGCCTTTAGCTTGCCTCCTTCGAATCCTTCCTGAACCCATGCGTCACCTGACCCCAAAAAGTCTGCGGGAAGGCTTCATCACCAGCAAATCCAATCTCTGTATTTTGGCCACTATTAGGCAAATAAGCCGTTCCGAAAAGGTAATCCCATACGCTAAGCGATAAGCCGAAATTTACTCCGCGCGGTCGGTCCGAAGGCAATTGGGCGGCATGGTGCCACATGTGCATATTCGGATTGTTGAAGATGTATCCAAGCGGGCCAATATTTACGCGGAAATTGGCGTGATTCCAATGTCCGATGGCAATTGCAATAAGGTGTACGGCAAAGAAATCGTCGATCCCGAAGCCGATCATGGCGAGGGGAATGTAGCTCAAACCTTTATAAACCACCGTCTCCATCCAGTGAAAACGCAAGTGGGCAGCGAATCCCATTTCCTTTACAGAATGGTGCACCTTGTGAAATTCCCATAGTCGGGGCGAAGCGTGAAGCAGGCGGTGAATCCACCACTCGATAAAATCTTTGAGAACGAAGAGCGCGAGCAATTGTGCCCACACCGGCCAAGACGACACTTCGATTGCCACAGGGTTTTCCAAACCAAATTGCCCTAGAATATTTTTGAAGAAGTGCACCGCGACATTCCCAATTCCAGCGAAAACAATAAGGGAGAAGAGAAAAAAATTGAAAAACATATATCCGGCATCCAACCAAAAATCACGACGGAATTTGGGTTGACTCCTTCGCCAGGGTCGAAACCATTCCAGCGCCAAAAAGAAACAAGAGATCGCTGCGAGGTAATAGAAATAATTGCCCCACAGACCATCTTGCAGCGCGATTTGCCGCCAGAGCCAGGAAGCATAGTCCGTGGTGCCTCGCCAAAAAAGTTCCAGAATGTTCATCGAGGTATAATCCAAATAGTAACCCGCTGGGTAGTTCAAGGTTTAACGAAGATTTTCGGCATCGTCCAAGACCTTCGTCCGCAGCGCATTTTTGTAAGCCACTATGCGCTCGCGTATGGCCAAATCGCTGGCTCCCAGTATTTGAGCCGCCAGGATACCAGCATTTTTTGCTCCATCGAGGGCCACAGTGGCTACTGGAACGCCGCCGGGCATTTGCAATATGCTCAATATGCTATCCCAACCATCCATGCTGTTGCTGCTTTTTACAGGAACACCTATTACAGGTAGTGGCGTCATCGAAGCCGTCATTCCCGGCAGGTGAGCTGCTCCGCCTGCACCGGCAATAATCACTTTTATACCGCGGCCGGCAGCGTCGCGGGCATAATCCATCATGCGCTGCGGGGTGCGGTGGGCCGATACGATATTCATTTCAAAAGCTACCCCAAGCTCGGTCAATACATCTGCGGCTTGCTGCATTACCGACAGGTCGCTTTTGCTCCCCATTATAATTCCTACCATGCTATTGCGATTTTACTTTAATGAGTTTCTTAATAATTATGGCCTTTTCGCGCACTTCTTCGAGCGTGGCACCTGTAATGGTTACGTGCCCCATTTTCCGAAAAGGCTTCGTAGTCGATTTTCCGTAAAGGTGCACATAAACCCCCGAAATGGCGAGTGCTTCGCTCAATCCTTCGTAAAGCACGGGGCCGGTAAAATCGGGTTCTCCAAGGAGATTCACCATGGCCGCAGGGCGAATAAGGGCCGTATCGCCAAGCGGAAGATTCAAAATGGCGCGAAGGTGCTGTGCGTATTGGGAAGTTATATTGGCTTCGATGGTTTGATGGCCTGAGTTATGCGGTCGGGGCGCCACTTCGTTCACCAAAATCTCGCCTTTCGTGGTAAGAAACATTTCTACGGCAAGTATGCCCACCATATCGAAGGCCGCTATTGTTTTACGAGCGATATCGGCGGCGATGTATTCCTGAGCAGGGGTGATTTGGGCTGGGGCGAAAAGCAATTCTACCAAATTTGCTTCGGGATTAAACTCGAGTTCCACGGCTGGGAAGGTGGTCATTTCGCCTTTTTCATTCCGCGCTACAATCACCGAAAGCTCCTTTTCGAAAGGTATAAATTCTTCGAGCACGCTAGGCGCATCAAAAGCCTTGTCGAAGTCGGCTGGGGTGCGCAGTATGCTCACTCCACGGCCATCGTAACCCCCTTTTCGCAGTTTTTGAGCGATGGGTAGTTTCTCGACTTTCGCTTCCAAATCGGCTTTCGAATTTGCCAAAGAATAAGGAGCTGTAGGAATACCATGTGCGGTGTAAAACTGTTTCTGTAAGCCTTTGTCCTGAATAATCTCCAAGACCCGTGGTTGTGGAAAAATCTTTAAACCCGATTCTTCGAGTTTGTAGAGCGCATTGATATTTACATGCTCTATTTCAACGGTCAATACGTCACATTTTGCGCCAAAGGCAAGTACCGATTCATAGTCATTAAAATCGCCTTCAAAAAATTGGGGAACGAGCTTGGCGCATGGCGCTTCCGGGTCGGGGTCGAGCACTGCCAGGCGGATATCGAGATTCACGGCTTCCTGTTGGAGCATACGGCCTAGTTGGCCTCCGCCGAGCACCCCTAATTGGAAGTGTTTGCTGTATGGTGATTTTGGCATGGGGCAAAGATAGGATTGGGAAGCATATTCGCAGACCGGCGATAAGATGATGCTTACATGATGTGATTAAGGTTTTAATTGATCGGTTTCAAAAACAGCGTGTGACTTCCTTATCTGCCCTCTTAGCCCTTGATTTTCTTGCCCGACTATGAAAACGGCGTTATGTTGAGCCGGTTTTTTTGTACAATTTCGGAATCGGATTCCGAAATTGTACGCTTTTTAAGTTTTTTCGAGAGAAGCCCAAAAGTGAATTGCGATTGTTGTTAAGCCGATTTAAGGCTGTCGCTTTAGGCGGACTAATTCAGTCGGCTAAAACCAACTTAGTTCGGGCTCCTATTCCTGTAAAAGCATATTTCCGTTCAAAAAAATCTAGTCATGAGGTAATTTGCATAGCAAGATTCTCGTCGTTTTTTAGCTCAATTTTCGAGATGATCAATTTTAGATGAAATATTTCCGAATTAGGCGGTTTTGAGCGATTCTTGCGATTAGGCTCCTCGGCCTTCTACAAAATAATTTCCCAAGATTCTCATCGCTCCAAGATAAGCTTTTGTGTATAAACACCCGTCTCGCTCCAAGCCCTGACCAGATAAATTCCAACGTTTAAACCAGAAACATCTATGCCATTTGAAATCTGATAGCCCGAATAAACTTGCACCAGTCTCCCTTGTAGATCGGCTATTTCTATGCGTTCTATCCGCTCGTTTTCATCTGGGAGCGCCACACGTATTATTCCGGTGGTAGGATTCGGCCAAATCTTCAACTTTCCCCTTTCTTCTTTTTCATCCAGCCCCACGAAGCCATTGGGCTGCAAGCGCACGAGGCAGCTATACGGCTCCCCACCAAAGGAAGAGAATTGCCCGCCGATAAGGAGCTTGCCATCGGGGAGTTTTTTAACTACACCGGCGATGGTCATCATTACCGGACCAAAGGCATCAGAGAGAATCCAATTGGGCCAATGGGCAGAATCGGGTGTAGTATATTGGAAAGCTCCTTCGATTACTTGTCCTGCATCTGTAATCTTAGCCAACCGGCGGTGATGGTTCCCGTTAATTTCGGTGAATTGCCCGTGTACAATGAAGGTCCCATCTTCGTCTTCAATAACCCTCCCTGTGGTCTCTGTTGGGGATACGGGGTTTTCGTAAGTACCACTTATATAACCCGAGAATATCGGTGGGTTGAAATTTTCATCTACGGTTCCGTTTGGTAAAAGACGCACCAGTCTCGAAGCATAATTCGGTTCACCTAAAACAGAAATATTTGCACCGAAATTGACCCATATCCGGTCCTGACTATCGATCAAAGTGATGAATACGGATGATCCACTTGTTCCAAACACCGGCTCAAAGTCTGTATTCACAGAGAAATCAGTATTTAGTTTGGCCAGCTTAGGGTATGGATAACCATCTACTTCATCAAAACTTCCAGTTATGATATACTCACCTGTGCTGAGTTGACGAATGTTGTTGATCTCCGAATCCGTAGGCCACTCGCAGCGCAGCATGGGGAAACCCGGTACAGGTGCACCCGTGGAGTCTATCATACAAAGCTGGCGCAAGCCCTGGCTTGCTGTACTTGTGCCTATCAAGGTGGAGTCGGTGAAGAAGCGACCGGCTACTAAAATCTTGTCGTCGGGCATCACAAGGGCATCCAGCGCTTTGTTAGACAGCCCGCCGGAGTAGGCGGGTTTTGAAAATTCGAACGTGAAGGTGGAAGGAACTTGCCCGGCTAAATTGAATCGTTGAATACCAGAATTGCCGTAATTGATGTACTGGTTTAAATAGAACTGCAAATTGTGAAGATCGGCATTACCTACCACACCTATTAATGATCCCGAAGCACTAAAATAGCTTGTATTTTGAGCTATGGAATTCCAGTTATTTAACATGCCAGTAACCAGTAATGAACCATTTTCGTGTGTTAATATATCGCTAACGCTTCCTCTATTGAGCAATAGACCTGAATCAAAACTAGGGTCTATCTCATAATCAATAACCTGCGCACTCGCACGGAGTGCGCAGGTTAAGATGAATATGATTGCAATGCTTCGCATGTATCAGTGCGTTACTATGAATTTACCTTCACTGAGCTTTTTCCCCTCTTGTACAATCTGGAAAAAGTAAACCCCATTAGATAACTTGCGCGTGTCAATGAGCTGCTGCCCTTCATACACTTCACCCAGGTTGCGGCTCTCGACTTGCCTGCCCAGATTGTCCATAACTGTTAAAACACTTTTTTCCTTGGCATGTAAAAGCTTGTAGGCTATGGTTATATATTGATCGGATGGATTGGGGTAGGCTGTTGCCGTATTCAGTTGTGCAACCAATTCTTCGTAAGAAGGCTTCGGTCCGCGGGGTGCGGATGCGTTCTTGGCCTGCCCTTCGGCATCGTAGCATAGCTGGTAGTGGAAACATAGCGCGTTCTGGGCCTTTTGGGCGGCAATGCCAGCAACAAAATGATCCCTTAAAATTGTCATCACTCCAAAATAAGCTTCTGCGTATAAACACCCGTCTCGCTCCACGCCCTTACCAGATAAATTCCAGCGTTCAAGCCAGAAATCTCCAACCCATTTGAAACTTCATTGCCCGAATAAACCTTCACCACTCTACCTTGTAAATCGGCTATTTCTACGCGTTCTATCCGCTCGTTTTCTTCGGGCAGCGCCACACGTATTATGCCGTTGGTAGGATTGGGCCAAATCTTCAACTTTCCCCTTCCTTCCTTATCATCCACACCCACGAAGCCATTGGGCTGTAAGCGCACAAGGCAGCTGTATGGCTCCCCGCCAAAACTCGAAAACCGCCCGCCAAGCAGGAGCTTGCCATCGGGGAGTTTTTCAACCACTCTAATACTGGCGCTCATCACAGGTCCAAAAGGGTTTTGAAACGAACCCCATACGGCTGAATCAGGGGTGGCATTTTCAAATGCACCCGCTATCACATTGCCAGCATCATCTATTTTGGCTAATCGCCGATGATCTTCTCCATTCACTTTGATAAAATCGCCCCAGAGTATAAAGCTACCGTCTTCATCTTCGGTAACTCTTGTAGAGACGTTGAGTGGAGTTGATGGATTTTCGTAATTGCCGCTCAGAAATGCGGTACAAACTGGGGCATTAAAGAGCGTGTCTATGCTGCCGCTTGGTAAAATACGTGCAATGGCTGATAAATAGTTGGGTGCGCTGATTAGGGAAAGGCTGGACTGAAATGCAATCCACACGCGATCTTGACTATCTACCAAGTTTACGAATACCTCCCCACTTCCCGATTCAAACACCGGCTCAAAATCCGTATTCACCGAAAAGTCGGCATTGAGCTTGGCAAGCTTGGCAAACGAATACCCCCCTACTTCGTTGAAGCTCCCGGCGATGATGTATTCGCCCGTACTCAGTTGGTGTATGGTATTTATTACCGCATTGGTTGGCCACTCGCAGCGCAACATAGGAAATCCCGGCACGGGTGCACCAGTAGAGTCCACCATGCAGAGCTGGCGAAGCCCTTGGCTCGCAATATTGGTGCCGATAAGTGTGCTATCCGTGAAGAAACGACCCGTTACAAGTATATTGTCGTCGGGGGTAATTAAGGCGTCTTTTGCAATGTTTGAAAAGCCTCCATTATAGGCGGATTTTTGAAATTCAAAATTGAAATCTACGTTAATTTGACCTGGAGCAGACCGGAATCGTCTGATACCATTTCCATATCGGAGAAAACCATCTTTATATTCATGGGCATAAGTGCCAGCAACATTAGTCGCATCGTACAACGTTCCATCACTATTTATTTGGCTTCCATCTGTTATCGGAGAGTCAACTCCAGAAAACATGCCCATAATAAAGTAGTTTGCATTTGAAGTTGCTACAATGTCGCTCACGCTTCCTCTATTAAACAATAAACCCGAGTTAAAACTCGGGTCTATCTCATATTGAATCACCTGTGCCGAAGTGCTTACGGCACAGGTGATTGTAAATAGACTAATAATGAAAAGATCTCTCATAAAATTAGTGGGTAACTACAAATTTCCCTTCGCTTATTTTCTCACTGTCTTGTACAATTTGGAAAAAGTAAACCCCATTTGGCAGCTTCCGTGTATCCATTAGTTCTTGCCCTTGATAGGTCTCACCCATACTTCTGTTTTCCATTTGCCTTCCTAAGCCATCCAAAATGGTTAAGGATGTACTGGCACTGGCCGCCAATAGGCTATAGGAA
>JBBQFC010000094.1:0-8144 GCA_038321615.1 Flavobacteriales bacterium | reverse complement strand
CATCGATCTCTACGACCGGTTTAAAGAAGTGAAAGTTTTTTACGATTTCAGCTTTCGTCCCGACGAAGAAAAGCTACTCGAAGAAGCAAAATTCAAAATCAAGAAGGAGTATTTTCCCGATACTTATCGCCGGCCAAAGGCTAGGCGGAGCATAGCACAAAAACTGATCAAGCATTTTCAGACGTTAGAGGTGGATCCTGCCGTGGTGGCCAACCTTATGCTTTACCATGTGCAGCTAGGGGTCGATTTCAACAAAGCCCGGGCTGGTATTTCGCAAGCAGCGCAAAAGTCGTTCGGTGTCTCCTTCCGGCAATTGGTGCAATATGCGAGAAAGAATGCTTTATACCTGCAGCTTTTGCCGCAGTTTACCACCATCGCCGACCGTGTATGGCGGGAGAATTGGCACAATGCTGAGATCTTTTCATTGGCTTTAGAAGGTAATTTTGTTGCTCAAAATTGAAAACAAGTGGATTCCCTTTTAACCCGCTCCTTTCAAGCGGTTTTAGAGCAAGAGTTCGATACTATTTGGGGCCGACACTTCGCTGTGCCCGCTGAAGTAGCTCGCGATTTCAAAAGCAAGGAGATACGACGAATTACGTGCGGTGTTAATAACACTCAGGCCTTTCATGCCGCGCTGATGCCCCAGGGATTAGGTCAGACCATGATTTTAATGAGCAAAGAGCGATGTAAAATTTCTGGATTTCTCCCGGGCGATTTATTAGACGTCACGCTGGTAGAAGATCGCAGCAAATACGGAATGGAAATGCCCGAAGAATTGGTATTTATTCTTCAGGAAAATCCTGACGTATACAAATTATTCGAAGCTTTAACCCCGGGTAAGAAGCGCAATCTCATACATACGGTCAACTCGGTTAAATCGCCCGACATACGGATCCGAAAGGCATTGGTAGTGTCGGAGCACTTATTGATCCACGGCGGAAAAATCGACTTCAAAGCACTGAATGAAGAAATGAAGGCGGCGAATAATCGGGGTAGGATAAACTGACTGAGTGATGTCTAATTTTCAAAGACAATTGAGGGAAAACCGACATTCCGGTTTGCGAAGATTTAGACAAACCCTATCTTCATACCCTTAATGGCAACTTTATTAGAATTCCATTCAGCATAAAGTTAGATTTGAAAGAATTAAGTATTCTTCGAAACCATAAGAATTCCTGTTTCTTGACTCGAGTCTATTTTAGAACCTGCTGCTGCAAACTTGGTGTAACGATACTTGTCGTTTGCATGATATCTTTTTTGTGCTCCGCTGCAAGAACTGAAGTTTCAGCAAAGGATGATAGGGTGTGGACATTTTCAGAAATCGATTCTCTTAACCTCCGAACGTCTGAGCTTTTGAAATCAAATTATTCTGATGCTTTAGTGAAAGCCAGCTTAGCAGTGGCCTGGAGCAAGAAAGGAAAGTATCCAGCAGGGCTGGCGAGGGCTTATTCAAATAAGGCATTCGCTCAATTAAAGAAGAATGATATTGCCGCTGCACGAATTTTATTGGATAGCGCTCGCACTATTTGGTTCAGCTTAAAAGACACCTTAAACATTGCCAACTATCACATGCAGTTTGGGGAACTACTAACCCAAGAGCGCGATTTTATTGCGGCGCGCGAAGAGTTATTAATTGCGCTAAAATATTTTGAGTTGCTCAAATATGGCAATGGATTAATTGATGTTGAAAACAAAATAGGCAATACGTTTTATCTTGAAATGCAGCATGAACAAGCCATGCAATACTATCTACGCGCCCTCACCAAGTCCGACAAAAGTGAATACGGCTACAAGAAAGGAATAAGTCAAATAAATGTGGCTAACGTTCTTTCTTTTCAAGGCAAACACGATGAAGCAATAACCTATTTAGAGTCTGCATTGGCTGTATTTATGGAGCTGGGTGATCAATACCAAACCGCCGTTTGTCTGAATAATATCGGAGTCGCATACCTGAACAGCGACAGGCCTGAAATGGCGAAACCAAATCTTGAACGGACATTGGAAATATATAGAAGGCTTGATGATAAAAAAGGGCAATCTGCCGCGTTAATAAATCTAGGGGTTGCGTCAAGTCTTGTCGGTGACTTCGACTCGGCACTGGCATACCAAAATGAATCATTGGAAATAAACCGATCGCTGAACGACCTTCAGCGAATTGCTGAAGGGTTGGTAAATCAATCATCCAACTTTCTTAAGTTATCACGATTTGAAGAGGCGAAAGTTATGGCTGAAGAAGGAATGGTTGTGGCTGAACAGATTCATAGCCTACCCATTTTACATGAACTCTACGGCAACCTGTCGAGCATTTATGACAGTCTCAACGATTTTAGTGAAGCACTTCGTTTTCACAGATTGTTTAAAGAAGCTGGTGACAGCCTTGTCAATATTGAAAGCCGACAGGATATACTTGAATTGGAAGTAAGCTATAGATCAGCTAAGAAAAATGATGAAATTAGGTTGCTGACATTAGAAAATGAGCAAAATGCGGTGAAGCTTCGAACTAATAGGACTGCATTAATCCTTCTCTTGGCTAGCATAGCGCTCGGGCTTATCCTGGTTGGTGTTCTTTATCGACTCTACGACGTGCGCACCAAATCAGCCCAATCTCTTTCAGAAAAGAATCTGGAGCTTAATCAGTTGAATCAGAGCTTAGAATCGAGGGAACTGGAGCTGAAAAAGGCAAATTCCCAGGTTACCAAGTTCGTCACCATATTGGCGCATGATATAAAGAACCCTTTAAGCGCTTACAGGGCGGTGGCCAAGACCCTCTCGGATTCCTATTTCGACCTGCCGGAAAATGATAAACTAGGTCTCATTCAAAGACTTGAAAAATCTTCAGAAACTCTATTTGAGCTTTTTCAAAACTTACTACAATGGTCCACTTCCAAATCTGGTTCCATGAGTTTCTCACCAAAGGAAATCAATTTGGGAATTATCGCATTTAAAGCCGTTGCCCTGCTACAGTCAGCAGCGGAAAGGAAAGAGATCACCATCGACTTGCAGGTGGATAGTGAAACGATGGTATTTGCCGATAGAACCATGGTATCTATTATAATTACGAACCTACTGTCGAATGCCATAAAGTTTACTTCCCGCGGTGGAGAGATTTGGGTTTCAGCCAAGCTCAATGGTGGCTTTTATCAAGTGAGCATTCGCGATTCTGGAATAGGATTGAGCGCGGATGACTTAGCGTTGCTTTTTAGGTTGGATGTCGACCATAAAATTATTGGGGATAGTGATGAAAAGGGAACCGGTGTTGGACTGATTCTTTGCCATGAGTTTGTGGCCAAGAACGGAGGCCGAATTTGGGCAGAAAGCATTTTCGGACATGGGTCAACATTTCATTTTACGCTCCCACAACAAGATGTTTATTAAAGCAATTGCGAGAGAATTGTAATTTAGAAGGATGGATAAAATAAAAATTGCTATCCTCGATGATCATCAAGTGGTGGTTGACGGAATTCGATCACTATTGCATGGGGCTGAACCATTCAAAATAATGGGCTCGGCAAATACGGAATCCGAGTTGATTTCATTGCTTGAGCAGCAGACTGCCGACCTTTTGATTCTCGATATGTTTCTGCCTAAACCAGATGGAATTGGCGTAATGAAATCGGTCCTGGCGCGATGGCCAAACATCCTTGTAGTGGTGATGAGCGGCAACAGCGAAGAAGAACTTCTATTTAGCGCATTCAATGCGGGAGCTTCTGCATTTCTGGGTAAAGATGTAAGTCGCGAAGAGCTTCACCTGGCGCTGCATACGGTTTTGAAAAGTGAGAAGTACATAGCGAAATCTTTGGAATCCAATTTATCAAGAAACTTTATGCGGAAGGCTTCCGCCGGCGACCCCTACGCCTTTCACAAAGCGAGCAATTTGTCTAAACGCGAAATTGAAACCATGCTTCTCTTGTGCGAAGGATTGAGCTACAAAGAAATTGGCATTCAACTCGAAATTAGCGCCCGAACAGTTGAAACCCATAAAAATAATATTCTTGAAAAACTGGGACTTCATACCACCATCGATCTGGTGAAATATGCCATAAAGAATAAAATGATCGAGCTCTGATGACCCTTTTTCTAGATCGCCCCACGTAATGTGAACCTTGGATCAAGAACGCAGAATTTGGCTTTAAGATGAATTATTGAAAATTTCTTTTGGCACGTCAAGGAGGCTTTTCCACCTTTTAAAATTTCTCAAATTAGGGATCAGCAAAGCTTTGAGAAGGAACACGTTAAACAACGTACTTTCTGGTACGGAATATCCCCGATTGTAAAGTTTTCACGTCCTAAGTAACTTTGAAAAAATCAATCACTCAAACATTAAAAAATGAACTCCAACTTTACAACAAGAAATATTTTGGCTGTGATACTTGCAGTATTCACCACCGCATCGATACATGCTCAACCCATAAATGCTTACGTTTTTGAATCTTCCCAGGGAGTTTATGAGCCGTTGGTTGGGGGAACATCTATCCCTTTTGAAGTAGATCAAGTAGGCAACTTCAATGATATTGACCTGGGCTTTACATTTATGTATGGGGATCAGCCGTATACCATCTTTTCAGTCAGTACGCTCGGCTATATCAAGTTGGGAGGCCCCATCGTCGCAGACATCCTTGCCCCGTTGTCGGATGTATTCTTTGGTGCCGATACGGTCTTGTCAATTTTTGGTGGCAATGTTCAAGGGAACGCTGATAGCGAATTAAAATATTCGGTTTTGGGCGTTGCCCCCAATAGGATATTCGTTATAGAGTACGTAGGTTTTACTTACAACTTTGCTCCCAGCGCGCTCAATGGACAAATTCGCCTTTACGAGGCAACAGGGAAAATTGATATGGTTTATGGTGCTATTCAAGTGGACTCAGGGTTTGGAGGTATCTTTTTCTGCCAAGTCGGTATACGCGGAAATTTGATAGCTGCCAATACCGACTTTAGTCTGAGATTGGTAGAAGAGGGCACCAGCACTTGGGAAAACTCGCTGCCTGGCACGCTCGACTTTGGGTTCTGCATGATGGTGCCAGGTACGCCCGGTTTGAAACCGGCCTCGGGCCTTACTTATACGTGGCTCCCCTCTGCACCGTGCTCGGGAACCCCCAACGCAGGCACGCTCACCAATCTCAATCCTGTACAATGCGAAGGATTGCCTGTGGTACTCGAACTTAACGGTGGGAGCGTATTTTCTACTGGAATTGAGTTTGATTGGCAGTTTTCAACCGACGAAAGCAATTGGAATACAACGAGTAATGTGGTGACTTCATCGCTGACAATCCCATTTGTAGAATCTGGATTCTATAGATTTCGAATCGCTTGTGGAGCATCAGAATCTATATCCAACTCCGTATTGGCAACGGAACTACCCAGCCCGGAATACGCGACTTTGCCTTTCCTTGAAGACTTCGACAGCCCGTGGGAAGACAGGTGCGGAATCGCCAACGTTCCAGCGTTTGAGAATTGGACAAGCGATCCGGTAGTATTTTGGCCGCTTTCTTGGCAGGGCAACGACCCTGAAGCGTTTTTCGTTCCTTCTTTTGCAGGTAATGCTGCAATTTTTCAAGGCATTAATAGCGCAGGCTCGTCAACAGCAGACGGCTTTACAGCCGACATTAATGTTCATTTTTCCGCGAGCGAAACGGACAACGTAAATGTAAGCTTTGACTATTACAATGATCAGTTTGGAGATTCGCTTCTGGTTCAATTGTCATCCGATGGGGGCGATAACTTTACCACGGTTGGCACTTTTAAACCTACTCTTGGCGATGAAGGTCTTTCCATTTGGGATAAAAAAATAGTGAGCTTGGGTACTGCGAATTCGGAAACCGCTGTCCTAAGATTCCGCGCAGTTTCCGACGGATTCTTTAGTGCCATGGCAATAGATAGTCTCGAAATTTTTACGTGCGCCGCACCCGAAGTTTCTATTACTTCTTCCGATAGCATACTTTGCGCCGGAAACGTAGCTACTCTCACCGCTATCGGTGGCGATAACTTCTTGTGGAGCAATGGAGCAACCAGCAGTAACATTAATGTATCACCTGGCGAAACTACCACCTATTCAGTTACCATTATTGGTGCTGATGGATGCGGTAGCGGTGCAAGTTTTACCCAAGCGGTGGATTTATGCCTTTCAGCCGGTGAACATGAAAAGCAGCTCTCCGGATTGTATCCCAATCCAACAAACGATATTTGCAGCTTAAAGTTTGGTTCGAATTCATTTCGTACCATTGCGTTGTACGATATTAAAGGTCAAAAGCTTTCTACCAAAACTTCGCTTTCAGAAATTGAAAACGTTGACTTGTCGGCTTTTCCTTCCGGAATTTATCTCCTTCGTATTTTGAATGAAGATGGAAGCATTGAAACGTATAAGATTGCAAAACAATGACAGTGATCACACTAATAGTGGCTGGTCTGCAACTTTAAGAAAGACCTAATTTCGATCCAATAAAATCGCAAACCTATGATGAGAATGCTCAGATTCAGTTCTTTTACCTTGGGGTTTTGCATCATGTGCCTTGTCAGCTACGGTCAGGAGATTTGCACTAATTCCATTGATGATGATGGAGATGGACTAATTGACCTTCAAGATAGTACAGATTGCGTTTGCGGTATTGGTCAACTCGGACCGATACCTTCCTTTATTCCTAATCCTTCTTTTGAAAATTTTACTGCCTGCCCAAGTTCCAATTCTGAGTCTTTTTTACTCGAAGATTGGCTACAAGCTACAGCCGGAACCACCGACTATTTAAATACCTGTGGATTTACGTTCAATGCAGAACCAGCCGGGTTACTTCCATTCCCTGATGGAAATGGCGTAGTCGGCACCTTTTTTCTGGATGATTTCAAAGAATATGTGGGAACTTGTCTTCCCGAGCCTCTGCTGCCAGGCCAAAGCTATACGCTCAACTTTCATATCGCAGCATCGATGACAGGTAACGATGAGTCGCATTGCTTAGGTCCGATAGATGGTGTTTTTCCTGCTGTGGATCTCACCATATTTGGAGCTGCATCTTGCTCAGATATCCCCATTTTTACGTTTCTCTGCCCGTCGGCTGGCAATAACGCTTGGTCGGCGCTCGGCTCGGTGAATTATAATCCTGTTCAATCCTGGTCTAATTTGAGTATAACCTTTACACCAAATGAGCCCATTTCAACCATAATGCTGGGTTCGGCTTGTTTTTTAGGAAATTTGTGGAGCGCGTCTATAGCGAACAATTGCAGGCCGTATTTTTATTGGGACGATTTAGTTTTGAATACCACGTCATCGTTCGAAGTTGTAATAGGTCCGATTACTGCCGACTTATGCCAAACAGAAATTGTGCTTCAGTCAAATCTTACAAGTAGCCAGCAAATAGATGGCGACATACAATGGTTCAATGATGGGATTGCCATACCGGGCGAAACTGGACTTACGCTGAATTTACCTGCCCAAATATCATCCTTCGGCACTTATCAAGTAGGCATCTTTGGCGCCGTCGCTTGCGCTGTTGCAGAAAATTTTATAGTCAACGAATTGCCCGCATTGCCTACTGCCAATTTTTTATTGCCTGATGAAGATGCCTTTGTGGTTGGAAAAACTGCCGATTTTAGTAACCTAAGTTCGAATTATGAGACCATACTTTGGAACGCTTGCGAAGGTGTGCAATCGATAGACAGCATTCTCACACTCTCCTTTTTGGAGCAAGGAGAGTGCTGTATAGATCTCATAGCTTTCCTAGGTGGTTGTTCCGATATTTTTACCCAATGCATTGAAGTAATAGCAGAGCCCGAATTGCAAATTCCCAACATTATTACTCCGAATTCGGACGGACTCAATGACACTTTTTCCATTTTTTCGAAGGGTTACATATCCTTGAGTTGCGAAATTTTCAACAGGTGGGGAAAAAACGTTTACAGTTGGCAAAATGATCTTAATGGCAATTGGGACGGCGCTGCCGGAAGTACGGAAATAAGTTCCGGCCAGTATTATTATGTGCTTTCGTATATTGATTTCCAAGAAAATTCCGGTTCTGTTTCCGGCACATTAACGGTTATTCGCGATTAAGCGCGCTATTTGAAACTTTAAGTGAACAGTATTTCGCTCCTTCGTATTCCTTGTTACCTGTTCCTTACTGTGCTAAGTTTTGCGGCGAGTGCCCAGGAAGTTTGCACCA
>JBBQFC010000093.1:0-8557 GCA_038321615.1 Flavobacteriales bacterium | reverse complement strand
CTCACCGTATCCTGGAATTTTTACAGCGGCTATGCGCTCAAAACAATCGATACTTATCAGAATAATTACCAGCGTGTTTTTGGTGGAGCCGAAGTGGGAGGACCCAAAGGAAAAGAGAAGTATTCATTTTTTGACATTGCGCGCACCGCTGCCGAGGATTATTTCACGCGCATAGCCCCGCATTGGGAAAACGACCACCGACTCTATTACAGCAGTGGCACCGAAGCCCTGAGCCGGATAAGCTATGAGCTCAATTATTCAGGCGATTGGGATGTGGCTGCTGAATCGTGGAAAAACTTGGCTTACCAAAGTAAATTCGCCAAAGAGCGGTACATGGCATCCTACAATATGGCGCTTGCCAGCGAAATGATCGGTAAACCCAAAATTGCGAAGGATTGGCTCCTGAAGGCTCAGAAAATAAGCCCTACGAAGGAAGTCGAAAAGTATATGGTCATAATCGATCGGCAAATTTTGATCTACGACGTGGTCAGTTCTCAGCTGGGTCTTTGATCTGAAAATCAGACTTATACAACTATTCTTTAGAGCGTTTTAATTTTTTTTCGCCTACATGTTGCAATTTGTAGCAACTGGCCGTCTAATACTCAAAAGCCTACCCCACCAGTGGAAATTTCGCTCATCAAGCATTCCTTAAAAAACGACCCACGGGTGCAGCTTGATGTATATAATACGTACGCCAAGAGGGTCTACGCCAGTTGCTACCGCGTACTAAAAGATGCACACGAGGCGGAAGATTTTATGCAGGAAGCCTTTATCCAGGCCTTTGAGAAAATAGATCGATTTCGGGGTGAAGCCGAACTCGGTACGTGGATTTGTCGAATTGCTATCAACAAATGCCTGGATCAGCTAAAAAAGCGGAAGGTCAACCTGGTATTCGACGAGAAATGGAGCGAACACTCCGATGCACAGGCCGAAGCAGAAGAATCGGCCTACGATTTGGAACGGATTAAACTCGCTTTGGCTGACCTACCAAGCGGTTGCAGACTCATATTCGAGCTGCGAATGCTCGAAGAAATGGATTATCCGGCGATAGCCGCAGAATTGAACATGAAAGAAGCATCGGTTCGGGTGCAATACGCCCGGGCAAGAAGCAGAATAATAGAATTAGTGAACGAAACTTATGTCTGAACTAGAAAAATACATTTCTGAAAATCGAACAGATTGGGAAGACATTTCTCTCCCCGATGGCCACCTTGCTCGCTTTGAGTATCGGCTTGCGCGAAAGCAGAACGAAAAAATAAACAGTGGAGTCACCTTTTGGCGGGTTGCCGCAGCGATCATTTTGCTTGTGGCTGTGGGCTTGTCCTTACTTATACCTAATTGGACTACCACCGAAGATGTGCAATATGGAAGCTTGAGCCTAAGCGATGTGAGTGTTGATTTAGCCGAAGTGGAGCTCTACTATTCTTCCAAGCTTGAGCAAGAATACAAACTGCTCGGCGAGTCTGCCAAAGAAGATACTGTTCTCGCCGGCCATTTTGAAGCGCTTCGCAATCTAAACGATGCATATGGCCAACTTGAACATCAACTTTATACCAGTGCATCACACCAGAAGGTAGTAGATGCTATGATCGAAAATTTCCGATTGCGACTTGAATTATTGAGCGACATCGAGCGTTTGCATAAAATCCCAACAACCTTTCAAAAGAAATAGTCATGAAAACAATTAACAGTTTCCTACTTGCACTTTTCGTCCTTTGCCAAGTATCAGCAGCAGCTCAAGAGCGCCGTGTAATCGTGAAAAACTACGACGTAGGCACGTCGGCGGGTTTGTCAATAAATAACACCTTTGGAGATGTCCGAATAGAAGAAGGCTCCAGCGGCAGAATCGAAGCCACCATCTACGTGAGTATCGATGTTAAGAATACTTCGCAGGCCCAAAAGTATTTCGATATGATAAATATCGAAGCCACCAAGGCAGGCAACAGCGTGAGTTTCCGAACGATTAATAATCTGAAAGGGAACAACGGAATCCGCTCTTTTTCAATAGATTATGTGGTAAAGATACCGGAAGGAACAAAACTCGATATCCGCAACCAGTTTGGTGATGTGACGGTAGAAGCTGCGAGTGCACAATTGAAGTTAAACGTACAACACGGCGATGCGTCCATAAGCGACGTGAAAGGAACCGGAAGTATCATAAAAGTACAATTCGGCGATTTGCGTATGAAATCGGCAGGAGCGGCAGAAGTGCGCATCGAGCATGGAGATTTTGATGGGGGTGATATGCGCGATCTTGATCTCGATAGCCAGTTTGGCGATGTGAAAATCAGCGGTTTATCAGGAAAATCTTCCGTTAGTGGTCAACATGGCGATGTGTTGCTTACCGCTCATAAGGGCATGAGCGATCTCAACGTCGATGTGCAATTTGGCGACCTCGATTTAGTCGGATTTTCTCAGCTTCCAGCCGATATAGATGCAAATAGCAGCTTCGGCGATATTAGCTGGAAAGGAGATTACAAAGTAGAAAAGATAGCGAGCGGCATGAATAACTCCCATTTTAGGCTCTTACCCATATCGGGTGGAGCAGCGAATGTTTCTATTCGCTTGCACAGCCAGCATGGGGACATCAATCTTCGTTAATCAGCTACTGAAACTGCCATTTCTACATTAATGGCCACATCTTGACCGTCGTCGTTCTTAGTGATCTCAAATTGAACCCGATCGCCCGTTTGTAGTTCGTTGAAGTCAACGCCACTCAAATTCTGATAATGGAAGAAAAGGTTATTCGGCGGGTATTTGATAAATCCATAACCCGTTTTCAACGAAAGTATCTCGCCAATATGCAGGTGGTCGCTATTTGTTGAAGCTACGGTGTTTTCGGCTGCTTCAAATCGCGGTTCCCGCACTACGAATAAACTGTCGATTAGCGCTTTGTCTCTCGTGTCATCTATAATATTGTGCATACTCAAGGAGTGCGTGGCCGAATTCATAAGGTCTTGCGAAGTCTTAGTAACCCTGCTGTTTCCAAAGTCGTCGATGTATTCAAACTCCCACGAGAGTAAGATTACAGCGCTGCCTAAGGTGTGAAGCTTTCGACAAAGTTGGGCGTAGTCGCCATCGGAAGCGATCAGCACTACCACATCAAACTTTTTGTGGAAAGTGAGCTCGTAGGCTTCGAGTGCTAGCCAAATGTCAATGTCTTTTTCGAACTTATAGCCATTTTGTGAAGCCCTTACAGGAATGTAATGAGTGGTAACTCCTTCGTGCATAAGAATGTCGTCAAACACGCGATCGAAGTAAAGTTGATTACCCCGTTGGCTGGCTTCACTCGCCGTTAATCGACCCCGGAAATAGTGGGCATCGACAATTTGGGCGCGGTTTCTATTACCATCTCCTTCAAGTTCGGCCGCTTTATGGCGAATGTATTCGTGGAGACCGGCTATGCTGATGCGCGCCTTTCGCGAGTGCACATAATTGTAATAGTTGCTGACATGGAGAAAATAGTTGCCGTCGTAAAAAATCCCAATCCGGCGAATGGGAGAAGCATTGATTGACATGAATAGTTATTTTAAATTATAGTAGTACAGTGCGGGGGCAAAAATAACGATTCCTTAATATAAGCCCTATTTGACTAAAAGAAATTTCATTTATTTGTACGGATCGATATATCCTGTTGAAAAACAATGCTTTATAAGCACATATATGAAGACTTACGCTCTTTTTCGCGGTCTGCGAATGAGGAACCAAGCAGCAAGGCCAACTACTGCGGCTATAAGCAGCCATAGCCACATAGGCGTTTTGCTCGACGGAATAGGTGAAACGTCGCCCAGTAATACCATTCCCGACCAATAGTAAGGTTGGCTCAGTTCGCCGCTCTGGGCATGTAAGTAATCGAGTTTTGCTTGCCTCAGGGCTTCATTTTTGGGTTGCCCTTTTGATAAATAGGCGTAAAAATCTTCGGTAATCGAAGCAGCCGATTGCTCATCGATTTGCCATAGCGACATCAGTATGCTTGGGCAACCTGCATATGCGAAGCTGTGCGCAAGCGAAAGCATTCCTTCGCTGCTGCTCGATTTGCCTAATCCAGTTTCGCACGCAGTAAGCACAGCCAGCTCGGCTCGGAGCGATAAGTTGTAAATTTCATACGCGTGCAAGTAGCCATCTTCGCCTTCTGTATCGCCCGATTTTGCCAAGACCAAGCGAGAGAGTAGGGGCGAAATATTGTTGATCTCTGTATGCGTACCCAAGTGGATGATGGCGTATTTTCCTGCCTCGGCTTTGAAATTTTCTTCCGTAGCCTGGTTGCCAACCAATACCCGACTCTCAAAGTAACTCCCGAGTCCTTCGGCGGTATGCACGGCAAAGGGCTGCTGAATGAATTGGAGGTAGTCATCGTCGAAACTCACTGTATCTAGATGATCGGTGAGGTAGGCTTGCTTGAGCTCATCCGAAAAGCCTGGCGCTAAAGCCAAAACTCCTCCCGACTTTGGTTTTGTGAGCACCTTAAATTGCAGCGCAGTGGTGGCCGAGAGCAGGTAAGACAAGGTATAGTCTTCGATAAGGTAGTAAGGGCGGTTTTCATTTTGCCGCTTTACGAGTGCTTCAAAATTGATTTGGAACAATGGCCCATGCGGTATAATCCGAATGTCTGTACCAGCGAAATGCGGCTCAAAAGGTTTGAAAAGGCGCCGATACAGCTCATATCCGAGTTGAGCCGATTTCTCATCGCGAGTGAGCACCGCCTTGCCGAAGCGGGCCAACATATCTTCAATACCTTCGCTCGAAATCTCAATGACCTTCATACCGTTTTGATTAATCAAAAAGCCGAAAGCCCGGTTGGCAGTGATCGTATATTCCAATATATTCACCCCTTCCGAAACGAGCACCGAACGAATGGTATCGGGGTAAGCCGCAAAATCCTGATACCTCAAGCGGTAGTAATCCGGGTATTTCTCAGCAATTTCTCTTAGGAGCTTGTCAAAGTCGCGCTCCACTTCAAAGTCGTCCCGATTTTCATCTTCCGAATTGTTTTGACCGCTTAATTCAAGCAAGAGCTGATTCTCTTTCGAGGCAATCGAATCAGGCATTTGCGCAACGCGAAGCGAGGTAAACCTGTTTAATTGTCCGCGGAGCAAAGTAGATTTCGACTGCTCAGCGATGAGCAGCATTTCGTTCAAGTATTGCTCGTTGCCGCTGATTTTCCAAAGGTCGAAATACACCCCCTGAGCCAGATTGTAAACATCGACTAAGCGATCGATCAGCACGATCTGTGAAGCGCCCACTTCCAGCATTCGCTTTTGCTGTTGAATACCGACCATGGCAGCCTCGAGCGACTGAGCTGCAACCAGCAAGTTTTTCTCATTCTGCCCTGTTCCCAGTTGTATTCTTGCTTGTAGGAGGTAAGATTCCGGAAGGCTAAAGGTAAACTGGTCATAACGTCTACTTTGCCCTTTATTGACATCGATATGCTCCTTTACAATGGCTATTGCCCGGTCACAGAAATATCGAGCACTGTCTGGCTCACCTGCGGCCAGCTTTATTTCGGCTATTGCATTGTATCCTCTTGCCAGGAATGGGTCAGTAGCCAGGCGGGTTTCTTTGCTGATGCGCATATACTGTCGCACATCGTTTTCGGCATTCGCGAAGGCTCCGAGCTCGCGGTAAGCTTCGCTGCGATCGAGGTAGGCTTTTGCCAATTCCTGACCGGTGGATTCGCCTGTAACCCGTTTTCCAGTTTGTATAGCTTCCGTGAGCGATTGACTCGCTGCTTCCCAATTGCCTAAGCTAGCTTCAGCAAGGCCGATACGGTAATAGGCTGTGCAGGTATAGTATGAAGCTTCGCCAAACTTTTTGAGGCAAAAGGCCAAATATTGATTGAACATAGATCTGGCTTTCTCGAAATTTCCCAGCGCCATCTCTATGCTTCCAAAGCTTTCGAGCGTTTTAAGGTGATCGACATGGTCTTTGTCGAGCAATTCGTTACGTAAGTTTTGAGCGAATTCTTGCACTTTGTACGACCTGTTTACATCGCCTATGCGCAGGTATAATCCAGAAAGGTTGTGGTAATTGCGAATGAGGTGATTGCGCTGTTCAAGGCGGAGGTAATTCGGCAAAGGGCGGGCCAAACCGTTGCGGCGGGCCAGTAGCGATTTTTCCAGATTGGCCTTCGCATTTACCAGGTTGCCTTCTTCTTCAAATATCAAAGCCAGATTGCCGTAAATGTTGGCTTCGTTGAGGTAGCGATCGGTGCTATCTTGAATCGCTAAATTGGATTGGAGACTTTTATTTAGGCTCTTTTTACCTTTGACGAACTCGCCGTTTCGAAATTGTGCCGCTCCTAAACCATTGTACGCATTCACCAGGTCGTTGGCGAATAACACCGTGTCGTGATTAACGGCTTCGATCGATTTTTCGAAGTATTTAATAGAGACTAAGGCATTGCCCAAGTTCTGATAATCGGCTGCTACATTAAAGTTGGCAACATAAACGTCGCGCGGTTCGCGCCCACCAAAATCATTGACTTTGGCTAGATAGCGCAAGTCAGTCTGGAGCGCTTCTTCGGGTATTCCAAACTCGTAATATAACCAAGATAGGTCGTTGATGGCGAGCAAGTGGTGCCGCATGTTGGGATCTTTCCGCTCCACTTCATTCACCAGGTTATTTGCGGAGTCGAGCGCGCCTTGTACTCCGGCCAATTGATAAATTACTTTTGGAAATTCATAACAAAATCGATAAAGCGAATCCGATTTTCCAGCTTGTCGCAAACTTTTCAGTTGTGCTATGTAGAGATTTCTGGCTGTGCTGAATTCTCCTTTCTTGGCTGCTTCTACTATTTGGCCATAGCGTTTAGCATAAGCGACCGTATCGAGCGACTGCCCAATGGCCGGGATGCTAGCTATCCACGCCGCAAGGGCTATAAGCGCAATGCGAAAGAAGATCATCAATCTGCAAGTTTTTGTTTTATTTCGGCAATTGCTGAAGCGTAAGATGAGTTTTCCAATGTTTCCACAGCCATGACCTTGTCATTATTGCCCAATTTTAAATGCGACAATAAGCCATACCACTGCGCCTTTGCTGCCCACGTTGCAGAATTAGACACTTCTGGTAATTGATATTGATCTAGGGCTTCGCGATAAAGACCTTCGCCGAAATAGGTGGCGCCAATGAAATAATGAAGGGTGTCGCTATCTGAATTTAAAATCAAAAGCGATTCAAATTTGCTGCGGGCCTTAGCGAAGGAGCCTGCCTTATAATCTACCATTGCGTCGAAAAAGGCATAATTGTCTACTGCCGACATGGGCACGGGTAGCCCGGGGTCATTTATAGCATATAGGGCATAAAGCTTTTCGCTTTCGCCTGGACGCAATGCCAGCCAGGCCGCAATACCCAGAATCACTCCGATAGAAGCGGCGCGGCCCCAGATGAAGCCGCGTGAACGCACTGGCTGCTCCGCGGCGGCAATGGATATCTTGGCTCCTATACGTTTGAGTGTCTCTTGCATACCACCCAGCTGCACGCTTAAAATAAGCTCGCGCTGAATGGCAAATTCTGCTCGTAATTTCTCGTTCCTATTGAGTTCTGATTCAAACATATGTCGTTCTTGTTGCGTCATTTGGTTCAAAACATATCTCTCAATCTGATCGAAAATAGAGGGGACTTTATTTTCGTTCATCGTTCTGCACTTGATTTGTATTCTTGCTGTAAAGCACTTTCAGTTTCTGCATACAGCGGTATTTCAATGTTTTAACCGTTGCTGCGTCGTGATCGAGCAGTTCGCCGATCTCTGTAAGGCTTTGTTTTTCATAATAATAAGCGTTCAAAATGCCTTTGCATTTTTCATCGAGCAATGCGTACATCCCTTTCATCTGCGCTATGCGCTCTTCTTGAAGGTCTGTTTCGCTTTGCCCATCGTGGTGGTTCATGTGTCCATCGGCAAGGCGCATGGTAGAGCGATGTTGCTTAGATTTTAATTTGTCGAGCCATTTGAACTTGGCAATTTGAAAGATATAACCTCCCAAACTTTGTCCTTCTTTGCACTCAAACTTCCCATCTTGGGCGTTGAGCCAAGCGGCCAATAAGGCTTCTTGAAATAAGTCTCGCGCATCATCAGGCTCGCCGCTGTTTGTCGTTACAAACCGCATCACCGATGGATAATTTTCCTTGTAAATAATCTCAAGTGTAGTCGGGTTGCTTTCTACTAAACCCCGAAAAAGGTCGGCGTCGGTATAGGACAGCGTGGGGTCGATTGAGCGCAAGAATGAAACATTTTTTCACATCAAGTATAGGTAAAAAGTATTGATCCACAATGCGGTGCGCTTTTTTCGAACCTGTGCGACTACGCTTCATGATTACTTATAGATTTGACTGGGAAAAAGTGAACGCCGAAAGTTCGATTTTCGACCAAGTGAATAAATTAATCGTTGAAAGACGGAGCGGTCCGACCGATTAAAATAGGCTGACCAACGCTGTGGCTCCAGAAAGCCTATTTGGGTTATTTCGTCCCCGGTCTTGCGATTCGATGCATTTGTCCGCTCCGAAGCATTTGCAATGCTCCGCAGTAAATCCAGCACTGCGCTTCGAAGCATTTGCAATGCTT
>JBBQFC010000092.1:0-8672 GCA_038321615.1 Flavobacteriales bacterium | reverse complement strand
GAGTTATTCTCTTCCGTCGAAGTAGCCCAGTTAAGCACGTTTACATTGTCGGCAGTTTCCCCGTTGAAATGCAGCCAAGTAACCGGGAGTGGGTTGACTCCTAAGGATGAACCGAGGGTGAAGAATTTTTCGGTGAAGGAGGAAGCAGCAGTCCCAAGTAAGAAACCTGTCTCGGTTATAGAATTGTAAGAAAAGTTTGCGCCGCCCTTATTAACCCAAGCGCCACCTTCGTAAATAAGTGTAAGGAGCGCATTGTAATCTGCTGGAATCGGAGAAACCACAGAATTAGGCCCCCAAGATAAACCTACCACGGCAGTTGTTGGATCAGAAGTATTACTATTCAAACTCCAAAATTCCTGCACGCTAATCGTTTCAATTAGGTCTTCGTCTGGAATAGCTGGAATCATATTGAAATTGTAAGGTGGCTCGGCAGCCGAAAAGTTAAAATGCTCGGCTGTCCATCTGCGAGCCACCGATCTATTAGAAATTCTTAAGGGTCGCCAACGGATGTCCTTTCCTATGGGGAAAACAGCGATACTGGAAGTAGCTGGAAGTGTCCAGTCCATCGGACCATCAACGTAAGAAGATGGGCTGCCTCCTGGAGGTACAACTGTTGTGAGAGAAAATGTGCTGATATGGAGTGTGTTCGCAATGGAAGTGTAGATGTTGCCATTGGTTAGCAAGAGTTGATTAGAAATATCCACTTGCCCATCTAAGATTAAGCCAAAAGGATTATTGATTTCCAAGCGATGAAATCCGTTTGGAATTTGGAAATTTCCATTGAGCGTCTGACCCAAATTTCCATTAAACGTAAAACGTCCGACATTGCTACCACCCAAAAACGAACCGGAGTTAAAAGTCAAATTGCCCTTTAGATTAGTCCGCCCAGTGGACACATTATAAATTCCAGCACTAACCGTGAGATCGTTTTCAAATGTTCGAATACCACCTGTTCCGCTCGTGTTTTGCCCATTAATAATTACCGCATCGCCCTCCACGGTTAATTCTCCGGTATTTACATTAAATATACCAGTGCCGTTTTGAAAGAAATCTCCCTGAACAGTTATTTTAACCCCAGGAAAATTCGTAAAAGCCGGCCCGATGAGCACCAAATCTTCACAGATGGTCACGTCGTTATTTGACATAAGTCGGGTGCCTGCGCCGCTCAAGGTGACCTTTCGGATGGTGGGAATATTTGCGAGGACATCATAGATTCCGCCACCGGCGTACTCCAGCTTGCCTCCAGCACAAGTAAAAAAAGCATTGTAATTTCCCGCGGGCAAGTTTCCGCTGCCTTCCAATCGGATGGTTCCCGAACCTTCGACTATACCTAATCGATGTTGACTTGTATTTGGAATTACTAAAGTGGCATTCTCATCAATAATGGTCTTGTAGAGATTGATTCCGTTGATATTAAGGGTCAAAACATCGGAACCTTCTACTATTACAACGGCTCCATTTGGGGCACCCAAACCAGGCACCTGCGAATCGTAAACACCAGCTGGAAACGCTCCTTCTACAACAAGTCCAATGCGCGTGGTGGTATAAACGGGCACCAATTCGGGGATAGCCCAGTCGACACCGGCAAAATAATCGCCGTTGATTCCTTCCGCGGTAGCTCCGTCAAATGTAAATGTCAGTATATTGTTAATGCTGTTCACCACACCTGTTGGGAACTTAAAAATAGATGGACTTGGACTGCCATCCACCACGCGAGCACCAATATAATCTGCTTCCGTGAGAGGAGCTGCCACTGCCACGTATGACTGATCGTAGAAGAATTCGGCATTCATTTTTAAATTATTCCCCACATTGGCCGCTTCAAGCGTGAAGTACATCTGAAGCACATTCACCAAATCGTTGATCTCTGCTTCAGGTGCATCTAAGTCATTGATGATGACAGGATGCCTAGGAATGTTAAGCTTGAACTGATAAGAGCTCAAAGTACTGCCGCTAGAGCCGCCGACGCCACTAAAGATCAAGTTGATTGGCATGTATTTGTCTAGGCCTAAGGGCACCAAGAAATCAGTATTCGTACCTTGAGCAAAAGTTTTTTTGACACCAAAATCGGTAAAAGCCCCGCTGGTGTTGATCATGTTAGTGATTCCGAATGCGCTAACCGGAATAATTTGGGCGGCTGCGCCGAGATCGAGCAAATTTCCTTTAAGGTCAAAGACACCTTGCTGCATTCTTAGCCTGCGCGACAGTGAAAAAATGTATCCCGCCCCGGTTATCATTTGCACCCCGGCGGGATTCTTTATGGTCAGTACATCTATTGATGTGGAACCTGACCCAGAACGTCGAAGCGTTTGAGCTATGTTACCCCCCATTACCAGACCTTCACTCAAATCAGTAAACTGTAAGGTGCCATTCACATTTACGTTGCGCAAAACAGTAAGCTTATTGACCCCAAAATTCATGATCCCATTGGCTACGAAGTCGAAGTTTTGGTTCACGGTAAGGTTGGTGTTTACATTGGTGATAGCATTGCCAATCCGTTCTAGATTAGAAAGATTGAAAACGCCCGAACCATTGATAGATTTAGCTGCTGCATGATCTAAAGTCAAAAGCGATGTTGATGCTGTGAGCAACCCATCATTCTGAATATCTCCCTGAATGACTAAATCTTGAATTCCGCAGTTCAAACTTCCACCAGCGTCAATATACAAGAGACCGCTTATTTTCAGTGGTAGGACGTACAGGCGAGCCGTGGGATTATTCCCACTTGAATTATCAATGCGAAGCTCATTGAAGGTCACACTCGATTGGATACCGACATTTTGAATCTGCCCCCCGGCTGGCGATGAAACCGCGCCGATGGTAATTACCCCTGTACCCAACGTGTTCGAAACAGTTGGATCAAGTCTCAATGAAGCCAAGGATGAACTGTTAATTCCTCTGACTAGTTGTATCTCACCGGCGGTAAAATTGAAAACGCTAGAAGGATTAAGTACTTCAAAAACACCTCGATTAGTAGCTGGAGCGCTGTAAATACCCACTCTGCACAAACCGCCTGTTTGTGTATATTTCAAAACACCGCTGGTATTGGTAAGACCACGGCGAAGTTGAGAACCAACCAGCAGCTCCCCACCGGATAAATTAATTGTAGCCGTTCCACTTGCTCCACATTCCAAGAAATTGTTTTCATTCAGGGTATTCCCAATTTCCATAAGCCCGCCAGATATTTGCAACAATCCATCAAGGATTAGTCCGGTTTGGCTGCCATTAATCCGTAGGTTTCCGGCTTGTAATTCCAAACCTGTTGTAGAAGGTATCTCAAAGCTTCCTCCACCCGAGCTCAGGGTAAGGTTAATAGCGGAATTGTTAACCACCATCTTACCATTGCGCAACTGAAGGGGTTTTACGGCTTGATTTGCAGGGAGACCTAAGGTAAAATTGCTATTGAAGGTGAATGATGAAGAATTTGAAATTCCCTTATCCAAAATTATAGAGCCAAAAACAGGATCAGTACCCGAGGTTTTTACATAGCTGTGGTTTCCCGAACCACTAAGCTCTAATGCGATATAATCGGAAGTCGCATTCGTATAGAAAGTCATACTACTCGAACTACCGCTCTGAACAATATTTTTACCCACGGATAAGCGGTGGATAGCTTGCGGCGAGTCGGGACCAATAATACCAATCTGAGCGCTTGAACCAATTAGGCGCAAATCTCCTGCTACATTGAGTTGTCTAACCGGACTCAAACCATCGTAAAGCAATTGGGGGCCAGAAGATACCGCCTGATATCTGGCGAGGATCAAGTTATTTCCTACCGTTATGTTTCCCGTAGAGCCGGAGTTCAAAAGCAAGTTAGCATTGCCAACAATCTCCAGATTGCTTCGTACCGTGATATTTGGTCTGATTACAGTGCTAAAGTTGTTGCTACCATTTCCGGAAGTCGTGATGTACACGTTTGGCAAATTGCTTGGAAGCAGTGTTATATCGAATAAGGAATTTGCCTGAATCATCACAATGCTCGAATCTTCAATCAGAAAGCCTGCTACATCAACAGTTTGTATGTTTACGGGCTCTCGCAGCAACAAGGTTCCTTCACCCGTTATTTCTCTGATGTTCGTAATCTGCGATTGGGTCGAAATACTCAAGGTAGGCCGGCGAACCGTAATATCTGCAGCAGCAGACCCATTGAATCTAGGCAAGCGAGTGCCAGTGGTGGTCTGCAATGGCGTAAACGATATTTTGGCGACGGCAGTACCATTGGTCTGAGCGGCAAATACATGCGGCCTTCCATTCGTTGGGTCGAAACCAATAAAAGCCAAGTCGCCGGCTTTGGGATAATCTGTGGCTGCGGGTACAGCCATGCCATGCCATAGATATGGCCCAGAACCCGGTAGGAAAGAAGACGCTTCATTCCAATTGGCAGCCGAATCCCATTGAGCGTCGTAAGTGGCGGAACGCGAGTAATATACTTTGGGTGAACCGATAAACCGATCGGCAAAACCGGCGGTGTAATCCGCATTTACTATTGGCGCGCCGGCACCATTCATGACTGTACCACTGAGCCCATCGTTGTAATAAATGTTTTCTGCTCCCAAGACAACGTGATCACTTGGAATACTTAAAAAGTCCGTCTGGCGGCTGAAGGGCAGATCAGTAAGCACGCGGCCTGCCGCCACATTTATTCCTGTAAAATCGGTGGCGATGTATGTAAAGCGATGACTGACGTTCGGCACGGCGATAAAGTCGGAATGCCGCACCTTCCAATGAAAGTCCAAGAAATCTCCGCCCGCATTTAAGTCTACCGTTTCGAGTAAGGCATCCACCGGAACAACTTGAATGTAACCATCGTCGACATAACCAGAATTAATTCGAATTTCGGCAGGTGTGTACTTCACTCCGAGTCCATTCGGCACTGCAAGTGGAAAAATAGTGGTTTGCGCAGCTGATTTAAAGATCAATTCCAGTCCACCCGACGAAGCTGCTCCGTTGGTGAGAATGCATTTTAATGCGCTTGGTGCACTTATGTTCAATGCTCCGTCGGCCGTTTCAATCCGAAGTTTATGATTTTGGATGTTAAATATTCCGGCTGTGAGCGTAAACTGATTGCGCACAGTGAGTCCGCTATTTTCCAGTCGGACACCGTTTGCATTGTTTAGCGTTAATCGATGGAAAACGCCACCGCTCGAAGTAATGTTTTGCAAAGCCGTGCCGGCAAGTTCAGCCCGACCGGTAGCCGTAGGTGTTCCAAATACCGAATTGATTTGAACGTCGCCGAGCATGCGGACGCTTCTCGAAAGATTATCAACGTTGCCTTTAAGCAAGGAGAATTTGCCTTGTACTTCCATGGCCATAATGGAATTTCCAGCTATAAGGCGAATGGATTGAATATCCGTCTCTTTATCGATTACCAAGTTGTGGAAGGTCTCGGCAGCAGCGGTAGGAAGCGAAACAAGGCTGCTTGAGTTCCCATCAAAATAGGTGGTATTTAAAAAATGATCATAAACCCCTCCATTGGCTACTGTGAGATCGCCTTCGAGATGAAGGTTGAGATCGATATTTGCAGCAGTTCGCATGCGCAGGGTTGGTGAGTTGGTGCCTTCAATGTTCAAGGTCTTTTTTACGGTCAATGGCAAATCCGGTACGGTTTCACTTCCAAATGTTGTACCTCCAGAGATTCGAATAGGTCGATTGGTTCCCGTTACAGTTCGCCGTATCGTCAAATTCCAAAAGGGGGCACGAGTAGATATGCGGTGATTGTCGCTCGTGTTTTTTACTACTGCTAGGATCGTTCCTCCTGTTACAGAAACTTGGGATTCATCAGAATTAATAAATATTAAGCCATCATCTGTGGGTCCTGCAACCTGCAACGTGCCACCTGACATTTGAAATAGATTACCCGGATAAGTCATGCAAAAGGTGTAATAGTCCCCTGCAGCGCCTCCGGGTCTCGTACCATCGACTAAAACCATCCCGCCACGCTGCACGAAGCCGCCAATATTCGTAGGGCCAAATAGCGACGTACGAATTTGATTAGTGAATAGCTCTCCCACTCCTTCCACCTCAATTAGGCCATTGGCCCGAAGCGTAATTCCGCTTTGGCAGTTGGCATGAAGTTGTCCCTCACTAACTTTGAGACCTCCATAAACAACTATTGCCGTTCCATTTGCACCGCCCAAGACGTGCGGAGCACCTTTGGCCGCTGAACCCCCATTTATCCACAAAAGGGCTGTACGATTTAGATTATAATTCCCTCCTGAAGCGTGAAGAGGAATGAAAACATTTTCTTGCACTTCCAATGTTCCGTTTACAATCGAACAAGAATTTCCGTTGGATGCCTCGCTTACTAAATCGGAATTCGGCATATCCAAGTTACATCTTCCAAGCAAAAAAAATCGAGTGGAGTTGAGCGCGCTCAACGTAAGCGCATAAGTAGCATCCGACCCCTTATCAACGACCATTCTAGAAAAGACCGTGATACCGTCTGCGACGACCCTTTGGTTCTGTGAAGGATTTAGAAATCGAGCTGTGATGTAAGGAAGCGATTCATTATTTACGTAGTATGCCGCTACCGCCGGAGTAGCTCTATTAGTAAATCGAACACTTCCGCCATTATTACTAAAGTCTTGTTCGAAATTCCAATTGTACTCCTCCACAGCTCCTGAAGCTTTCGGAATGATTCTACCATTTGCTTCAACTTCGACATTCCCGTTGGATGTAATTACACGATTCGCCAAAACTGGAATATTCACTTCGATTGTTCCCCGAGTAATTTCGAAAGTTCCATTATGGGTAAGTCTGTGTCGAAGCACAATCGTATTAATTGCATTCGAAAGATTAATGGTGAGCCTATTGACTAGCAACTCTTCATTTTGGGTGAAACCCGAGCCGTAAAACTCCACATTCCCTCCAGTAAACGCATCCGCGAAATTTGTGGTGTTGCCCAAGGGGAAATTACCCATACCACCAAAGCCTGAGCAGCGAATCAATCCATTGCCCGATATGGTCGTAAAGTTATGACCACCCGTGGCTGCGATGTCTAAATTACCCTGTAAACTGAGCGAGCTTAAAAGTACGTTGTTGACATTCATCAATACACTCCTACCCGATGCTATAACAACCGCATCGGCCGGTCCTGGAATATCTGCATTGACGTTGATGTAATTTGGCGCGGCGCTTCCATCTTGTGTCCAAGTATCCGGATCGTTCCAATTTCCCGATTGGTAAGCGTACCAAGTTTTGATCAATTGCCCGTCAACCGGACTGATGAGCGCGTTGGTGGTGCCGAGTGTATAGTACCGCGGCGATAAAACTTGTGCGCCCGATAAGCGGAAAACAACTTCAATACCGTTGATTGATTTCTCGGTAACTGCCGTCACATCGTACGGTCCGCTTAGCGATGAACGAGATAGTAAAACATAATTATCGGCATTAAAGGGAAAGTCACCGTTGATTCCTGCTTGCAAATCAAAAGCGATCTGAACGTCGCTTGAACCGCCGAGACCGTCTTTCCGTATGTAATAGTTACGCGCCCATCGTTCCTGAACTCCAGCAGGTAGGTCAGTAGCCACAACAGTGTTGTTATTTCCTTCATGCGCACCGCTCAGATAGGCGAAGCTTCCATTCAACCCTCCTGAATTGGCTCGTAGAACAAGGCCACCGGCTCGGGAGTGTAGGTGTTCAGATGCTGACCCGCCGTCGCGACCTATACCTATGGGATCTTCCCGATGGGTAGGTGGTGCTAAAAGCTTGTCGAATACACCTGTTCCGCCAATATCATATTTATTCCGAAAGTAGGTATTTATCATTCTCAGCATGGCCTTATTAACCTTACCGTCATAAATTACTATCTCGGCTATATCACCTATCAAAGCATTGGATCCGATAAATCCTCCATCAGCCAATTGGTTCTTGATATGACCAATTACAGCATTACCAGAAGCCTCTGAGCTCGAAGATGTTAGAACCGCGTTGTCGACAGTTTCTGGACCGCCCGTTACAGCTCTGTGCCAATAAGTGGGATCAGAATTATTGTCCCATGTGTAACCGACGTAAAGCCAATTATTTGAGCTATGGTCAGAGCCCGGAATAAATTCATTTCCTTGTACTGTAAATCTCCGCGTTCCAGCCGCTTCGTGTATCAAAATCTGCCGTGGATTGGCATCAGATTCAGCGAATGAAAAAATACCATGATCCGTATCATTGGTTCTAATCATGAAAAAAATGGAAACCCCATTTTCGGTAAAGGTTAAGTTGTCGAGATTCAACCGATTATTGGCCTTCATAAATTCAAGATACGGCCTCCCTTGTGGACCACCAGATCTCAAAATCGGGCTGGTAGCTCCAACCCCCGTAAAATCGTTTCCGTATCCCGACTTATCAGGCCAATTTAGAACGTCTGTATTGACCGCATTCGTCGGGGTAGACCCATCCAACCACACCAAAAGTTTTGGCTGCCCGTCGGCGCCAGTAGCATTTCCGATTCCAAAAGGACCAAACTGCCCAGAAGCCAAATAGGGAAAAGCACATATGAGAAGGCATCCAAATAAGGACGAGTATAGTTTTCTAAACAATGAAGGCTCCATAATCGAGGACAAAGGTACTCTAACACCAAGGAGAACGCAACCTTAATCTTGGTACGCTCTGCCTTAATATCTTAATCATTGGAATCTTTGAAGGTTGCCGTAAAACTTTATTTTACGGCCTTTAGCGTG
>JBBQFC010000091.1:0-8748 GCA_038321615.1 Flavobacteriales bacterium | reverse complement strand
CCCCAAAACCCCAAAACCCCAAAACCCCAAAACCCCAGTTGAGGATTCCAAAGACAATTGATAAATCGAAATAGTAAAAATTTAATAATATTGAGTGTAGTAAATTGTGTTATAGAAAAATCTATTGTTTAATATTCAATTCAATCTCATGACGAATGGGAGAATAAAATTATTCTTCATTGGTCATCTTCTTCATCATCGGCGTCAGCAGCTCTCTTGCATTTCTTGCTCTTTTTAGTCTCTTCTTCAGCTTTTCTTGTGATTCTGGGGCATCTGTCTGGGTTAACATAGACAGCAATGTCAACTCTCTTGGAATTTCCACATTAGTCAGTTCTCTGAATTTGATAGATGGTCTCACCTGATGCCATACCAGACAATACAACTAATTCTTAGGTGTGGCCAAGAGGAGGGTTAGGAACTGAGATGTCCTGGTCGCTGACGATCTAGAGAATGCTTTGGTCCAATAGGTTGCCATATTCATCCCAGGCTTGTCCTTCAGCAGCATTCTAGAGACCAGTTACGAAGATCATATCTGCAATGTTGATGCAAAGACCGTTTTCCTCTGCAGTTTTAACTTATGCATCATCGTCAAGGTCTAGTAAGTGAATGGTACGGTTGGGGAAGGCCTTAACTTCCTCTTACTGCTTGGGGCAGGATCTCTTTTATTTTAATCCTTTTCCATGTCTATCTTTTGAGTCGCTCCATTGACCGGCAGAGACGAGAGCAGCAAGGGTGGCGCTGAGGAAGATTACTTGTTTCATTTGTTTGTTGTGTTTGTTTTTATTTTATTATTTGTAATTGCGCTAGGCTTTTATAGTATTGTGAGCGATTACTCGATTAATAGTAAATTCTATAAGCAATTGATTTCTCCGTAAGTGTAGAAACCTCTATCCGAGGGACACTCTCAATATCAATAGAATTTATGGTAACGAAACATTTCCATAAAGAAGATTAGTAATTTGGATGATGTCATCGCACACTCTTTAAGAGCCACAGAACCCCCTGACACACATGGAGATTATGTAAGTTACTCATACACATGTTTACACACCTACTAGAGCGAACATTAATTTTGTAACTTAGTTTTGCATATATTTTTATTCCCTCTACAATATTCGTTATCAATCCGCCTTGAATAATTTATATTTACTCGATTTAACATGCTGGAATTTTAAAGCAGAGGGGTTTTGGGGTTTTGGGGGGTAAGATTCCTTCAAATATTACACTTACGTAAACAAAAGCCAAAAGGGTGCAAATCTGTGGCTTAGGTTTTGAAATTTTTAATTCTTCAGCCAGAATATCAGTTGCAGTAAGGATTAAGGGCAAGCATACTAAATCTTTTCCATAACATATTAAGAACGAACCCCCGATACCATAATGCTGTGCAGCATGGAGCAGAAAATAGAGCAACAGGGCGACTAGCCCGAAATGAGGGCGATGAGCCATATAAAAAAGGAAAGTATAGCCATGTAAACATTAAAAACTACCGTGAGCGAACGAAACAGAAATTGATGAACCGGTTTTTCCGATTTCGAAAGCTTATAAAGGTAACGTCTAAATTTGGAAGGATCCTGCTCACGCATTTCGCGGACTTTTTCGGCATGTGCGGCCTTCTCTTCTTCTACTATAAGCCGGTGACTGATAGCGGTGTGGCAGTAAACGCAACGATCCGCCTTTCCGTCGGTCCACTTTCCACAAGCAGGGCATTTCTTTTCATTCATTGGCTGGAGTGTACTACGGGATTAAACAGCAGAAATTTTGGATTTCATGGGATTAACTAAATCTTCTTTTGGTTTTTCCAATAGTTTTTTCGGCACATGTTTTTGTATCAATTCTCCCAAAATCTTGATAATACTCATGCGTAGTTGCGATTTTGTGGTCACAATGCTTATTTCCCGCACGGGTTGTGGATGCTCTATGGGTTTGATGTTTTTCCGATCTTGCTCATTTAGATCGAGCGCGGTAAGGTAGGGCAGGAGGGTCATTCCAAATCCTTGGTTGGAAAGCTTGATGAGCGTCTCAAAATTCCCACTTTCCAGCTCCAGGATATGGTCGTTTTGCGGTTGATCGCTAAAAGCGCTGGCACAAAGGTTTATTACGCTGTCGCGGAAGCAGTGGCCATTTTTCAAAAGCAGAATATCCTTCAGTTGGAGTTCGCTGTGTAGCACAAAACTTTCTTTCGCCAATCTATGCCCTTCGGGCACATAAGCCATAAATGGCTCATAGTAGAGCGGCTGCTCAATGATATGATTTAGAGCCAGCGGTGTAGCTATAATCCCGGCGTCGAGTTGATTCTTTTCGAGTTTATCTACTATTTGATCGGTTTGCAACTCTTCGATGCGCAGGTGTATGTCGGAATATTGTGTGGTAAACGCTCTTAGAAAGCGGGGTAGAAGTACCGGAGATACTGTGGGAATAATGCCCAATCTAAAATCGCCGCTCACTAAGCCCTTGCTCGCCTTTACCATTTCCACAACTTTCCCAGCTTCTAACAGCGCCACACGGGCTTGCTTAATTAATTCTTTTCCAATTTCTGTAGGCTCAATGGGGTGTTTTGTCCGGTCGAAAATTAGAATGTCGAGCTCCTTCTCCAGCTTGCTTATTTGCATGCTGAGCGTTGGCTGTGTTACGAAGCAGGTTTCGGCGGCACTGGCAAAGTGGCGATACGTGTCTACTGCAACAACGTATCGGAGTTGAATAAGGGTCATGGCTAAAGCTGATCAAATTTTAATCTTTCCCAAAGCTAAGACTAATGAAAGGAAGGAGAAACCTTTTTAGTCAATTTAGGTATGATACATTAAATGCTTTTGTCCCCAAACCCTTAAACTATGAAAAGCAAGAATTATTTATTCCCCCTTTTTTCGCTCGCCTTATTTACGCTTTCATGCGGTAATGATCCCGAACAAACGGGCTGCACGGATCCTTTGGCATCCAACTATGCTCCAGCTGCTCTCAAGGACGATGAATCATGCACCTACAATGAAGCCGAACAACTTATCTGGGCCGATGGTGTGCGCGGTGGTTGGAATGGAGATCTTCAACAAGGAGCTTTCCGCATGGTGGCATGCCAGGGAGATATCAATGAAATGATCACTCCGCGCGATTCAACAGAACTTCGTTCCTTGCAATTTGCCACAGGAACCGATTCAAAGCACTTATCGTATTTCAGTATATTGAATGAGCGCAACGCCCGCGATTTCGCCGAAGGCACTATGCGAATGGATGTTCGCCTAATTGATTTGGAAGGGGGCTCACCCGATTATATTCGCTTGTTTATCTCCGGTAAAAATTGGCAATATCCACAATGCGAACCATTTCGCAGAAGCGATTACGTAGAAATCTCGACACATAGCTTCACCGATTCGACCTTTACCGAAGTCAGCATTCCGATACGACACTTTAGCGACATCATAATGGCACGCGTAAATGTAGTTTGTGGTTTGAGCTTCGAAAGCGACCGAAATACTGCCATTGAAGTCAACAATATACGGTGGGTGGCCAACAAGCTTTAAGCTTATTTAACCTTATCCATCTTCTCTTTTAAAGCCTGGTCGATGCCGGGCTTTATCTCTTTTATATAGCGCTCCCATTCGCTCTGCGTAAGCATACCTTCTATTTCCGTTTCTGCCTGAATTTCAACCGCAGTCATTTGCGCCTTAAGGGCATTTATCTGTTCAATAAGGGCATTTTTTTCTTGCCGTTTCTTATCCATTATCCCTCCCAATTGAACGATCTCAGTAGTTTGAAGTCCGAGCGTATTTACAATCATCCGCATCTGCTCTTGCATTTCAGCTTCGGTGTCGTAATCTACTTTTTGGGTTTGTGCATTTGCCATTCCGGTAGCAAATAAAATAGCCAACAGGCTTAAGGTTTTTATGATCTTCATAATTCTATATTTTCATCGCCTATGCGATAATCCACGAAAGTTAGAAAAAATTGGAACATTTCATCGGTGGTTTTCATATGTTCGCCGCCGCTGCGCATGGTAATAGGGGGAATATTTGGGTTAAAAGGATTATGCACCGTGTTGTCAAAACTCGCTTTAGCCGTAATGGTATAGCCGGCTGGTATCACTTGAATTGTTGGAAAGGTGTAAAAATATTGCCATCGGAAATCCCAGTCAGGTATTAAAATCAGCGGTATAGTATCCTTTCCGTCCGGCGAGGAAGCCCATGCCTGGAAGGTTTTGCCGAGTAGGTGCATGTGTGGATTAATGGTTAGTACCGACATGGCAGCTGGCACGTTATAGCTGGTTGTGAAAATGCTCACTGAGTCGGCATGAATTACAAACTCTGGGACAACGGTTGTAACCCCCAAAGTGCCCATTTGCAGTTCGCGAAGTGGGCGCTCAGGCGCCCGATCAGCAAAGAAAAGGTGTATTTCACTTCGATCGGTAGTGTCAATCGGCGATGGGCCAAAATGGAGCGTGTTTAAAAGAAAAGCTCCATTTTTAGCAATATAAGTAGTGCCGAGCCCGTCGGGGTAGCTTGCCGGCTCCACCCCCGGTAGGTAATTGAAAGCGGAGATTAACATAGGCGGATAAGTACCATCGTCATTTGCCAAATTCAATTGCCGGTAAGCGCTCATCGAACTGGTCTTTTCAGCATCGAGTAGCCACGTTCCCCCTCCGTACTTCGTTTTTTTGCCAGGTTCGTAGTTGATCAGGTGCGCATTGACATGATGGACCAACTGTCTATTGCCAGGTACAAATGCGATAGCTTTTAAAATCGTGTCTTTTTTGAGCTCGAAATTCACCCTCGCTACTGCGAAAAAATCGCGGGCGTTGCCGGGTATCCCTACCGTTTCAGGAAGGGGGATAATGAGATCCGGCTCACCTAATTCAAGATCGCTGTAAGTAATTGGAATTATTTCATTCTCGGTTTTCTTGCCTTCCACTGCACCTTGGTCGATCCAGCTGAGAAGTATGGTTTTTTCAATGGGCGAGAGTACTTTTTCGCCCTTAAAATGTCGATAGGAGGGATCGGCAGGCCAAGGGGGCATATAATTATCGGCTATTGCCAGGCGAATGGTTTTGATGCGAGAAGCAAGATCTTTAAAATCGGTAAGCGGAAAGGGGCCTGCACCATCCTTGTGGTGGCAAGGCGTGCAATGTTTGAATATTATTGGCGCAGCATCTCCCCAAAAGGTCAGGCTATCGCTTACTTCCGTAATCGATATGGAGTCTGCCTTTGGCTCTTCGGGCACCGTGCAGCTCACCCCTGAGGAAAGAAGCACGCATAAGAATATTACTCTATAATGCATCCGATCGCTTCTGTTTCGCGTGTAATGATTGGTGCGCCGGCTAAATAAGCATCAATGGCATCTTCCAGATAAAACTGGGTCGCAGCTATTCGTTTGCGTCGGAGGCTTACCGCCCAATTGTCAATAGAACCGGCATACTGCACGGCGCCTGTACTATCGAGTAAATTTACAGATGGGGTAACAGAGGCATTGTAAAAATTCGAAATCAGGAAGTTTTTATCCATTATTATCTCCATTTTCAAGTCGTACTTCGATTTAAACTGTTCTGCTTCTTGCGCACTATAATGGCTGCCCGAAATAACCCCGATAAACTCTATGTATTTATCTTGATACTCTTGTTGCATCTCGTTTATTTTCTTCGTGTAGTTAACGCTTAAAGGGCATTGCGGCGATAGGTAGAATAATACAATTGCCTGGGTCTGCTCCACATGATATGCCATGTCGAGCTTGCCACCATCCGATGTTGGAAATACTCCTTCTATGGGTGTCTTGGGTTTACAGGCCGATACAAGGACAAATAAAACGATAAGAATGCGGACAAAATTCATAGTACAAAATTACATCTTCCATTCGATCGATCTTTCATAGCTCGAAGGGTTCATTATCTTCGCCGCGATATGGCCAAAAAACATCTTATTATCTTCTTGCTCAGCCTTTCGTCGGTATGCAAGCTGGCAGCTCAAGATGATCTCCCCTTTGATCAAAATACATTTGACGTGGAATTTTCCGGTTTTGCGATTCGCGAAATCGACAATTCAATCTATATTGTTCTCCAGGAAGGATTCACGGAGTGGAACAATGCCACCATTCCTGCCATCGTAAATGGGGAAAATGTAGAACTCCATTTTGAAAAAGGGAAGGCCCAGGCGCACATTAAGTTTGACCGCAAAGAGCCACTTTCCATCAAAATCGGTGGTTTTACTTATGTTAAATCTGTCACCCCAATGCCACTTTGGCTTTCGATCGTTCCGCCCCTGGTAGTTATTTTTCTTGCTTTGGTTTTCAAGGAAGTAATTTCCAGTTTGGCCATCGGGGTTACAGTAGGTGCTGGTATAATATCTTATTTCACTCCAGGTGTTTCCGTTTGGTCGGCACCGCTCACTTTTTTCGATACCTATGTGCTTAACGCTTTTGCCGATGCCGATCACGCTGCAGTAATTCTTTTTTCATTAATGATTGCAGCTACCGTGGCATTGGTTTCCCGAAATGGGGGAATGGCCGCTGTAGTTCAAGCTATCTCAACACGTGTTCGCGATTCAAAATCGGCGCAACTCGCTACGTGGTTCATGGGGATCGCCATATTTTTCGACGATTATGCCAATACGCTCGTGGTGGGCAATACTATGCGTCCATTGACAGACCGAATGCGCGTTTCGCGCGAAAAATTGAGTTTTATTGTCGATTCTACCGCAGCTCCGGTGTGTGCGGTGGCCTTTATTACCACCTGGATCGGCGCCGAATTAGGGTACATCGACGAGGCTTTGGCTGTTATCAACGCCGGTAGTCCAAAGATCGATGTTGGAGCCTACGGCGTGTTTCTGAATTCATTGCAATATGCCTTTTACCCCATTTTATGCTTGATTTTTATTCTGTTAATTGTCTTAATGAAACGCGATTATGGCCCGATGTGGAAAGCAGAAACAAAGGCTCGCAAAGGCGAAATGGATCTTGCTGCTCCCGGCCGTGAACTCGACTCAGATATGCAGCCCAGCGAAGGAACACCCTTACGCATAATAAATGCTGCACTCCCAATAGGGCTCCTCATTGTGACCACTGTTGTGGGGTTGATCTACACCGGTTATGACGCTGCAATTTGGGCGGATGCAGGAATTGGCCTTTCCGTAAAACTCTCAAAAACCATTGGTGGCGCCGATGCTTATCAAGCTTTGCTTTGGGCTTCGCTCGTTGGTTTTACTACGGCTTTAGCACTTACGGTTGCACAGCGCATAATGACTTTTACGAAAGCCATAGAAACAGGTCTCGAAGGTTTTAAAACCATGGCCGCGGCAATGTCGATTTTGGTTCTGGCGTGGAGTCTTGCTCAGGTTACAAGCGACGTTCATACGGGTGAATTCTTAGCTGGCGTTGTGAGTGGGAAGTTAGCCCCATGGATGCTCGCACCGGGCACTTTCTTGCTCGCCGGTCTCGTAGCGTTTAGCACGGGTACGTCCTGGGGTACCATGGCTATACTTTACCCGCTTATTTTACCACTTTCGTGGAAACTCTCTATCGATGCGGGGCTCGACCCGCAAACCGCCTTTATGATGCTCTCCAATTGCACCGCTTGCGTTCTGGCTGGTTCTGTGCTCGGCGATCATTGTTCGCCTATCAGCGATACCACCATTCTGAGTTCGTTGGCGTCGCAGTGCAATCACCTCGACCATGTAAAAACCCAATTACCTTATGCGCTCTCTGTAGGTGCTGTGGCTACCGTGCTATCTGCGCTCGCAGGTGTCTTTGAGATTAATGGTTGGGTTCTTTTCCCCTTGGGCATCGGGCTCTTATTTACACTTATCCGACTTTTAGGAAAACCTGTTTCAGCTTAGTTTCCTAAACTGAAATTTTTTTCTTTCCCGGAAGGAGTAAGATCGGAAGTAGGAGCATATCGAACGCCAAAGCGAGCAGAAGCGTGAGACTTACCAATAATCCAATATAGAAGGTGCTTTGGAACGAACTAAAGCACATGCTGATGAATCCTCCGAGTAGAATGAAAGTGGTTAATATCAATGCTTTACCCGTGTGGGTGTAGGCGGTAAGCAGCGCCCAGATTGGTTGCCGGCCTTTGTACAGCTCCAGCCTATACCGGCTCAGGAGGTGAATAGTGTCGTCGACCGCTATACCAAACGCTATGGTAAATATGATGCTGGTGCTCATCTTGAGCTGGACTCCCATTAGCGCCATTATTCCGCCCAATGCGATAAGAGGGATGATGTTGGGAACTAAGGCTATTATCACCATCCGCACCGATCGAAACAAAACCCCAATAATGATAGAAATGAGGAGAAAAGCCATTCCCAAGCCCTTGCCTAAGCTGCTCACTAGGTTTTGATTGGTTCGGTCAATAAGGGTTCCCGTACCTGTAATGGTTAGATCGTATTTTTCTGAATATCCTACTCGGTAGATGTATTCTTCAAAGTTTTGATTTTTGGTATCAAACATTCGGGCTCCCCAATCGCCTACACGGCCAGAGATACGGGTGTAATTGCCATCTTCACTTATCAGATTATCGATTTTTCCAGCCTTTTGCAGCCGTTCTAAATCCCTAATAATCGGTTTCCAATCGCTATCGGAATCGGGAAGTACTTGAGCGTCCGCTCTACCGGCTTTGCGCATTCGGTTTAATTCTTTGCTAATGGTGCTGAGCGATACAGTTGCGCTCACGCCATAATCATCTCGTAGATTTTGCTCTATCTGGTCAATAGCCTTTATATGCTCAGGGTTCAAAAACCCAGAACTATCCGGAAGTTTTATTCCCAATTCAAATGG
>JBBQFC010000090.1:0-8861 GCA_038321615.1 Flavobacteriales bacterium | reverse complement strand
CTTAAGGCATATACATCGAACACATCGAACACGCCCGGCCATCAAGCTCAAACACGCTTTTATTGGCAGCGATTCAACACGGAGTAATCGGGACGATTCTCTCTCATTGCAGATTGATCGTCACAAATGCCGGCTTAACCAAATGCCAAAAGATGCGGTCCCGGTAGGATATTTCAAAGGTTGATTGTAAGATTGTCTGGACACAAAGAGTTGGTTACTCTGGTTTAGTTTAATTGGTTGGTTAGAAAAAAGGCTCGTTTTATGGCGAGCCTTTTTATAGTTTTTCTAAGAATACGCGAATAACTACAAATTTTCTTAAAATTTCAAAACACGATGTAACTTAAACTCAGAACCAGCGTTAATATGTTTGTAAGCATCTTACTTCATTCAGAGCTGGTTACTCTGATTGGTTAAAATGATTGGTTAAAACAAAAAACCCGCCTAACGAGGCGGGTTTTTTGTGCTTTAATGTTTTGCTTTTATTGTACTTCAACAACCAAGTATTTGCTCGCCGACCAGAATTGTACCGGGTTTGAAATAGTCAACGTTTTTTCAGCTTCTCCACCGTCAAGGCTGTAAGAACCAGATGGGTGGCTAGTTAGAATCTTTACTTTTTTGGCGTTCAATGCTATTGAGCGCACCTTAACAATATCGACCTGCGTAAAGTAATCCTTATTGAAATCGTCTTTCAACTGCTTGCTTCCGCCAAGACCGATTACCTTACCATCTTTCTCTACAACGCCTTGGTCCTTCAATTCCTTGAAAGTGCCAATTGCATAATAGGCGGTAGTAAGCGCCGTATTCTGCATGTCGATCACAGAGCGTTGCACTTCGCTGCGGAATTCGGCAGAATCCAACATTTCGTTAAGTATTTCGACCGAAAAATTTGCTGCAGTTAAGTTCTCCTTTAAATAAGATATCTCTGATTCTTTACTTTCTATATCAGAGTTCAATTGATCTATCAACTTTTTCAAGCCCGTGTTTGCAGAACCCGACTTGCCAAGTTGTTTTTGCAATTTGCTCAGCGCTTGCTTATTTTCATCCAATAGGCTGTTAATAGCTTGAATGTCTTTTGTGATCTCGTCGCGGTTCTCACCAACTGCCGCTACGTCGCCTGAATTCGAAGCAACGTTTTTTTCGCGTTGGCTTATTAATGCCAAGTTGCGCTGAATGGTTGTAAAACTTTCTTCAAAAACACCCAGGGTTGAGTCCTTGGAACTCAATTGATTGAGCAACGCTGAATTTTCATCTTGTAATCGTTGGATTGCTTCATCGTTCTCTGCATTGGAGCAAGCTACGGCTATCAAGCCTACAAAGGCAAACATTAGGATTTTTTTCATGGTTCAAATTTTTAGGGGTAAAGGTAAATAAAGGCAGAACACTGAAAATTGTTAAAGCTAGTTTTTTCGATATTTAGCTTTGGCTGACTTCGAACCTTCGAAACGGTTTGCTAAATGCTGTCGATCAATAGATTGATGTACAAAATCAATCATCGTGGCGCTTATCTTCTGGAACTACAAAACCTTCGCGGATTTCTGTGTGCCGTATTTCGCCCCCGCTGTGAGCGGTAGCCAGCAAGTAGCCCAAACCTCCCAGAGAAATGATAAAGGTTCCTATTGCCAACCATTTCGAAAAGGCTTTTTTCTGCCATTGAAAATAGAGCGTAATCAAAGAAAAAGCACCCAGTAAAAAACTTACAAGTTGAGCCGTTTCGGCCATTTCTTCATGCTCGTGGATATAATCGTGAATGTTCGCTTCCAAGCCCATATGTTCTACAATTTCCTCAGCCCCTTCTCCTGTTTCCAGCACGGGAATAGTTAAGAGCGCGCTTACCACAAAGCACGTCAAGCCTACTTGCTTAAGTATGGAGTTGCTTCTCAGGAGACCTAGCAGGAGCAAGATGCAGCCAAATAGGGTGGCCGATACGGGAAGGTGATTGAGCGCGAGATGGAGTTGTGCTTGATTCATTAGGACAATTTTTGGCGCCAAATTAATCAAAAGACAGCCGGACGAAACAGGTTTTATTCAATGAAATTTGCGCTCTACAAGTATTAGTACCGTAAACAAGGTATTTTGCACCGTATCTTTTGCCAGACTTAGAATTGGGTGTATTATTGTGCTTCTTTAGACTGTTTATAAATAATATGTCCTACACAGCCGATACGATTCCGATAGGAGCCAAAGCAGAAATTCTTGATCTTGATTTTACCGAGATGGGGCAGCGTTTGTCCGAATTGGGTTTTTGGCCAGGTAAATATATCGAGCTGGTCGTTTCTGCACCTTTTGGTGATCCAATGGCTTTCCGCCTTGATAATTCGCTCGTAGCATTGCGCAAAGATGAAGCCCGAAATATCCGTGTACGCATTGCCGCTTCGGCCGCGTAAAAAATGAGTGATGATTTTCCTTTTTCTAAGGTCGCATTAGTCGGCGTCCCCAACGTTGGCAAATCAACCATTTTTAATCAACTTACTGGATTAACACAAAAAACTGGAAATTTCCCTGGCGTTACCGTCGATAAAAAGTCAGGTATCCTAAATCATTCCGGACGGAAAATCGAAATAATCGATCTTCCTGGGTCGTACAATATATATCCTAGAAGCGAAGATGAAACCGTAGTGTTCCAGGTTCTCTGCGAAGATCGATTGCCCGAAGCGGTTGTAGCTATTCTCGACGCTTCCAATCTTGAACGCGGACTATTTTTTGCTCTGCAAATAATTGATTTGGGCTATCCGATGGCCTTGGTGCTCAATATGGACGATGAAGCATTGAGCCAAGGCAAGATCATAAACAAGGTTGTTCTGGCCCGTTTGCTCGGAATCCCTGTTATTTCTACCACTGCCACGCACGCTGGAAGCGTAGAGCGAATCAAAGAAATAATAGGTCAAGGAAGGTTCGCCATTGGCAAAACCAGCGGTATTGCCGAAGAGATACTCGGCAAAGCGATCGATAATCAAGATGACCCCCGCCGCCAGTTCGAGCTTTACCATATCCTACAACGTATTAAGGTCTTAGGTACTACACACCGCGCTTTCGCCGATCTGGATTGGGTAAGCGAATTGGATATCCCGGACATTCAGCGCATAGAAACCCGACTGCGTTACGACCAAGTGAGAGGGATAATATCGAAAGCATTGCGAGCGGAGAAAGTACAGGTTCAGGATTTCACCCGACGCATAGATCGCGTACTTCTTGACCCTTACGCTGGGTTCGCAATTTTTTTGGCCATTCTGTTTTTGGTATTTCAGGCCATTTTCAATTGGGCCACGATTCCTATGGAATGGATCGATCGAAGTTTTGCTTTTCTCTCGCAGTCCGTACAGGACAGCTTTCCACCAGGCGCACTAACCGATTTAATCAGTCAAGGCATTCTACCCGGATTGGGGGGCATCGTTATTTTCATTCCACAAATAGCCCTTCTTTTTGGCTTTCTGGGTTTTTTGGAAGGTTCCGGATATATGGCCAGAGCAGTGTTTATAACAGATCGGTTAATGCGCCCTTTTGGGCTGAATGGCAGGAGTGTGGTACCGCTTATTTCTGGTTTGGCTTGCGCCATTCCGGCTATCATGGCTACTCGAAGCATTGCCAACAGGAAGGATAAGCTAATTACAATTTTTGTCACGCCTTTTATGAGTTGCTCTGCCCGACTCCCGGTTTATATTATTCTAATCGGCATTCTCTTTCCAAACGGGAACGAAGGATTCTTTAATCCAAGTGGCACCGCCCTGTTTTTCATGTATTTACTGGGCATTGCCGCAGCCTTAGCTTCCGCTTATGCCTTGAAGTTACTGATGAAATCGCGCGAGGGGGGTGGCTTGGTTTTGGAGCTTCCGCGCTACCGGTTGCCGAGCGTGCGCGATGTGGTATTACAGATGTACGAGAAAAGCAAAACCTTTGTATTGGAAGCAGGGAAAGTCATCTTGGCGATTTCGGTGGTGCTGTGGGTTTTAGCTTCGTACGGTCCGCCGGAAGATATGGAGGTTGCGGAGAATCTTCCGTCGACCTACAAGCTTTCCGAAGGCGAAACAGCAGCCGATCTTATTGCTTCGCGCAAATTGGAAGCTTCCTATGCAGGCCAGCTCGGCCGCATTATCGAGCCTGTTATAGCTCCGCTTGGCTACGATTGGAAAATCGGCATTGCTTTAATTGCAAGCTTCGCCGCGCGCGAAGTATTTGTTTCAACCGTCGCCACGCTTTATGCGCTTGGCAGTGAAGCCGAAGAAACCGAAACGCTTCAGGAGAAACTTCGATCGGAGAAACGGTCGGACGGGACATTGGTCTATAACCACGCTACGGTTTGGTCGCTGTTGGTGTTCTACGCTTTCGCCATGCAGTGCATGAGCACCGTGGCGGTGGTGTATCGCGAAACAAAATCGATTAAATGGCCTTTGTTGCAAACGGTTTACATGACGGTATTTGCCTATTTATCTGCTTTAATTGTTTACCAAATCCTTTCGTAACTTTGAGCGTGCAAGAAATCATCGTTTTTGGACTTTTTGGATTGGTAATTTTTGTTACCATTCGCCGCGCTTTTAGCAAAAAGAGTTCTTCCGGCTGCGCAAGTTGCGAGTACAACGAGTCAGCCCCTTCTTAATTATTCCATTGAATATGAAAGGAGACCCTATCACCCTGCCGGTGATTTGGGTTTTTTCTTGGCCCTTTCTCTCGTGCAGCGAAAGTGTTTTTCCCGGCTAAATCCTTTTTCCGACTGTTAATTTGACGGTATTGGAAAGTGAAAATACGCGCGAGATGCCAGATTGGCTGCCACGCTCGCGATGAGCGCAGAGCTAACCGTTTTCCCCAAGATGCTCAAATTCGTTACTAAAAAAGCCATTCCCAATTTATTAAATCAACAAATTCTTTACCTAAAATTCATATTCGGTTTAGATTTCTCCTCACTATTAATTGGTAATTTCGACCATCAAAATTCAGACTATGTTGCGAACGATCTTTTCTCTTTCTATAATCTTGTCATTGGCTGCTTGCAGCAATCAAAAACCCCCCGTAGAATCTACATCCGAAGTGGCGCCCGCCCCAAAGGGTATCCAGAAGGGTGAAATTATTTCCAAAGAGATTACTTACGAATCGGACACGGTGAAGATGAATGGATACATTGCTTACAGCGATGGATCGGATAAACCACGGCCTGGAATCTTACTATTTCACGAGTGGTGGGGCCACACCGATTACATTCGTCAGCGTGCCGATATGCTCGCTGAGCTCGGTTACGTTGCTTTCGCTATTGATATGTACGGCGATGGTAAGACCGCTTCTCATCCCGAAGACGCGGGAGCTTTTGCAACAGCGGTAGTTCAAAATATCGACCAATCGGAAGGGCGCTTAATGGTGGCCTATAAAATGCTCGAAGATCACCCGATGGTAAAAAAAGGAGATATTTCGGCGGTAGGTTATTGCCTTGGCGGCTCTGTAGCCTTGACTATGGCCAATAAGGGAGTTAATTTTGATGGAGTAGCGGTTTTTCATGCGGGCGTTACCCTTGTGGTTAATCCGACTGCCGATCTGAAATCCCAAATCCTTATTCAAAATGGTGGAGCCGATCCTTTCATCAAGCAGGAATCAGTCGATTATTACAAGGCGGTGATGGATCAATTGGGCAAACCCTACACGTACATTACTTTTCCTGGGGTGAAGCACGCCTATACAAATAAAGATGCAGATGCCATCGGCGAGAAATTTGATATGCCATTAGAATACAATGCCGAAGCCGACGAAAAGAGTTGGGGAAACATGGTAGACTTTTTCGCAAGAATTTATCCGAATTAATTGACTGAGCGCGATAGTAATAATCCCTGGCATGGCGTAAATCCCTTGACGGGTGAACCCGATATTTTCAAGGCGATTATAGAAATCACCAAGGGGAGCAGAGCAAAGTATGAGCTCGATAAGGAAACGGGCCTGCTCAAACTCGATCGCGTGCTTTATGCTTCTACCTTCTATCCAGCCAATTACGGTTTTATTCCCCAATCGTTCTGTGGCGATGGAGATCCGCTCGATATACTGGTGCTCACTGACATCGACATACTACCCCTGACTTTGGTGAGAGCCCGACCAATCGGGGTGATGCAAATGCTCGATGAAGGTGCCGACGATGACAAAATAATTGCGGTCGCAGCCGATGATCCGTTTTATGGACATATCCGCGAGATTGAACAACTCGGTGACCATTTTCTAGCGGCATTGCGCGCTTTTTTCGAAGACTATAAAAAGCTTGAAAACAAGCTTGTTAAGGTGGCCGATTTTGGCGACCGCCAAGCCGCTTTGCAGATTGTAGCCGATAGTTTTCAGCTGTACCAATCTACGTTTCGATAAGATTGCGGATATTAGGCATCCCATTTCAGGGAATCTGATAATTAAACCCACTTTCTGATGCGAAAATTTTTGTTGCTCCCCCTGTTTTTTCTATGTTCATCGGCTATTTACAGCCAAAAGAAACAGGCGATCCCTGCCAATGCTGGCATTAAAACAGAAACCCTTTCTGGACTAAAACTGCGGAGTATTGGCCCGGCACTCACATCTGGTCGAATCGCCGACATTGCTGTAAATCCTGAAAAAACCCAGGAGTTTTATCTGGGCGTAGCTTCGGGTGGTGTTTGGAAAACCACCAATGCGGGCACCACTTTCCAGCCTATTTTCGACGATCAAGCGTCGTTTTCCATAGGTTGTGTTAGCCTGGCTCCCAGCAACCCGCATACCGTGTGGGTAGGCAGTGGCGAAAACAATAATCAGCGGTCAGTTGCTTATGGCGACGGGGTGTATAAATCAACGGATGGTGGAGCGAGTTGGAAAAATATGGGGCTCAAAAATTCGGAGCATATTGGTATGTTCGCCATCCATCCCGAAGACGCGAATACCGTTTACGTAGCCGCCTATGGCCCGCTTTGGGCTTCCGGCGGTGACCGTGGAATCTATAAAACCACCGACGGAGGCGAGAATTGGATCAAATCGCTCGATGTATCAGAAAATACCGGTTTCAACGAAGTTCATATGGATCCCCGCGATCCCAATACGCTTTACGCAACGGCACACCAGCGTCGCAGACACGTGTTCACCTATATTGATGGGGGACCAGAAACAGCGATTTACAAGACTACTGATGCCGGAAAAACGTGGCGCAAACTAGAAAGTGGTTTGCCGAAAGGCGATAAAGGAAGGATCGGAATGGATATTTCGCCCGCTAATCCAGATGTTATCTACGCGATGATAGCTGCACCGGAAAAAGGCGGTTTCTTCCGCTCAAATGACCGTGGTGAGAGTTGGAAAAAAATGTCGGATCATCAAACCAGTGGCAACTATTACCAAGAAATCATTTGCGATCCGCTCGATGTAAACAAGGTTTTCAGCATGGATACCTGGCTCCACCACACCGCAGACGGTGGCAAGACCTTTGTCGAATCGGGTGAAAAGAGCAAGCACGTCGATAATCATTGCATTTGGATCGATCCATCAAATACGGATCATTGGCGGGTAGGATGCGACGGCGGCCTTTATGAAACATGGAATGCGGCCGGCGATTGGCATTATTTCCCAAATCTCCCTATCACGCAATTTTACAAGGTAGCACTCGATAATGACAAGCCTTTCTACAATGTGTATGGCGGCACGCAGGATAATAACACCCAAGGTGGTCCTTCGCGAACGCTTAGCGATCATGGCATAATGAACAGCGATTGGTATATTACCAATGGCGGCGATGGGTTTGAACCGCAAATTGATCCTACCAATCCCGACATTGTTTACGGCCAGGCACAGTACGGCTGGTTGGTACGTTATGACCGAAAAAGTGGCGAGCGCGTTTCGATACAGCCCCAACCCAAAAAAGGGGAAGAAGCCTTCCGTTGGAATTGGGATGCCCCCTTATTAATCAGCCCGCACAATCCTTCGCGCTTGTATTTTGCGGCCAACGTATTGTTCAAAAGCGAAGATCGGGGTCAAAGTTGGGAAACGATAAGTGGCGATCTCACTCAACAAATAGATCGAAATACCTTGCCCGTGATGGGCAGAGTTTGGGAAGCCGAAGCCATAGCCAAGAATGAGAGCACCTCGATCTATGGCAATTGCGTGGCAATCGACGAGTCGCCAATCGCAGCAGGCACGATCTATATCGGTACCGATGATGGATTGATACAGGTGACCCGCGATAATGGTAAGAATTGGAAAAAGATTTCGGCCTTTGCTGGCGTACCCGCGAAAACTTATGTCAGTATGATTCGCGCTTCGCAACACGATGCCAATACGGTTTATGCGGTATTCAACAATCACAAAAATGGCGATTTTAAGCCCTACGTTTTAAAGAGCCTAAACAGTGGCGACACATGGACGTCGATCGCTGGCAATCTTCCCAAATCGGGCCCGGTGCATGCGATAGCACAAGATCATACCGATCAGAATCTCCTTTTCGTAGGTACCGAGTTTGGCTTGTTTTATTCCAACGATGGCGGCGGCAATTGGACACAGCTCAAGGCGGGCTTGCCTACCATTGCCGTGCGCGATTTAGCCATTCAGCAGCGGGAAAACGACTTGGTGCTAGCCACCTTTGGTCGTGGTTTCTATGTGCTCGACGATTACACTCCGCTTCGAACTATAAACAAAGATCTTTTGGCGCAGTCGGCTCATATTTTTCCGGTTAAACCAGCTTTGCAGTATATTCCTTCCGACCGGATGGGCGGCAGCGGCAAAGGCCACATGGGCGAGTCTTACTTCCTTTCGGAAAACCCACCCTTTGGAGCCGTATTCACCTTTTATGTCGGCGATTCCATTCGGGGTTTAAAAGATACACGCCTGAAGGCGAATGAAGCCTTGAAAAAGGACGGAAAGGATATCGCTTATCCCGATCTCGAAACCCT
>JBBQFC010000089.1:0-8967 GCA_038321615.1 Flavobacteriales bacterium | reverse complement strand
ATGACCCAATCCAGGCCACTGTCCACGAGCACTTCGTGGTGGCGGATGGCGTCGTTCAGGATTTTGGGCACCACAACTTTCATGATGAACCTGATGGCCTTATCGGCAAATTTAGGTTCATCCTTTTCCGGAAAGGGAAGCCCACCGCCAGATAGGGAGATGATGCGCCGTACCTTCTGCGCCTTCATCGCCGCCACAATATGCTGCGTACCGCGGTTCTGAAGCCATTCTGGCGAGCCCTTCACATGGCCGAAAAGACTTACCACACAACCGGCACCTTGCACCGTGGCACTGACATCTTCCGCATTGAGCACATCTCCCTTCACGATTTTTAGCGAAGGATGGCGTACAGCGCATTTCTCAGGTGAGCGCATAAGGGCCTTAACGGCATAGCCCTGATCGAGCGCCCGCGAGAGAAAGAGCGCACCCGTTCTTCCTGTTCCGCCGAATAAAGCAATTCTTTTCATGGTTCAATTTTTTTCAAAATTACATAGCTTTGATGTACATAATTAATATAGCAGTACCCACCTTTTTGTAAGTATGAATAAAGTCAATGTAAGCGCCCGTTGCCCTATTCGCACCACTCTGGACTTGCTCGGCGGCAAATGGAAGCTCTTGATCATATTCCAGCTTTTTCAGCAGCCACTCCGGCTCTCTGAGCTGCGCAAAAGCATGCCCGACATCAGCGAAAAGATGCTGATTCAGGAATTAAAAACATTGGCAGAAAGTGGCTTGGTGCACCGCGAAAATTTTGGCGAAGTGCCACCCCGCGTAGAATATGCCCTGACTGCAAAAGGAAAAGCGGCCATGCCCGTGATTGAATCCATACGGAGTTTTGGAGTGGGATATTTGGACGAACTTACGGGAGCATGAGCGACCTAAAAGCCTGGATTTTCGCAGATTTCAAAGACATTCATCATATCTGGATTTCTGGATTGACACGAATCCGATAATCTCGAAAAACATATCGGTGTGTTCCCGGAGATGGTGGATGTCTTAGCATCCTTCACTGATGCGGTAGGAACAAAACATGACCGCAATATTCTCTCCTGTAGATCTAAACTTAGAATTGATCCCCCGCTTTGAAATAGGCAAAACTTTGGATCAGTGTTTTGCAGAAATTTAAGCAGTGGAACTCAAAAAAGGCAGGGTACTCAGGTGGCGCGTTCTCGGCTTTTACGACTTGATGGAGAGCAAGCACCGAGCAGCCCGGCCAAAAGACCTTTTGGATATCTCGCAACTGCAAATTTTAAAAAACGGCAAGGGAGATTGAAAAGCAAGGTTGTGAACCAAATTCACTTGATGCCTGCGCATTCGTTGAAAACTCAAAAGCACTTCTACAACTACTTCAAAAAAGTCCGCACCCGCTCCCGAATAAAATCTTTCACCGACTCCCAGCTCTGGCCTTTGAGACTCTTCGGGTCAGCGTCATCTTCTGCATCGGCGAAGTAGCTGATGGCTTGGGGGACGGTAACGAGCAGATTTTGAGAGCTATACTTTTCCTTGTGAAACCTGGCGAAATCGTCCACGCTGAAATGTTCGAGCAGGGTGGCGATATCCCAAAAGTCCTTTTTGCGGGCACGTCCAAGAACTGCTTGCACTTTCATAGCAACAATGTCTTCGGTAGAAATAAAGCGGATACCGTCTATTTCATAGGCGGGGCGGATGAGTGGGTGTGGGGTTCGGATTAAATCAATTTTTGCCTGGTCGACGAAGCCAAAAATTCCAAAATTCGGACTGGTAGAACGAATCGCGAGCCGTTCCCCGAATGTCAGTTGCAAATTCTCAGATAGCTCTTCAATATTCACATCATCCGTTGTAAACAAATCAAGGACTATCGAAATTCGGTGTCCATAAACCAAGGACAATGCCGTGCCGCCAACCAATAAAAAATTGTCCAGCGCTGGAATGCGCATCAATTCTTTTAGTACGGAAAGAGTGTCGGGTTCGACTGTCTGAGTTTGTAGCATCGGAATTCAGTCACAGGTTTATCTATTACAGCGGATGCAAGGTACATAGTGACTTCCGGCAAAAATTTAGCATTCAACAAGATATCTCTCACTTTATCATCGCCGTAATACCTGCGGCAGTTGCGGATATCTTGCACATCGCCTCGCTCAAATACGCGCTCAATTACATAGCGGAAGTTCTTATCATAGTCCAGATTTTCGAAATCTACGTCCCAGAAAATCCGCGCTTCGAACACGGGTTTTGCTTTGTGGCTCATACCCCAAAGCTACTCAGTATTATTAAGGGTGCCGTTGCCCTTCCGGAAAAAACAAATGCAACAAGGCAGTTTCTTACTTCCCTGGTCAAGTCCTTCCTGCAATTTCTTGAAAGGACAAACTAAACTTGCTCCAATATGGCCATCAACTACCAAAGCGAGCGGGAAAGCAATGGGCTGGGTCAGGAAGCTTTTCTGCAGCTATCGACCGAATAGCGGTTTTACGCTTTTTGGCAATTTCCGGGCGCCTGGGAAGGATCTGGATATTCTTTCTTTCGATGTTTGTTTTTGATTAGTTGATGCGCACATTTGCGAGCCCAATAAACAATTGCCCAAAAGCGAAAATAACATGAGTTGGTCTTATTCAATGATTGTCTGTGTGCGTCAATTATTTTGCATCATGGGCTTGAAGCCATTTCGCACGTATTCTTCGGAGTGAGTTGTTACTATCCATTATTCACAAGGGGTCTCCCTTTGAAAATTGAGGCAATTTCAAGGACAAAAAATTGATTTACCCGCGACCAAGGAGCCCATTTATGAAAGGGAAAGCTACTGGCCGGATAGAGCATCTTTAGCTGCGGCGATACTTTTATTGCCAGCCGAGAAATCATGATTTTTGACGCTTAGGTACACGATGGTTCCGGCTTTATCTTCCATGTTTGGATCAAAATCAAATCTATCAACTTGTAGTATCGCTCGCGGTAAGGGTAGATGACCATTCCGATAAATGTCCCTTAGAATCCAATCGCTGGTGTTAATAATCATCAATAAGTGCTAAGCCTTTAGCAAAATGACCCAAACATTCCATGCCGTGCTCCTGAGCTTTGCCATCAATTGCTCTATTCAATATTTGGATTCCAGACTTAACAATACGAATCAGACGGTTTGTCTGTTAGCGCCTTTTTACATTCACCAAATACCCTGCTGCCAAGTAGCCTTTCAAGCGCTTACTGGCCCATTGTCTGAACTGCACACCGCGGCTGGACTTCACGCGGTATCCAACGGATGTAATCACGACCAGATTGAAAAATTTCGTTGTATTTGTTTGGGTTCTTCCTTTGATGGAAAGGTGCTCCGTAGTATCTGCAAAATTTGCACATACCAATTCTTCGGCCAATTACACTTCTTGAAATATGTTCGTATGTGTCTACCAATTCCCGTTCTATCCCGATTAAATAAGACAGCCAATTGTTCCAAGCTTGGCCCTACGGTTTCCTGGTCAAAGGTCACTTCGATCTGCATTTATCCGTCCGGGATGTGAATCGTTTCAATGCGTCCTAGTGGCGTAAAGCGCATAAAAAAGTAAAAATAAAAAAACCTGCGTACTTCCGATTCATCTATCGGCAGTGCGCAGGCTATTCATTCGCCCTTAATGAGCTCTATTCCTGGGTTTAAAAAAGCGGCAATTTACGCCTATTCACTAATGACTTACTACCAATTTCCTGACCGCCACACGGCCTTCGCCTTCTACATGCAAAAGATATATTCCGTCGGCGAGCCCTTGTAAATCTAATGCCGTGCGGGAAGTGGTCATATTTCCCTGCAATACAAGTCTTCCCATTCTATCCATCACCGAAAAACGGCCTGCCGAAATTGCTGTTTCAATCGTTACCTGATCGCTCGCCGGATTGGGGTATAAACGCAGGTATGCGTTGTCATTTTTCAATTGTCGGGTTCCGGTAACAACTAGCGAAAGGGCACTGCATTCCTTACCCACAATGTCGTCGGCATAGGAGCGCATTGTTTCAAGCACATCTACCCCGGGCTGGTGGCTTTCGCGGGCAAATATATAAGCATAGTCGAGATGCTGCGTATCGCCCGGAGCAAAGGTGAAGGGGCCTGATGAAGCAATCATTTTAGGGTCGCCGGGGGCGTTGTTTGCGTTGGATTCCGTCCATCCACCTGCGAGCGGATAATCGGGGTCGGTGCCAAAAGTACCTTGCAGAAGCGGGTCAGAATCGCCAGGATAGGCATATTTACTTGGGGTAAATGGAAACATATTAGGATTGTACCCGATTCCTTCATACACCTGCGACGAGCCATCAGCCCATAGTCCGGTAAGTGCAAAGTATTGCCCAACAACAGTTTGTGGATCATCGGTTGCGAAAGGAAATCCGCTGCCGGTGTTGTAACGCGACATGGAGTAGGCTAGTCCCAATCTTTCATTATCGGCTACGCCATCGCCCCAGCCGCTAGTCTGATTGCCGTAAGCAGTGTATCCTTCTGCCAGCATTGCATCATCAGTCTGATTTGCATCGGCAAATGCCCCCCCGAGCAAACGCATACCAACTACCCCAAGGTCATCCATGTATCCGGCACTACCGCCAAACGGCGAATCAAAGTCATCTCCATTGTACGCGTATACCATGCTACGGCTTACATCCGTGCCCGCATAATCGTCGGTGTAGTTGCCCAGATCAAAATCATTCCATACGCCCAAATAGGCATCGCTGTAAGTTAGGTTGCTTCGATTTACAATGCGTTGATTTACAAAAACGGTATTAAAGAGTGCGGCATCGGTCGAATTGTAGGTATAAGTCATCGTGTGCAGTTCGATACCAGCCCTGGCTTGACCTTGTGCTGGATTATCGTTCATCACGCTGTAAATGGCAAGATCGCCGCATATGCGGGGGTGGTCGCCGAGATCGGGATTGTAGATGCCATCATTGTTAGAGTCTACAAATGGTGCCAGATATTGGGCAAACCCTTGATCGGTATCGCCTTCAGCGGGCCATGTGATAAAATCGGGCGGCATAATATAGCCTCCCGGAAAGGCAATGGTTGGGTCGCATTGCGGATCATAAACGCAGTCAAAATACAAATCGTGGTTGGTTACCTGAGCTTCTGTAATAGTCCAGAATCTATTAAATGCCTGCTGCACTTCGGGGGTTGATTGTAAGCTTCCATCAGCCGTGAGCGGCCCGGGGCCAAATACACAGAATTCATCACAATAACCCTGAGAAGATGACACTAGAGACTGATCAGGTGCTCTGCCACCAAAAAAAAGTCCGGCACTGTAGATTGCATAAATACCACTTCCAGCAGGTGCTTCAAAGCCAGGGGCTAATCCATCCGCATTGTTAAACATTCTGCCGTCGGTATTTAGTCCGTAGGCTATGTTGTTGGCGCTTATGGAAATGTGGGCCGATTGCGCGAAGACAGCGACCGGAAATAAAAACGAAACAAGGGTCAGAGTTTTTAGCATGATTTTTTTTCTTCGAAGTAAGCGAAGGGTTCAGGAAAAATCAAATCAGCGTTTGGATTAAATAAACAGCCCTGAACTCCCTTTGAAGAATTGAAACGCGCCTTTCGTTGGGTTTTAATTCACGATTAATGAGAATTATTCACCTTTCAAGGGTTAATTACACGGAAATTTTATACCATTTAAAGGCATTTTTAGCGAGTGATTCCCTGTGGTTGGGATGGGCTATTGCGATAAGCTGACGCATCCTTTCGCGCAAGGGCTGACCGTGCAGGTAGGCCACGCCGTACTCTGTAACTACGTAATGCATATGTGCGCGCGTGGTCACCACCCCCGCGCCATCCTTGAGGCGGGGCACTATTTTGCTCTCACCGGTTTTGGTTACAGATGGCAATGCGATAATGGGCTTCCCCCCTTCACTCTTGGCGGCACCGCGTATAAAATCCATTTGGCCGCCCACTCCGCTGTATATTTTACTGCCAATGGAGTCGGCACAACCTTGCCCGGTAAAGTCTACTTCTATGGCGCTGTTTACCGCAGCTACTTTTGGGTTTTTGCGTATCACATTGGTGTCGTTCACGTAGGCAATATCCAGAAAGCGCACCTTGGGATTGTCGTCAATAAAGTCATACAGGCGTTTGCTGCCAAGCGCAAAACCCGTTACGATATGGTACGGATGTATGGCCTTGTGTTGATTGGTTATAATACCCCGCTCTACCAGGTCAATAAGCCCATCGCTGAACATTTCGGTATGCACGCCGAGTTCCTTGTGTCCGCGCATGGCTTCCAGCGCAGCATTGGGTATAGCGCCTATGCCCATCTGCAGGGTGGCTCCATCGTCGATAAGCCCGGCTACAAAATTGCCTATTTGGCGTTCCGCATCGGTAAGGGGTTTTTGAACGGGCGAATAAATGGGGTAATCTACTTCCAGCAGGGCTGCAAATTCGCTGACGTGGAGATAGCCGTCGCCGTGGGTTCGGGGTAGGTTTGGGTTTACTTCTGCAATAACTATTTTGGCTGTTTTGGCTGCTGCCAACGAAGCATCTACCGAAGGCCCCATCGTTACGTAGCCATTTCTATCGGGAGGCGATACCATAAGCATAGCCACATCAAGCGGTATGATACCCTTGCGGAAAAAGTAGGGTATTTCGCTTAGAAAACAGGGTATGTAATCGGCCCTTCCTTCCTGCACTGCCTTGCGCACATTGGCACCGACAAAAAAGTTGTTTAGCCGAAAACTCTGCTCCATACCTGGTTCAGCGTAGGGCGCAGGTCCTTCGGTATGCATATGGTATAATTGCACATTTCTCAATTCAGGAGCGCGTGCCGTCATGGCCGCTATAAGCACCTGAGGGGCGCAAGCTACGCTGTGTATAAATACTTTGTCATTGCTTTTTATCAGCGCAGCGGCAGCTTCGGGGGTAGTATATTTCACACGTACTATTTATAAGGGCAGCCAAATATACTACTTAGCAATAGGGTCATGTGCGAATTAAAATCTGCCTGCTATAGCTTTAGCGCAAGCGTATCGCTTACTGTTACTTTGGCATTGTCATCAGGATAATGCAGCAAGATGGGCGCGTCGAAAACTCACTCCAACTGACACGAATTGCGTATTTTATCCCGAAATAAGTAAGTTGTTATTTGATCGTTTTATTCTTTACTTCCAAACTTACAGGTATGAACAAACGGACTATCGAACCCGTGTAAGCTGGCATATATCTTTTGTAGAGCTTGAATATCTCAAAGTTTGAATAATCAAGAGCGCATCTTTGGTTGCGGTATTTTTCTTCCACAGATTGTGCACAACCCCATAGCGGTTGAAGGTGCTGAACCACAGGTTTATACTCGTGGATCAGCATCACATTTGCAGTGGCTCTGGCGGAATTTTTGCCTTCCAATTACAGAAAATTGAGTACCCAAAAATTATCAGAATACGCCCGATTGAATGGGATGTGAAATCGCAAAAATTATGACAAAGTATTGGGAGTCTTTATTGTGAGCTCAAGGGATTGGAATAATTTTTAAAAAAATCAATTTCTTCAACAAATTAAATGTCGCACCGGCTCAAAGGAAATACCTTTTGAATGGATTTAGTTAATGCACAGCTGTTATGCTCTGCGGCAAAACAAATTGAACTGACAGGGTATATTGCACAGGAACTACCCTATTTCGCTGCTGGCCCGGAATCCATTTTGGCATCGATTTCACCAATTCCAGTGCCACATCATCGCATCCTCCTCCAATGCCTCTTGGAATTTGAGCATTCTTGATCGTTCCATCGGTTTCTACCACAAAGGAGACGTAAACCGCACCGCTAATACCACCTTCTTTTGCGGCGTCGGGATACACTAAATTTTTATTGATATACTTCATCAATGCATCATCTCCACCGGGATATGAAGGCATTACTTCTACGATCGAAAATATCTTTTCTTCCGAAATGAAATTTGGAGACGCAGGCACATATTCAGTTTCCAAAAAATTCGCTGCTCCAAACTGGATATCGCAGGGAAAAGCCACCTTTCGCAAGTCATGGATTACGGCAGAGATCTCTTTCTGACGAATCAATTCCGCACTATATTTTGCCTTTAGCTCCTTTCGGGCCTTTTCCCATTCTTGCAATTCCTGGACATTCCGAAGTTGTTCTTCAATCATTAATTTCAATTGCGCTTCCCGAAATACCCGTTGACGTTTTATTTTTCCTAATGTGGCTTCCAATCCGGTTAAATCTTTTTGGATCTCCGAAGCAGTAGCTGCGGCCATGGTCAAATTTACTTTTGAAACATCGTAGGGATCGTATTTCTGAAAAGCCCATTGATACTTACCTTCTTTCCCGGCCATAGCAAATACATGCGTAAATTCAGTTTGGAATTTTTTCTTTCTGGGAAATAGCGCTTTATAGTTCCCATCGGATTTTTGGAGATCTACATACGTATTGACCTGTCCCAGCCATTGCGTCACCTCGGTGCTGTCTGAAAGCTCCATCACAGAAATATCCACTTCCCTACTTGCTCCATTTAGCAGTTTGAAATATTGGTCAATATTGCCCCAGCCCACAGAATACCAAGGAGTTGAATATACTTGAGCACTCGCAGCATTTAACGAAGGAATACTATTCGATAGGGAATTTATCGAAGTATTGTAGGCGGCGTCGTTACGGGTAATATCCGCAAGCAAGCGCGAGAGCTCGGCCTGGTTCTTCATATCCAGCTTTGTGGTAAGTTTGGCTTTGGCTGTGCCAAGCTCTTGTCGTTTAAGCGAATAATAATCGCTCAAGCGGTTTTGATAGAGCGGTGAATCTTCCACATTAGTAAGTTTTTCTGCTGCAAAAGACTGAAATCTGGATCGCTCCTCACCACTTATCTTTTTGGCAACCAATGAATCTGAGTAGCGCAAGTCTCTGGTAAGATTGCTTACATAAATCTTCAATAATTCATCGCCCTTGTCCAACTCGTGCAGGTACTTTAAGCGCTCTTCGAATTCTTTAGTAGCAATAAATGAGTTTGCAAATGCTTCCTTTTTAATCGTCTCGATTGAC
>JBBQFC010000088.1:0-9163 GCA_038321615.1 Flavobacteriales bacterium | reverse complement strand
CTAGCTTTTTGTTTTCGTCATAGCTGCGAAAATATTGGCAAAAATACCCTTATTTATCCAAGCATTCAACTTTAGAATGATATCTCGTTAAGCCAGCGCAACTGAACCTGACCGATTTAACGGAAAGTTAATTAGTTAAATGACCTATAGCTTCACAAATTTTCGAATACCCCTGCTTCCATCCGCGAGGTTTAATTCGAGCATATAAATAGCTGCCGGAAGCTCGGCAACTTCTATGCTAGCATCACTGCCCGTGTTAGATTTTTGCGGGCAAGGCCTACCTGTGCTGTCAAATATGCGGATGGATGAAATCATGCTGTTGTTGCCGATTGCAATATTTATTCTATCAATAGCAGGATTGGGATAGCAAGAATATTGGACGAAATCCGCTCGTTCCTTAATACTCAGCGAGATTCCGAATATTCCGGCTGCAGTATTACCATACCTTAAAATGCTCCAGTTACTGAGTGCTGCGCCATTCATGCAGTTGAAATATGGCCCGCCCAAATGGGCGTAATACCATTTGTTTCCGCCCATTGGGCACCCTGCATTTATCAGTTGGTAATAGCAGGAATCCGATACTTCCCATTGTTCATATTGCTCCTCATCTCGGATGAATTTTCCCAGACCTAGCGAGCCTTCACCCATGGATGTGGAAGAATAGATTTCATCGGAAAGCTCGAATGGTGTCCCTGGCAAAGCATCGAATCCATCATTTTTCTTAAACGTCAATTCAAAATAGAAGGTATTTATTAACGTGAAGTTTACCGCATTTAGGGGGCCTTGATAAGCGTATCTAATTTCTTGAACGTCGTAGCTAATTGAATCTGTATAGTCTGTACGGTCGAGAAATAATCGAACATTATAAGATATGTTCGCAATTCCAAAGTTTGAATTACCCTGTTCAATTTCCAGCACATCCCCAATTTGAAAATCATTTAAGTCCAGGTTGGTTAGGTTTTGAACTCCTTTGTCGGGCGAAATTCCGATCAAATTTCGCATGTACGCGCCAGAAAATGAATAGCCATCTGGAAAATCACCCAATTGTGGAGTGGCCAGCATACCTGAGTTTTCCGAGAGTTTGAAATATAAGTCATTTAAATAACTATCAATGGGCTCCATATTTTCATCGAGCGCTTGGATGTTAATGGTTTTAACCATTTCTGTGTAGTCGAATACAGGTTCTTCGGCCCAACCCGTTACTTCTGCTCGTACGTGGAGCAATTCATCGGGCGATGAATAAGCGAGCCAAGTTTCTCCCAGCTCGGCCAGTGCTTTTATAAGAACTTCTTCCCCTTCGAGGGTATAAAAGATGTGGTCGCCGCTTGCAGCCTTTTTTACTCGGCTTCCCATCCAAGACGAGCGATCTATCGATCCGCAGTCGCTATTGTAATCAAATGCAATATTGGGGTGGAAAAAAAGGGTGGAGTCGCCATCGAATGCAGTGGAATCGACTTTAAGTCCAATCATTCCAAAACCCGGATCGAAAATCCGATCTTGACCGCTGTAAAAAGCTTGATAGTTTTGGGCGAAAGCGCTGCTCGTAAAAAGTAGGTAAACGGATAAGCGAAGAAATCTTTTCATACAGATTTTTTCTGTTAAGCGGTCTAAATTTAATGTCTTATCCGGGATTAACAAGATTTCAAAAATTCCATTCTCGGAATGCTAATTTCTGCGAACCCAGTGATTTAAGATACCGGCTTATCGCTCATCAATTAGCCCCGTGTAAATTGCCTTTTGCTGGGATCAATCTTTCTATGCTTCAAACGTGCTTTATGCAGCTAAACGCCAATATTGAGATCGTGAAAACCCACGCTCAAGGCCGGTCAGGCCAAATCTTCAGATTAACGCCAATTGGCGCTAACCTGGGTGAAAGTATATTAGCGGTGCGATTGCTGATCCAGATTTGTATCCTAAGCATTAGAAGGCAGTACGCCGAAATCTTTTTGGCCAAAAAAAAGCACCGCTCATATAAGGCGGTGCTTTTTCTTTTAATAAGCTTGAAGCTTATTCCATCCGCTTCTCGTGCATTGGCATTGTGGCCGGCATACTTTGATTCGGATCCATCATGTATTCGCCTTTCATGGAAGAGAATTTGGTGTACTGGTCTGCGTTCAAAGTTTCGCGCATTGACGTATCGTATTTCTCCATAGACTTCGTCCGCATCATGTCGCGATCAGTTGAAGAAACGTTTTTTGTATTCATTGCCGCATGATCGTTGTAGTAGGCTTGAGTCTGCTCCATCACTTTTTTGCTCTGCTCAGCGTTGAGATTCAACTCCCGAGTTATTCGGTCTGATTGCATCTTCACACGGGTGTTCATGTCCTGGTCTGGAGCAGTTTGCATGGTAGAATTTGACGGAGTTTTTTCCGTCGATTTCATAGTCTTTTGAGTTTGCGCAAAGCTTAAGGTGGCTGCGCTAAGCGCGATTACTGTTAATAGAGTTTTCATAGTTTTCAGATTAAGATGTTAATTGTCCATCATCTTTTGGGACATTAACTGTTACCCAAAATACTTGCCATGATCAATGGTTTTGAAAGCTGAATGGTGATAGGGAAAGAATTTCTGCAATGCTCTGAAAGGTAGGTAATTGCATTTGTGATATTTAACGGATATCGACACATTCTCACTCGTGACTTAAATAGTTAAGGGGTAGCATTTCCCCAAAATGCGCAAATTTCCCCATTCTGCATCTTCCGTAAGGTTCCACATCTTCGCATATAGTGTAAGCAGGCAAGGGTAGTGCCGGTTTTCAATATAATGGGGTCTGAATATTGCCCTTCTTGAACCAGAAACTTATTTAATCAAAAACCAAAAAAAATGAAAATCAGCAAAAAAGTAATCCTTATTACCGGTGCGTCGAGCGGAATCGGACATGCTACAGCATTGAAACTTGCAAGCAAAGGCGCTAGAGTGGTGCTTTGTGCACGGAGTGAAGACAAACTTAAGAAACTCAAAAAAGAAATTGAAGCAGAAGGTGGCACGGCAATGGTCGTGACCTGCGATGTTACCAAAGCCAACGATTTTAAGAAAGCAGTAAAAGCTGTGATCGAGAAATTTGGAACAATCCACTGCCTGGTTAATAATGCCGGCTTAATGCCCTTGTCCTTTATGAAAAATCTGCAAACAGATGAGTGGGACAAGATGGTTGATGTCAACATTAAAGGTGTTTTGAACGGCGTCGCTGCTGTGCTACCCACTATGATCGAAAATAAAGAAGGACAAATTATCAATGTTTCGTCTACCGCGGCATACCGCTATTTTCCCGGAGGAGCTGTTTATTGTGCTACCAAGGCGGCGGTGAAAATGCTTTCTGAAGGAATGAGGCAAGAGTTGGCGCCGAAATACGGGATCAACGTCACATCTATCGAACCTGGAGCTGTCGACACCAATTTACTTAGCACCATTACCGACGAAGAAATATTGAAGCAGATGGAAGGTATGAAGGATATGACAACCTTGCAAGCAAAAGACATCGCCGAAGCGATTTATTACGCTATAACCCAGCCGAGCCGAGTGAACATTAACGATGTTTATATCATGCCAACTGAGCAGCAATAATCGTTCGAAACACACTTATTAATAACATTAAAAACTACTATCATGAGTACCGAAACGCTTGAAGATCAAATCACCACCATAAATCCGGCCACGGGCGAAGAGCTGGAACACTACGCATACCATACGAGGTCTGAAGTTATTGCAGCCATCGAACGATGCCATGAAGCCTTTCTCGATTGGAGATTAGTTTCGCTATCCGACCGAGCCGAAATAATCGAAAGCATCGGGAAAGAGCTTACTGCGCAGAAAAAAGAATTGGCCGCATTGATGACCCGCGAAATGGGTAAGCTGCTCAAGCAGAGCGTTCAAGAAGTTGATCTTTGCGTTGCAATTTGTAGTTTTTGTGCGAATGAAGGCCAAATTATTTTAAAATCGGAAGAAAGGAAGCTCTTAAATGGAAACAAGGGTATTGTGGCGTATGAGCCAATTGGGATCATTTATGGTATTCAGCCTTGGAATTATCCTGCTTATCAAGTGATCCGTTTTGCGATTGCCAATCTAATGGCAGGAAATGGAGTCATTCTGAAACATGCTTCAAATGTAACCGGCACGGGCAAAATGCTCGAAAAAATTTTCTTGGACGCAGGGCTGCCAAAAGACTTGTTTCAAACCGCTGTTATTAATCACGACCTTTCGGATACCATTGTTGAGCATAAATATGTGCGCGGATTCACTTTCACGGGGAGTTCGGATGCTGGTGAAAAAATCGGCACAAAAGCGACTTCAGAGTTGAAAAAAACAGTACTTGAGTTGGGCAGTAACGATGCCTACATCGTGCTCGAAGATGCAGACATCGAATTGGCGGTGAAAATGTGCGTAAAAGGAAGGATTTACAACAACGGCGAGACTTGCATTGCAGCGAAACGCTTTATCGTGGTAGATGCGGTTTATGATAAGTTTAAGGCTGGATTTGTGAAAGCAATGGGAGCCATAAAAGTTGGCGATCCCACTTCCGACGATGTGCAATTGGGACCCATTGCAAGGGAAGATTTGCGAGAAACGCTTCACGATCAAGTGCTAAAAAGCGTTGAAAAAGGTGCGGAAGTGCTTTGCGGAGGAGAAATTCCTTCCGGAAAAGGCTTCTATTATCCAGCCACAATTCTAGGCAACGTGGAGAAAGGGCAGCCCGCATACGACGATGAATTGTTTGGGCCTGTCGCTTCATTGATCAAAGCCAAAGATCGGGATGATGCCATGCGCATTGCGAACGACAGCCGATTTGGTTTAGGTGGTGGGATTTTCTCAAAGGATATTGAAGCAGCCACAGAATTGGCGCGAAAATATTTCGATACCGGAATGATCTTCATTAACACTTTCGGTTTGGCCGACCCCCATATGCCTTTCGGAGGCGTGAAAAATTCCGGCTACGGGCGGGAACACGGTGGTTTCGGCTTGCGCGAGTTTGTGAACGTGAAATCTATTGTGATCGGTAAAGGATAGCATCAGCGCATAGAATTGAAATATGCCGCGGCCTTCGGGGGTTGCTATTTTTTTGTAATTAAATCGGTAAAGATCTTTAGTTAACCCGAAACGATCCCTGAAGATAGATCATAAGCAGGTATTCAACTTTATAACTGAGATTCTTTGGCGTGTTTAATTAATTGTTGGTGCGTCTCTCCATGCCAGCCGGACTGGCTGGGAACTGGCCTGTCAATTAAAGTATAGGAGATCAAGAATCAACATTATTGGCTGCCAATTTGAGTCCCAATTTAATTTCAATGGAAATACGGATAATCATAAATAACAATTTATCGTCGAGCTGTTCACCCCGCTGTTTTGCGATCGATAAGATTCCAAACGAAACCAAGGTTACATATGTCATTTGAAAAACTACTGATTCCGCTCCTTTTATTTCTCGCAAGCTGCGGCCACGCAGAAGTTGAGCCGAAATCAACTTTAGACCGCGACAGTCGCACCACGCATAGCATTAAGTATTTGGATACGGAACGAACGTTTGCTCGTATTTCCTTACCTGCTTCTTGGCAATTACATCCGAATGTTCCTTTTGGCAGCGCTGCCATCACAGGTTTCGATGGTTTGGAAGTGAAGATTCTGGCATCAGAGACTTACGCATATTCTACCGATACCGCCGAGCAGCGCTATATAAACCAGCAAGGAGTGAAATCGAGACCGCCACCCGGCATAGAAGCCTTATTGGCGCTCGAGATTTTGCCCGAAGCGGATAAAAAGGGCTTGATTGTGAGTGAGCGTTTTGACGTCCTGGCCATCGCCGAAAACCTAACGGACTATTCGCGCGCTTTCGTAAATGGCAAGGATAGTAAGTATTGGGCGAAAGCCATTGAATACTCCGGAAATAAAGGCTTTCGTCATCTTTATATTATTACTTATTATGAGTTGCCTTCTGGCAAATGGACTACCTGGTCCTATGAATTGAAAGAACTGAAAGCTCCCATGAACGATTTCGATTGGGCGGTAGAAAAGTACATCGCGGCGCTCAGCACCGCGACCTATAATCCCAACTTGATTAATGAAGCCAATCGGACAGTCATGGGAGAAGTAGGCGGCCCGGTGGACTCTTGGATCGAAGATGAAAAGTTGCTCGGCTTAAAAGGCGAAGCACTCAAAAAGGAAAAGCAGCGGCAAGCGGTGCGTAGTTATCAATTTTACGAATATTCGCAACGAGATACCACTTGGGATTGATGATGTTTACCCCGCATTTCTCTATTCACAGAGTTGGAGCGGCTCCGTGTGCTCGTTTTCAATTGCGAGCATTTCAAGCTCGCACAAGACGCGGGTGTAAAAAATTACTCGCGAGCGCTTACTTCACACCCCCACTAATCCCCAATCGCGCAACTCCAGCATTTCTTCAGAATTCCAAAATCCGTCAAAATCCGTCAATTCTTGCTCGAAATCTGCCCGAAACGCTCTGAAAGACCATTTTATCTCTGAATTCGGGTCGATTTTCGGTAATATGCGAAGCAGCCAATTGGCGTATTGCTCTTGAACTTCCAGCTCCAATATTTCGCGGTTGCTATGAAAGCGGAGTGTTTTCGTTTCTGGTTCACCGCCGTCCATGAGGATGGGTGAGTTTCCCAACCAAAGCATACGCGTATTCTGACTCGCCTCTGGGCCGATTTCACTCAAGCAATTTTCAATATAAGCTGAATATACCGTGGGGTGTGGAATAGGAAAATCGAACCACGATTGGAGAGCGGCATCGAAACCAACACCGTGCATAAAATTGAAAAGCGATTTTTTAAGCCCTTGGCCAAAACGTTCATGATTAATCCCAGTAATGTCAATATATTGGATGTCGTTGTTGGCAAATTTTATTTCGTTGTACTGCGGGATAATTCCAAATGCTTGTGGATCTAAACCAACTGGGCTATGGGCGGTAAGGGCAAACCGATGCCAAAAACCCGACTGAATAATTCCCAATTCAAACAATTGACGTACCATTTCCAGACTATCAACAGTTTCTTGTTCCGTTTGGGTGGGGTATCCGAACATAAGGTATGCGTGCACAAGGATGTTTGAATCGGTAAAATTTCGGGTTACTTGAGCCACTTGCTTTACGGTAACTCCCTTGTCGATCAATTTCAAAAGCCGGTCGGAAGCCACTTCTAAACCACCGGAAACGGCGATGCAACCCGAAGCCCGCAGCAACTGGCATAGATTGGCGGTGAAGCTTTTTTCAAAGCGAATGTTTGTCCACCAGGTCACCGTCAGTTTTCGTTTTAAAATCTCGAGTGCCAACTCCCGCATTAATTTCGGCGGGGCAGCTTCGTCCACGAAGTGAAAGCCATTTTCCCCTGTCTGCTCGATCATAGCTTCCATGCGATCCACCAACATTTTGGCGGCAATGGGCTCGTACCGGCGAATATAGTCGAGCGATGTATCGCAAAAGGTGCACTTTCCCCAATAGCAGCCATGTGCCATGGTGAGCTTATTCCACCGTCCATCGCTCCAAAGGCTGTGCATCGGGTTGGCAATTTCGATCACCGATATGTAGGCGCTGAGATCGAAATCGGAATAATCGGGTGTACCGCATTCTGATTGGGGATAATCGGGTAGGGGGGAATTGTCGATAAAAGCAACTTCACCCTGAACCAAAGTAAAGGTGCGTTTGAATAGAGACGCTCGATTATTTCCCGCATCCAGCGTGTGCTGCGCAAGCAATTCTATCGGCCGCTCTCCATCGTCGAGTGTTATGAAATCGAAAAATTCAAATACGCGCGGGTCTTTCAACGATCGCAATTCGGTATTGGCGAAGCCGCCACCCATAGCGATATGCACTCCAGGAAAATTGGCTTTTATCCATTGCCCGCAGCGAAAAGCGCTGTAGAGATTTCCCGGAAAGGGCGCAGAAAAACAAACTAATTTGGGTTGGATTGCTTCCATGCTGGAAGCGAGTAATTCCATAGTAATTTTATCGACGAAGGTGGGCTCGCCACCAAGCGTTTCGTAAAGTTCGTCGAACGAATTTGCACTCATTCCCAATCGATCAGCGTAGCGGCTAAATCCAAAATGTGGATCAACGCATTCTACGATCAAATCCGAAAGGTCTTCGAGAAACAAGGTGGCGTAATGCTTTGCTTTGTCTTGAAGTCCCATGGCTCCAAAAGCCCAGTCCATATCGTCCAGTTGGTCGAATCTAGATGCTTGTGGCAAGAATCCATCGCTCGCCAGTTGCCGCGCAAAAGTGGGTCGCTTGCCTTGAAGAAATTCAACAACGCCATCAATCAAGCTCACGTACTTATCGCGCATGGCCAAAATTCGCTCCCCATTTTCAGACGGCGATTGATAAGCTTCAGCAACTTCGAACACGTTTTGAAGTCCTGATTTGGAGAAGATTTCGAGAATGACTTCTATGCCCAAATCCATCTGAAAGCTGCTGATGTGTTTGGTATTGAGAAAGCCTTTCAGATAGGCCGTCGCAGGGTAGGGGGTGTTAAGCTGTGTAAAGGGCGGGGTGATGAGAAGGAGGTCGTTCAAAGCTTCCGAATCGGTGGCCAAAGGTACACACTTTGCAGACTGGCCTGAAGGGAAACGGCTTAGATAAATCGCATTTGTGCGTAAGTTCGGGCTTTTCGATCTTTGGCCATGGCTCTTACCGATTTTGAAACCCGACTGCTTGCGGAATTCTCTTTCCGAGCTCATCTTGAATTGGCTCAAAGCCAGTCGGCCTATATGCGCCACCAGTTTGAGTTTATAGGACTCAAAGCGGCTGATCGGAGAGCGGTAGTGAATCCGCTTATGGCCGAAGCCAACCGCCCACCGGCGCAAGAATGGCGCAAGGTGGTGAAAAGGCTATGGGTTTTTCCTCAGCGCGATTATCAATACTTCGCGCAGGAGCTGGCCGAAAAATATGCGAAGAATTTTGCACGGGAAGATATCGCCCTATTTCAATTTATGGTCACGAATAAATCCTGGTGGGATACCGTCGATTTCATCGCCACCCATCTTATCGGTAATTATTTCAAATCTTTTCCCGAACAAATTCCAGCAACCATCGACAAATGGCTGGCATCTGGCAATATTTGGCTTCAACGCTCAGCGCTGCTATTCCAACTAAAATATAAGGCAGCCACCGATCAAGAATTATTGGGAGAAATCATCCGGACTTTGGCCACATCAAAGG
>JBBQFC010000087.1:0-9264 GCA_038321615.1 Flavobacteriales bacterium | reverse complement strand
TGTCTGTGCCGGTAAGTGCCACTTCGCCTGTAATTGACTCACCGAGAACCACCGCAATAAGCATTAACACAAATGCACCCAGCAGAGCCACAATAAGGTATACATTAATAGCCCCAAGTATGCGCCAAAAAGTTATTGAATTGTCTCGAAAAAGCAATCTTAAATTAATCAGCCCGAATATCATAAGGTTGAGAATTGCCACTATGAACTCTATGATTTGCCTGGTAACAAACTGATCGTGAAACCTGATGGTTTTCAGGACGAGATGCAGAACAAAAAACACTGCGCTAATTACAACCAATTGCTGCGTGTCGGCCGACCAGATACCAACAAAAAAAAGAACCAAGAGCATCGCATGAAGCAGGTTGTCGCCGTGCTCCATAGAACTCATAGCTACGGGCAGAACAAATACCATTAAAACCAGCATTGCTAAAAGCGTCGCAAAACTTGCATCGCGCAGCCAGTACACCCGAAATTTTCTGAAATACTTAATCATGCTGTCGAAGATATCTAATTAACGTCACCGCTCCGCAGCTTGGGGAGTTTCTTCGTCGCTCGCCAAGTTGCGGAAATTGTAGTTGCCCACTTTTTCGAATTTTAAGCGTCGAAAATTAAACGGTAGTATTGCAAATATGGAGGAGTGGATTGGCCATGTTTTATAACCGCAGCATTACAAATGCAGCGGAGCGGACAGCATTACAAATGCAGCGGAGCGGATTCAGCGGAGCGGGCTACACGATATTCAATTCGTGTAAATCCATTGTCCAAGAAATTACCTTTAAGCCTATGAAAGTTTTTATTCTTTGCCTTCTTACCGCGTTGATTTTAGCTTGTCAAAATTCTGACGACCAAGTGCCGATAACTGTCAGCCATTGGAATAAGGTGATCGGGAACCCTGTGTTGCAACGCGGCCCGCTTTTCTCCAACGATTTCTACGCCGTAAGCGATCCTTGTGTCCTTTTTCATGACGGCGTTTACAAAATGTGGTACACTGGCGGCGGGGCCGTATTGCCCGATACCTTTCTTCATTCAAGTATCTCATATGCCACATCGTTCGATGGCATAAATTGGATCAAATACGCCGGAAATCCGGTTGTCGATATCCGATCAAACTTCTGGGACAGCTTGGGAGTCGAAACAGCTACAGTGCTTATTGATCCGAGCGCCGCCGAAAGCGAGCGATTTAAGATGTGGTATGCAGGTACGACCTTCGATGGGATTCGCTACGACATTGGCTATGCCTATTCGCCCGATGGCATTGCGTGGACGCGGGTTCCCGATGCGGTGCTTCAAGTGGGCGAAGCAAATGAATGGGATAACTTTTTTCTGGAAGGCCCGAGCGTCTTAAAAATATCGGATATGTATCAAATGTGGTACGCCGGCTACGATGCGGTGGTAAACGGTGAAACCACCGATGGTACGGTGAATATTGGGTATGCCACTTCGATTGATGGAATAAACTGGACAAAGCATGCGGGCAATCCGGTTTTGACCACCACAGCCGGAGCTTGGGATGCCGTGTACGTGCAGGATCCCGAAGTGAAATTTCACAACGGGAAATACCATATGTGGTATGGCGGAACGGATGTAGGCGACAACTACTTTCAGCAGACGGGTCATGCGAGCTCTCTGGATGGAATAAATTGGGTAAAATCGCCAAACAACCCTGTGCTGCAACGCGGCGAATCGGGATCTTGGGATGCCAACACCGCTTCTTTTCCCACCATCGTTATTGAAAGCAACAAGGTGAAAATGTGGTACACCGGCAAAGATGTCGAGCCCCTGCCTGAGTTTCCTGCACCTTACTTTTGGGATATTGGGTATGCGGAGCGCACGTTGGTTGGCGGTGCTATAATTGAGTAAGGACTATTGAAGACTTCAGCAAACGCCAAGTTCAACCTGTGAAATAAGAATCGAAGTGAGCGCTTTATTGTGTGTTTTATTAAAGTAGTTTAGACATTTCTTCTTTGAAAATTATGTGGAACTGCCCTGCCTGCCGCCGAAATTTCAAGGTCAATAATCAATCACATTATTGTGAAACAATTGATATCGGCGAACTTTTCGTTGGTAAACCAGACGAACTGGTTGTAGCTTTTGATGATTTGCTGCACCTAATCGCTTCTTGGAAGCCCAATACTTTTGGGGCATCTCGGCATACCGTGGTCTTTACGAGTAAAAAGGCCTGGTTGATAATAAAGCCAATGAAAAAAGAGCTCGATCTGAAATTCTATTATGCCACCCAACTCGACTCTCCCCTATTCAAAACCATTACCGATTATTCGAATAAATTCGCCCACCACATTAGAATCGCTCACCCCGATCAATTGAGCGATGAAGTGATGGGGCTGTTGAGGAAAGGGTATGAGTATTCATTGAAATAATTAGCAATTATTCCATTACCTTCAAGTTTGCCAAGTCATGATTTATTATTCGATGAACGCTAATGCTTCCAATCGAGATGAAAACTGATAAATTCCAAAACAAATACCGCATACCTTCAGCTCGCGCCATATGGTGGAACTACGGCTGGAACGGGGCATATTTTATAACTATTTGCACCGCCAATATGCGGCATCTTTTCGGAGAAATCAAAAATGGTAAAATAAACTTCTCGCATCTTGGAATTATTGCTGATATCCTCTGGCACGAAATTCCCCATCATACTTCATGGGTGGAACTAGGCGATTTCGTAGTGATGCCCAACCACCTGCATGGAATTTTGATTTTGAATAAACCCAATGGACAAAGATCTGGAATCGAACGCGGGACTGGAAATCCGGATAAGATTGGCGTTGGTAATGAAGAAATTTGGAACGGGAATATAGGAAATAATGAGAATCACAGTAATGATGGGAATGATCGCTATAAGACCAGCGGCGATGCGAATAGCGCGAATGAAAATGGCGGCCATGGAATTGATGGAAATGATAAGAATATAAATGATCGGAATTCAAATGGCGACGATGGAATTGAGGGCGATGGAATTGATGGAAATGAAAGGAATATAAATGATAGTAATGGAAATGATAGGAATGTGAATGATGGGAATGGAGATAATAGGAATAAAAATGGCGGCGATGGAAATGGCGGCGATGGAATCGGGGGGGATATTGTACAGACGTTGCATGCAACGTCTCTACCCATACCCCAAAAAAATCGCCATATGGCGGCCATTTCTCCCGATTCTGATTCCATCTCTACGATCATCCGATCTTACAAATCGGCGGTGACCAAACATGCCAATCGGTTGGGATTGGAAAACGGCTGGCATCCACGATTTCACGACACTATTATTCGCGATGATCGCGCCTACCAAAAAATCTCTAATTACATTGTAGCCAATCCTGAAAATTGGAAAGGAGATAAATTTCACTCTTAGAATTTCTGAGGTTTACAGACTTCCAAGCTCTCAAACCTTTAAATGCCAAAAAAAATGATTGCACAATTTTCTACCCATCACCTTTTATCGTAATATTGCAATATAATAATCCATTACATGGGAATTACGAAATCTGAACTTTTTACTAAACATCAAAATGATGTGGCAAATTTAGCGCGCGTCCTTGCCCATCCAGCTCGAATAGCCATTCTTCAGCATATTGGGAGTCAGCAGACTTGCATCAACACCGATTTGGTTCAAGAGCTCGGTCTGGCTCAAGCCACCATCAGTCAGCACCTCAGGGAGCTCAAAGAAGCAGGATTAATTCAAGGGAGTGTAGAAGGGGTTCGGCTGAACTACTGCATTAATTCGTTCGCTCTCAATAAAGCGAGACTAATTCTTGAAAACTTCTTTTTCGAAATAAAATCTGCCGCCAACGGCGATTGCTGCTGATATCTCACCTATGACAACACCCGAAATTCTTGCTTGCCTGAGCCTTGCTGTTTCCATGGTTTTACCAGCTATATCTCAGACTAGCCAAAGCTATAGCCTTGAATACGGCATAATTTCACAACCACCCATTGTTGAGCCTATGAAAAATGATTTTAAACCTGAACTCTATCCTACTCTGGATCGATATGTAAGCCTACTACTTCCGAAAATGGCCAGTATTGACGGCGACAGGAAGGTGGTAATTGAAGAAATAGCTAATTACATTTTTGAACGACTTTCTCAGAAAGAGCAAGCCAATTTAACTTTCATTTGCACGCATAATAGTCGTAGAAGTCAGCTAAGCCAGCTCTGGGCTGAGACGGCAGCTTACTATTATGGATTGGAAGCAGAAATAAACAATTACTCCGGCGGTACGGAAATTACGGCCTTTAATTTCAGGGCTGTATCAGCGTTGGAGCGCTCTGGGTTTCAAATCGAGAAGTCAGCTGGCAACAATCCGCGCTACGCAATAAAATTTACCCAAAACGCTCAAGCTATTGGGAACTTTTCCAAGAAATATGATGATGTCACTAATCCGAAAAAAGACTTCGCCGCCATTATGACCTGCTCGCACGCCGATGAGAGTTGCCCATTTATACCCGGCGCCAAATTGAGAATTGCCTTGCCTTATGATGATCCAAAAGCCAGCGATGGCACTGCCGATGAGAAATTGATATACGATGAGCGCTGCAGCCAAATAGCACTTGAAATGTTTTATCTCATCAACCAAGTCTCTATTAAATTTCAAAGTGCCAGATAAACAGCACCAAAGCCACTTACGATGGGCAAACTTGTCTGGATTATAAGGGATTGTAGGCTTTAAGAGCAATGAAAAAACTGAACTTTCTCGACCGCAACCTTACCCTATTCATATTCTTAGCGATGGTGCTCGGGGTGGCAATAGGCTACTTCGTACCTTCCACATCCGCGTTTGTCAACTCCTTCAATCGAGGCGCAACGAACATTCCCATAGCCATCGGACTGATCTTAATGATGTACCCACCGCTGGCAAAAGTAAATTATGCCCTCTTGCCCAAGGTGTTTAAGAATACCCGTATTCTCGGTTTATCATTGGTTTTAAACTGGATTATCGGGCCGATATTAATGTTTCTGTTGGCAATCCTTTTCTTGAGCGATTATCCCGAATACATGGTTGGCCTGATACTTATTGGTTTGGCGCGGTGCATAGCTATGGTATTGGTATGGAACGATCTAGCTGAGGGAAGTAGTGAATATGGAGCTGGTCTGGTAGCGCTTAACAGTATTTTTCAAGTGTTTGCTTATAGCTTTTACGCGTGGATTTTCATCACAGTTTTACCACCCTATTTTGGGTTCGATGGGGCTATCATAGATATTTCCATTCAGTTAGTTGCCGAAAGTGTCGCCATTTATTTGGGAATTCCTTTTCTGCTCGGAATTTTGAGTCGGTTGATCTTTGTGAAATGGAAAGGCGAGCACTGGTATCGCACGGTATTCATTCCGCATATCTCGCCTGTTACGCTCATCGCATTGTTGTTCACCATCGTGGTGATGTTTTCGCTTAAAGGTGAACTCATCGTGCGGATTCCATTCGATGTGCTCCGAATTGCGCTGCCACTATTGGTTTATTTCGCGCTGATGTTTTTCATTGGTTTCGCAATTACCAAAATATCTGGTGCCGATTATTCCAAAACAGCCGCCGTAGCGTTCACCGCCGCAGGCAATAATTTCGAGCTCGCTATTGCGGTGGCTATAGCCGTATTTGGGCTGGACTCCGGTCAGGCTTTTACCGGTGTTGTTGGCCCGCTGGTAGAAGTGCCAGCACTTATTTTACTGGTACGCGTGTCATTTTGGCTGCGAGCGCGGTACTTTGCCAATACCGCGTAGGGATTTTTGAAGGTTTATGGAAATGTAGAGCAAAGTTTAAATTCTAATCCGCTTCTCACGTGGCTAATGGAATGAATTATCCATTCCATCTATAAGTCTTCCAGAAGCTTTTCAAATCACATTTTGATTTACCCTTTTAACTCACGATCTCTCAATATGATTCGGATCGGGTTTGCACTGAGTTTCTTTCTTTTTCTCTCCTTTTCTCAGGCACATGGTCAGATCCGAGAACTAGTCAAGACCTTTGGTGCTTTTGAGCAGAAAGGGCAGTTTGACGATGCCGCTAAAGCCGCGCTTCCAATAATTGCGCATTGGAAAAAGCTGGGAGTTACTGATAGCACCAATTACTATCGCTACAAGCGCATCCATATGCTGGGTCGGGGAAGCCATTATATCGAAGCAATCGGTGAAATGAAACCGCTGATAAATGAGCCGGAGGCGCTTCCCGCCTTGCCTTCCTATATGGGTCAAGTGTATTACTCGGCTGCCCGCGATCAACTTTTTCAAGTGGACTTTGCGAAAGCCGAGCTATTCTGCGACAAAAGTATAGGCTTTGAAAGTTCTCGCCCGATACAGATACCCTGACTTTAGCAAAATCGTTGGAGTGGAAAGGAATTCTGTTCAATTACATGGGCAATATTGAGCAAGCCGTATTCCTGAATGAAGAAGCGCTTAATCTCCGCCAGGCCATTTTCGAGTCATCGGCAAAAGAAATAGCCTACAACATCAATTCGCTTGGCTCCATTTACACCGACCTAGGAGATGTTCAAAAAGGAGAGAAAGCCTATCGCGATGCATTTCGAATATTCAAATTGCAGCTCGACGAAAACCACCCACATACTTGGAATGTCGCTTCCAATTTAAGCGCTTCATCGGGTAAATTAGGAGATATTAAAGGAGCCATAGAAATGCTCAATTTGTATATCCGTGTGCACGAAGAGCAAGGTCTTTGCAACGATTTGATGAGCGAATACTCAAATATGGGTGCGTATTACAGCTCGTTGAATAATGCCGATAGAGCCATGCCTTATATGCTAAAGTCGTTTGTTATCGCCGACTCTATCCTTCCCAAACCCCACTTCAGCAGGGCAAATATTTACGATGGCATCGGAGGTCTCTATATCTCTAAGTCGAATATCAATAAGCTGATTCGCTATTAACCCCGGCGCTCCATGAGCGGGATGCCCTTGGAGCAATCGAAGGTTCAAAGACTGGCCAAAGTCGCTTTAATCTGGCACTTACAGCTCAATCGCACGGTGACTTAGAGCGAGCTGCTGCGCTTTACAAAATTTCCTACGAAGAAAGGGTTGCAGTATTAGGCTTGAGTCATGCTTTTACACTCAACTCCTTATTTGGACTGGCCGATATACAATTCACCAAGGGAGATTACGCCACCGCCATTGCGAATTTCAAGACCTGTTATCAGCTGTACAACTCCAAATTAACCGGCCATTACAAAAGGTCGCTCGAAGCTAGCCTCAGCCTGGCGCAGGCTTATGATATCTCCAACCATTCCGATAGCGCATATCAATATTTAAAATATGCTTGGGCCGATGCGCTTCACACGAGCCCCGGCGATCTTAATCTCTCCGCTTTATCCAGATCGGAAATACTGCTAATTGACCCCATGGTACTACGACTCATGACATTTCACGCTGAATTTTTAATTGGCCACATTAGCGCGACAAATAAAAGCCAAAAGCGGGAAACATTTGAGCTATTAAAAACTTCGGATGCCTTCGTCGACAAGCTTCGGCCATTTTTGGTTTTTGAAAATACCAATGAATATTTGATGGCAGATATGCAGGCCATGGATGAGCGGGAATTAGTTTTTGAGACTTTACTCGACATGGTCGACGGCGGCATGACGCAATGGTATCTTAAAAACCTGGAGCAAAGTCGATCCATCTCCATTCGTGCAGCGCTTCAAAACAGGAGCGCAATGCAATTTGCAAATATCCCCGATTCGGTGGTAGAAAAAGATCGAATTTTTCGCGAAAACTTTGCTACGTTTAAGCTCACAGCGTGAACGACACAGATGGCTATTGGCAGAAAGTGCAGTTCGAAACCCTTCAGGCATGGACGGATTATCAACAAGAATTATCCACGGCATACCCAACATGGTACGCAACCCGCAACGAGAGAATGATCTCGAATGAAGAACAGATACTACAGGAAATAAGAAGTTCTGACGCATCCTTGTTGATTTACTATGCGGTAGATGGAATTTTAAAAGTGTTGAAATCAAACGGCGAAAGCTTCCAAATGATCCCTTTAGAAGTCCCTGCTTCTTGGGCAGATTCAGTCATCGCATATAGATCCATTACCGAATTAAACCAAAATCCGAGATGTATTGCAGGCCTCGGGTATTACCTAAACCAAATACTTTGGAGTCCTGTAAAAAAAGATTTAAAAGAGCGCGTTATTATATTGCCCGATGGAGTGCTTCATAAATTGAACTTTGAAACTCTGTTGAGTTCTCCACCCGCAAGTTCGAATTACTCGGATTGGCCATGGTCACTTAAGAAGCACAACATTCTACTTCGCAACTCACTAACCGCTTCCCCGGCCGATCGGAAGAAGAATACTACTGGGATTCTTGCACTTGTTCCTGGTTTTTCTGACGAGGTAAAGGCTAAACTCTATGCCGATTCCGGGGTTGACGATGAAAGAAAATTAGCGTTTGGAAATTTTGTTCAAACTCCGTTTTAAGTAGAATTTGCTGAGCGTATAAATGCTAAAGGGAATTCATTGATTGGTCTGGATGCCAACGAGGAGAATTTCCGCAATCAAGGCAAATACGCCGAGGTGCTTCACTTTGGCACCCACGCATATTGAAAGACAACGATCCGCTGGGGAGCTAATTGGCACTCACCCCTTCGCTCGACGGATCGGATGATGGCTACCTGCATGCCTACGAACTTTTTAACCAGCGGCTCGCCGCAAATTTAGCTGTGCTCACAGCCTGCGAAACTGGTTTGGGATATTATCGACATGGCGACGGTGTGATTTCCTTGGCCTATGCCTTTGAATATACCGGCTGCCCGAATGTTCTCTATAGTTTGTGGAAGATAGACGATAAACAATCAACATGGATCGTCAATCAATTCTACACCCATTTGGAAAACCCTATAAACTTCTCGAGCGCATTGCGAAAGGCAAAACTCAACTACATCCAAAAGTTTCAAGGAGAACTTGCCGCTCCCTATTATTGGGGTGGTTTGGTAGTTACAGGCCAGGACGGGCAGCTAGCTCAAGCGTCAAACTGGTGTTGGCTTGTTGGCGCACTTCTCACAATTTTATTGGCCGCGACTATTTGGTTTTTGGTGCATAGAAAACGGCGGAAGACTGGAAGTGTATTTCAGTCTGTATTGATTTTCCAAACCTGAATACCTCAGAAAATTCTTGAATTTACACTCGAATATTTCCCAAATGCTAAGCAATAAAAAACCCCTTCCAATTGCTTGGAAGGGGCTGAAAATTTCAAAGGCAATAATTATTTAGTAACCAGTACTTTTTGAGCATAA
>JBBQFC010000086.1:0-9727 GCA_038321615.1 Flavobacteriales bacterium | reverse complement strand
GCTCCCGCTCACCGCGAGCCGCTCGTTGAAAAGTTGGGTGCTGAGGGCGAGCGCCACTTCCTGATTACTGATCTGATCGCCGGGGCGGTAATTTACCCCAATGTCAAATTGATCGCTGATTTCAGATAGCCAACTGCTGATTTGCGTGCTCACAAAATCGCTGGTGGTGGCGGCGCCAAAATTCTGCACACCTGCGCCGCTTCCCGTTCCTTCGTTTTGCGACGAAGGCAGAAATCGATTCAAAATCAAGAGCGAAAACACCTGCTGATTGAGTTGCTGCGTGGTGCTTACCACACTCTCCAGCTGATTGCGCTCGGTGGCGGTGGCCTGGGGAAGCTCAATACCGAACCGAATATCTGGGGTGAGAAGTTTATTCTGCAATTCGAGCACCACATTTATGTCTTCCCTACCCCTGTACCGATCCTGATTTTCGATCATGATAGGAAAAAGCGGCGCCCGCAATTGATACACCGCCGAGATGTCGATATCGGCCTGGTAAGGGTCGCCGTACCAGGCTATTGAGCTTCCCGCTCGAATCTCAAACTCTTTATTGATCAGACTTTTGAGCGTGAATAGGTAATCGCCTTCCTCAATTAGATACCGTCCAAACATCAAGAATTCTCCGGCAGGTGTGATCTCAAGGGTGAGAATACCATTTCCGCTTCCGCGAATAATTTCACCGCTTTGCTCGTTAAAAATCAAAAGGATTTCAGCATCGGGCGTAGCTTCAATATTGAGTAGCAATTCGACACCGATCAGGTTTGCTTTGCGATCAAGGCTATCGGCGGCATTCTTATTGACGAAATAAACGAAGTTTTCGAGCGTTTGCTCCGAGTTCCCATCCAATGGAAGCTTGATGCTCGTGCCCTTTTCTGTAGCAGCATCGATAGTGATTTGAAGCAAGTCGTCATAGCCGCTCATTTGCAATTCGCCGGTGGCATAAACGGTGCCGTAATACGTTTCATTCAGACTGCGATCGGTATTGACCAGTAGAAAATTATTGACTTCGGCACTAAAGTCGTAGTTCCACTTCGTATAGTTGGTGTGAAAGGCTGATGCTACAATAAAGCCTTTGTGGCCGCGATCATCGTAAATAGGCTTATAGTCAATACCTAAGAAATCGTTCTCCACACGGATTTGATCGGAAAAGGTGAAAAAAGTATTGAGGTAATCCACCTTAAACCGTGCCTTATCTAAGTCAATAAAACCTGCTAATGCCGGCTCTGTAAGCTTCCCTTCCACTTTGATTTCTCCATTGGCAAAGCCCGAAAAGTTGCTCACTTCGGGTACTTTCAACTCATTGATAAAACCGAGATTAAAATCCTTTAGTAGAATTTTTCCATAGAGCGGATTTTCTCCTTCTAAGGCGTAAGCTCCTACAAAATCGAATATTTTCCGATCGCGATTAAACCATTCGGCATCCAAATCTACCTGCCTGGAGGCCGGATCGAAATTGGCCGAAATGTTTATGTCGCCTACTTCTTGCGACCCGTAGCGAAGTGAATCGAGTCGCCCACGACCTCGGAAAAGTCTATTTTCATAAAAATCCTGCAAGGACGCTGTTAGATTCAGGGTCCCTTTGAGCTCCATGGGCAACAAGCCGGGTATTTCGCTTAAGGCGGCAATATCAATGTTGCGCAATTCCAGATTGAGCGCTTCCGACTTCGACCGGCTTAAAAGCCCGTCTAAATCGAGCGCTTGAATACCGCTGCTCAAATTCAAGTTGTCAACCCGGTAGTACTCCTTCCCTATCCGAATATTGGCTGAATCTCCCAGTTCCCAGCGATTCTCGTAGCTATTGAGTTTTAACTCTGACAGAAACAGATTCACGGTATCGGGGGTGTCGAAGCTGGCGGCTAGCTTCAGATCGCCAGAAAAGGAGCCATTGGAGTTGTACCAATCTGTTTTAAGACTTAAACTGTCATTCTTGGCAAGAAGCGTCAAGTCGATTTGATCGAAATGCACACCCGAATAATCTGCTGAGTCGGCATTTACTTTAAAATCGAGATTCGATTGCACCATGCTCATATCTATACGGACACCTTGGAGCGTAAAATCTTTGTAAGCGAGCAGCGGCGATTGTATCGCCAACGAAGCGGTATTGCTAAAGCTGTTTAGACTACCGTAAGCCGAAGTGTTTGCTGCTATTTGCAAGCCGGGCAATAGAAAATCTGTGATTCCATTGCTCTGCTTGTATGCCAGATTAAAAGCCAAATTGTTTCCTGCGTAATTGGGAATCGAATCGAAATAGGTGGGGAGAATTTCATGTCCCAAAGCCTGAAAACTTTCTACCAGCGTTTCAATGTTGAATGACCCTGTAACGGTGGCATCCACGATACTGCTCTCGAAGCTCAGCCGCCTATTCTGCTCGTTTCCGGCGGCGTAGAGATTCATTTGATTGATAAAAATTACCGAGTCGCCTATACAAACGTAGGTATCAGCAGCTTCCGCCGAACCATAGACATCATCGATTCCTTTTCCTTCGCCGTTCAAACTTATCTTCGAGCTGATCGCTATCTCACGGGTCGAGTTGACCAAATTAAGTTTTGACAAATTGAGATTGAAGATATCCGCTTGGAAATTGAGAACAGGCACTTCGGAAGAAAAATCGATTAATCCATCGAATAGCAGATTAAAATTCGGGTCGGTTGAAACCAGACTTCCGCTGTATCCCTTTTTGATCAACTTTCCATCTACTTCCAGATTGGAATATTCGTAACCCCGATAAACCAATCGAGCCACGTTGCCGTCGAGCTCGGCTTCAATAAGACCGTTTTTTGAAAACGCCTTTATGGAAGTTTTCGCAGTAACCTTTCCCAAGTCCGCAATATCCAAGAGTTGCCCGATTCCAAATTGCTTTGCCGCAACGCCGCCCGTATAGCGCACATTATTGAGTGTGTCGCGCTTAAAGTTCAAATCGAGATCCAGCGCACCAATCTCGCTTAGCAAACTTCCGTAGGCCACATAATCGCTTGGAAACCCGGTAAAACTTCCGTTGAAATAGAGATTACCAGCGCGGCTCATTTCCTTTGGAATTATACCTTCCGACCCCTCAAAATTGAGCTGTGAGCGAATCCTTTCTACATCTTGATAATCGGTGGAGAGCTGTTCTATTTGGGCATCAATAAAGCTGCTGGCTATATTTGGAAGACCTTGGATTGATGCGCTGCCGCGAAGCACCGATCGGTTGCCAGCTCTCAATGTTAGGTCGCGCGAACGCAGATCGCTGAGACTGCCGCGCAGTGCCCCATCGATATACAAATCGAGTGTAGTCGCTTCAAAACCCGAAGTGAAATATTGCAGGTCTCCGAGATTGAACTTACTGGAATCAAACTGCGCCTGCCAAATAATATCTGAATACAAACGCGACCAAGAAGCCCAGTTCTCCTGCCGAAGGGCTATAGAGCCATACAAGGCGCTGGAGTTGGTGGTAAATAGCATCTTATCTAACCGCAATTGCGTTCCATTCATTTGAAACTGTCCGCTGAGTTCTTTTAATTCAAATCCGCTTTCTTCCTGCAATCTCAAATCTTCGAGGTAAGCGCTCAAGGAGTCATCATAGATCTCCATATCGTGAATATGACCTGATAGATTTTGCACCTTTAAACTGTCGAAATTAATGGTGCCATCATACTTGCCAACGCGATAAGCCTGGTAGGTAAATTGGCAGTTGTCGAGAACCAACTCCGAAATGACGGTGGGTGCACCGCGCGGATAAACTACGGTATCAATGATCTCCGGCTCTGTAACTGGCGAAAAATAATTGATCAGAAAATCTAAATTGGAGCTTTTCTCCCCCGTTTCCCGGTAGTTCAGTGAAAGTTTAGTGATGCTTACCCCGTTTATTTGTGGCTTTCCAGAAAAGATTCCGGTATGCTTTATGTCGAGGCCAAGCTCGCCGATATAAAGGAGGGTATCACCCGATTCGTCACTTATATAGACGCTATTTAGCGCGATGGTCGAGAAAAATTTAACGCGCAAATCCTTTACAGCTACAGGTACACCTAACTCCCTGCTCAAGTAACTGGCAGCGTATTGTCCGAGCTTCTGCTGCACTTGTGGAATATTTACGGCCACGACAAACAGGAGAAACACGGAGAAAAGCCCAATTAATAGGCCAATTGCTATTTTGCGAAAGCGCTTTATTGCCGAAAGGGTATTTTTGTCGAAATTAACACAAGCTATTAAGGAATTGACACCAACTCGACAGATTGTTATCCTGGGCATTGAATCCTCATGCGACGATACGTCTGCGGCAGTGCTTGTGGATGACAAAATTCACGCCAATATAACGGCTGATCAGGCTTTTCACCGCAACTTTGGCGGAGTAGTCCCTGAAGCCGCTTCACGTGCGCATCAACGCGATATTCTTCCAGTGGTTGAAGCAGCTTTGGCCGAAGCCAAAATCGATAAATCTCAGCTCGATGCCATCGCTTACACACGGGGGCCCGGACTCTTGGGTTCTTTACTCGTCGGCAGCAGCTTCGCGAAAAGTCTTGCTCAGGCCTTAGGCGTTCCGGCTATTCCCATCCACCATATTCGAGCGCATGTATTGGCACATTTTATAGATACCGGAGCGTCCAAGCCTTCTTTTCCGTTTCTCTGCCTCACGGTAAGTGGCGGGCATACGCTTATTTTGAAGGTTGATAGCCCCTTCGAATATCGCATTCTGGGTGAAACACTCGACGACGCTGCAGGCGAAGCCTTCGACAAAGCGGCCAAATTGCTCGGGCTGCCCTACCCAGGTGGGCCACTCATTGACAAACTAGCACAATCTGGCGACCCCCGAAAATTTGCTTTTACCAAGCCCAAAGTTCCAGGCATTGATTTGAGCTTCAGCGGATTGAAATCAAATATCAAACAATTCATAGATCGATCGCTCAAATCTAACCCCGATTTTATCGAACAGCATCTGAACGATCTCGCGGCATCGATTCAATTTACCATTGTAAGTATGCTTTTGGAGCAGTTGATCTTTGCCACAAAGCATACCGGTATCCGCGAAGTAGCTTTGGCAGGTGGAGTTTCGGCCAATTCCGAATTAAGAGCTCAATTGCAAACGCACGCTCAAAAATACGGTTGGAATACCTACACCCCACCAATACAGTATTGCACCGACAATGGGGCAATGATTGCAATAGCCGGAAAATTTGCTCTTGAAGCGGGTGAGTTGGGAGCCTTGGCCGATGCAGCCGTGGCAAAATGGGAGATTGAGTGAGAATATCGCAGCCATTTTTAGATTTAACGAAATTAAGGCAATGAAATATCTCTTGTTCTTTTTCGGTTTAGTTGCAAGCCTTCAGGCAGTGGCTCAGAATGACTCGCTGATGCCAAATTTCTAAGCAGATTATTTGGATAGCTGTTATTCTGGAGATCCTGGCTCAACGACCACAACCTACCATAATTATCATTTTACTAATCCAGATCCTGCGTTCGAAACTTTTAATCTCATAATGGCTAATCAGACACTCATCGCAAAAATTTATTCAGATAGCCTTAAAGTGTTTTTGAAGAGAATAGCTCCCATTCAAGATTGCTATGAGGGATGGTCCGATCCTGAGTTCACAGGAGAATGGCAACTGCTCTACAATTTTGGGCTTTCAATTGGTGATACGGCGAACAGTTTCTAGGGCTAAGCTGGAATAGTAACTGATATAGAGGATATTGTCATTCAAGGCCCAACGCGGAAAAAGTTTTACGTCAGTTTCACTGATGCCTACATCCAAGGAATTGGAAGTGTTAGTCATCCTTTCGTGCCACTTCTTAACATTTTCGAAGTCAGTTATACGGTTTGTCAATCCACGCTTAATTATTTTGGTCCTTCACCTATTGATACAGTCGTGTTTTCTCCAAATTGTAACGGAAAAATTCTTTCGGGTAAATTCCACGGCGAGCACAAACTTCGTGTTTTCCCCAACGCTTCTACAGGAATCTATACCATTGCTGACTTGGGATCGACTCCAATCGAATTCATAAAAATCTACGATCGTCTTGGAAGAGAAATCAGCGCTCAGGGCCGCATTTTCATCTTTGAAGACGAGGTTCGACTTGATCTAGATAATCTAACGCTGGGAATTTACATTGTACACGTTCGAATAGTGAATACTGAACTTACCAAGCGACTTGTTTTGGTCGGAAGTTAGGGTAGGAATAATTGATATTTTTGAATGTAGTCCAAACAGCATATGTCATTTCGACCGACGGGAGAAATAACTTGATATCGAGATTCGTCAATTATCTCTGAATAGCGAAAGCTGTTTTTCGCTCTCCATCATAGCCTGCGTCCCGCGATTGACCATTCAATTGCACGTCTGGCGCTTTCGGATTCACGTTGTGATTAGTCTTTGATTTTATGACCCGTATGGCCGCAACAAACGCGAGAGTGAGCGATGAATCCAACGCAGGCATGATGACGCGAGAGCAGCCTGCGATTCTCTCGCATTGTCCCATATCGGAAGGAGCCATCGCCTTCATGGTGCGCACCACAGATTTCAAGTCTTCGGCACTGTTTAGTTTTTGCTGAATATGGGCTAAGGTTTCCATGACGTTTTAGCAGTTTCAAGTTTGGCTTTGCGCTTTCTTACTCCATTAACGTTGCTTTTTTGCCTTGTTCTGATTTTTACTAATTCATACCATGTAACAGATGCAAAACCAATACTTATACACGTAAATAGCTGCGATATATTAAGTATTTCGAATTCAAAAAACGCGGTCAATGGTGGCACGTAAAGCAGGAGTCCTGTGATGCCGATCGTGATGCCGATAATGACCGGGATCAACTTGTTTTTGTATCTCAGGGTGGTAAAGATTGAGTAATAGAAGGAACGATTAACCAGCGTTAAAAATACATTGGCAACAATTAAAACCGTGAAGACGATGGTTCGTGTATGGGCTTCATCAAATGACCGATAGACGGAATATTGATAGGCAAATAAGGTTCCTCCCGTAATGGCCAGACCTTGGATGATACTTGTGGTTAGTTCCTTCCAATTAAAAAAAGTAGTGGTAAATGGTCTCGGTTTTTGAAACATGGTATTTTTTTCCATGGGTTCATTTTCAAAAATAATGGAGCAGGTGGGTCCCATTATTAATTCTAGAAAAATAATGTGCACAGGGGAAAGTATATTCGGATAAACCCAACCCAGGGCCAGCGGAAGAAAAACGGTAAGGATAATCGGTATATGAATGGATATGATGTATTGAATGGCTTTTTTGAGATTGGTATAAATTCTCCTACCCATTGCTACGGCATTGACCATTTTGGAAAGGTCGTCTTCCAATAAAATCAGAGAAGCCGCTTGTTTGGCTATTTCTGTACCTTTCTTTCCCATCGCAATACCGATATGTGCCGCTTTCAAGGCAGGCCCATCATTCACGCCATCGCCTGTCATGGCAACAATTTGATTGTTGGATTTTAATGCATTGATGATTTTCAACTTTGCTTCAGGAAACATTCTTGTGAAAATGTTTGTCTCATTCACTTTTACCTTCAAGTCGGCATCCGATAACTGCATCAACTCATCGCCTGTCATGGTGCGTTCATATCCTTCAAAAGCGATTTGCTTGGCAATAGCGGTGGTGGTTTCAGCATTGTCGCCTGTTACAATTTTCACTGCAATTCCCGCTTTGTAAAAGTCTTTTAACACCTGTGCGATGTTCTTCTTCGGAGGGTCATAAAAGGCTACTATACCTTTGAATGTAAAAGGGATTTCTTGCTGTGTGCCGGGATAATTATCGCCATCAAAATCACCTTCCCCTACACCTAAAACCCTGTAGCCTTCGCTGGTAATCGTTTTTATGGCTTTCTCAATTTGTTCTTTTTCGGTTTCCGTCAATCGGCAAACATTTGTCAATGCTTCTGGGGCCCCTTTGGCTGCTACAATCCTTTTGCCAGCCTTGTTTTCAAAAAAATGGGTCATCATGGGTGGTTTTCCATCCAACGGGTATTCATGCACCATGTTGAAATCTGGGCGCTCATCGTCCAATTTTGAATTGGCATAAGCTTCGTGCAGGGCTACCTCCATCGGATCAAACGGAATGGGTTCACTTGCCCACATCGCCATAGTGATGAGCTGTTTTTCGTCATCAGTCAATATATCTTCCGGGCTGGAAATATTGTGGGTTGCCAGTACAAACAGTTTTGCCAAGCTCATTTTATTCTCGGTGATGGTGCCTGTTTTATCAGTGCAGATCACTGTGGCACTGCCCAATGTTTCCACCGTTTTCATCTGCTTTACCACAATTCCCATTTTCATCAATCGCCAGGCCCCAATGGCCATAAATGCGCTGAAAGCCATGGGGATTTCTTCCGGTAAAATACTCATCGCTAAAGTGAGTGCCTTTAGCAAACTGTCTAGAAAATTATAAGAGTGGAAATAATTGATGGCCCAAACCACCAAGAAAACAACTGCGCCAGCTATGACCAGCCTTTTTACAAAGTTGTTTATTTGCTGCTCTAAGGGGGTTTTTTCTTCTTTAATACTTTCCAGGCTTTTTCCAATTTTGCCTAGTTTGGTCGCATTACCGATATGGTTAATTGTCGCAATGGCCAATCCACTGGCCACAGTTGTTCCGGTATAAATGAAATTGTCTTCTTTGTCTTTGTCTTTAAAAACCGATAAGGATTCGCCTGTAAGGATAGATTCGTTTACCGAGAAATCATTGGAGTGAACAATGACACCGTCGGCTGCAATTGACGTTCCTTCTTCTATTACCAAACTGTCACCAACGACTAAGTCTTCGCTCTTTGTTTCTTCAAACTTCCCATTTCGAATGACTTTAGAATTCGGTTGGGTCAGCGTTTTTAGCTTTTGTAAAGCATTGCGGCTCCTGGAATCCTGGTATAAAGAAATGACGGAAACAATCGCAATTGCAGCCGCCAGAAAGATTGCGTTACCTTCTTCACCACTTACAAAGTAAATTGCAGAGGCGACCAACAAGAGAATGATCATTGGCTCTTTTGCCAATTTTTTTAGGGCATTTAAAACACCGTTTTCCTGTTTGTAGTTTAAGGTGTTTTGTCCAAAATTCTCTCGGGCAATTTTAACTTGTTCATCCGTTAGCCCTTGAATATTGAAATTATCTAAACGCATAGTTAAAGAGTGTTTTAACCCGCCTACTCGGTGCTTTTTTAGGTACCATGAATTTCGCTCTTCTCAGGATTTGAAACCACCTTTTCTTCCGGTTTGGCTTCCTTCTTTTCATCGCCAGGATCGTCAAAAGTAACGATTGTCTTTTTTGCCACTTTCAAAATGGCCTCCTGATCGGAATCAGATAGTTTTCCACTTGAAAGCACGCGTTTGATGATGTTAGGGTCAAGTCCTGCAGCCGCCTTTTGCAATTCAGCTTTAGCATTCCGCGTTTTTTCAATGGGAATCGTATCAAAGTACTGGTTGGTCAAAACGAGCAATACAATAGCTCGGATGCGCAGCCTAATTCATCCAAGAAAAGTGTGAATCACAAAAAAGAAAATGTTTTTCGCCCACAAACATTTAAACAAACTGAGCCAAAACATTCGTTAATCCGAACTTCCAACCTTTAGCTTGTCTGATAATACTTCAAACCCTTTACGACAAATCGTCTTAACCTAACTTACTTCATCATAGCCGCTTTTAATGACCGTTGATATTATTTTAAAGCGCTCATTTGCTTTGATAATATTTTGGGAATGAGCGGGAATAATGATCGACTCTCCTGCGCTCAAGATGTTTGATTCTCCATTGATGAG
>JBBQFC010000085.1:0-9959 GCA_038321615.1 Flavobacteriales bacterium | reverse complement strand
TGTCGTAGGTTTTATCGCCTTCGCAATGCATCGGGCAGTAAAAGCTCCCGGTTCCTTTTTCTTTGGGTTTTGATTTTTCAATGTGTTCGTGGTGGTGTTTTTCTGCTTCGCTTTTATGAATGGCGTACTTTCCGCCATCGTTTTTCAAAGCTTCCTGAAATTTTTCAATGGGAATATGCGCATCCATATTGATGACGGCTTCTGCTTTTTCGAGATCGACAGAAGCGTTCTTCACGCCTACCACTTCGCTTAGTGTTTTCTCAACATGGCTCCTGCAGCCGTTGCAGGTCATTCCGGATATTTTGTAAGTGTGTTCCATCAGCTAAAGAATTTCATGGGTGCAAATTTACAAGCGATCCCTACTGAAATGTTACAGAACTATTGTTCTTTCTTACAACATTCGGATCGAAAACGACTCGCAACATCCGCCAATGAAGTCAACACGAATAAGCTGGAAAATGTTAAGACGCGTTCAGCGCCCAAACTATGCTACCGATCTATGGAACTGCGAGTTGAGTCCCGACTTTTCTTAAATTCTGACGGACTCATTCCCGTTTCCTTTTTGAATTGAGCAGAAAGGTGGGCAACGCTGCTGTAGCTGAGTGCATTAGCTATTTCCGAGAGCGTGTGCTCTTCGTAGAAAATGAATTCCTTCGCCTTTTCAATCCTTTGCCTAACTATGAATTTTTCAATCGTAATACCTTCAACGGATGAGAAGAGCCGGCTAAGGCTGGAATAGTCTCGATTCAAGTTATCGGCTAAGTAAGTGGACCAATTGACCTGAAGTTGATGAGAGCTATGATGAATTTGAGTGATGATTAAATCCTTGATTTTAGATACCAATATTGCCCCTTCCGAATGCAATAATTCAAAGCCGAGACCTTTTAACCTCAACGCAAATAAGCTCTCTACTACACTTGGTAGTGGATCATAAAGCGCTATTTCACCCAATTTCAGGCCGTGGAAAGGGATATTCATATCATCAAGTAAGTGCTCCACAGCGGCGATACAACGCGGGCAAACCATGTTCTTAATTTGAATTGTTGTAGAGCCTTTCACTTTTGGGTGCGTAAGTGTTGTAGAAAAAAGTTCAAGCTGAAAAAACCAGGAGCTTCGACCAAAGGTACACAGATCTGTCAGTCGCTTCTAATTGCAGCTCCTTGACGGATAAATCTCGTAAGTATTGCGGAATAATTTAAATGTGGCTGCGTGGATTACTCCATCAAATACTCCAAACAGCCTAGCGCTCGTGGATTTTCAAAGGGTGTTCCGATCAAGTCGGTAGCGGGTTGCCCGAAGTATTCTAATCCCTTTCCTCTTGCGTAAGCATCTTCCATCAGCCGCATATCGCCTTGTGAAAAATCGATAAATCCGGGATTGGCGTTTACATGTCCGCCATCGATATAACCATTGTCAATATAGCCTTGAATCAAGTCTTCGTCCACCCGGTAAAGGCAGTTTTGAAATAATAAATCGATTGAATTGCTATCGTCTAAATCGAGTAAAAACTCCGAAAACCCATTCCCATAAATAATGCAATTGCGAAAACGACTTGTGGCGATGGGAGAAACAGCCACCAAACCATTGCCCGCGTTCTCGAAATTTGTGATTAGCAACGCTGGAGTTTGCCGCGTGGACAGCCTCCAATTATTGGCGAAGGTGCATTGATCAAAATTGTATTGACCTGCCGCGGTGCCCGCTAATAAATATTGACCTCCGGATGTGAAAAGGGAAGTGGCAGCTTCAATCCGATAGTTTCGGGTGAAAAGCCCCGCAATGGAATTATTTCGAATGGCCACATTCGTCAATTTCAATGTGTTTGCCGAAAGGCCTGCATCGGCATTGTAGGAGAAGGGCAGCGTTTCGGCTTGAATACCAATGAAATTGTTTTTAATAATACAGTTGGTAAATGTATTGTCGCTCCCATTCAATCCTTCGTTAATCCAAATTCGATCCCACTGCCCGGGCTGCTCTTCGTAGAAAGGCTCGAGCCTATCGCCTTGAAAAACAATAGGAGCTTCTGGGGTTCCAGCCGCCGTGATTTGTCCTTCGCGGTACACCCAAAGACCCGAACCTTGATGAAAATACACTTGCGTGCCGGGCTCGATGGTAAGGGTTTGTGTACTATCTACTACCACATATCCAAATACCACAATGGGTCGATCGGCAGTCCACACCACGTTTGCATTTGGCTCGGGAGCCACAAGCCGGAAATCGGGAAGGCCATTGGTGGGAAATACATTTGGGACGTAGAATACCGCATCCCAACCCCAGGCAACCAACTTTACCGATTGGGTGTTGCCGTTTACTTCGAACAATACTTCGCCTTCCACAAAGGGATACAGCAAGTTGCTGTTTGGCTCCACGGTGACTTCCACAAACACAAACAAACTATCGTCTGGACCAATTTCGATGTCGTTAAATTCCGTTCCCGAAAGGCCATCGACATTGATTCGGAAAGAATTGTTTGCGTCATTAGCCAGCCGAATTTTGGAAATATTTACGAAGCTGCCGTCGGTATTATAAATTTGAAAGCGCCTGGTGGCTTGACCAATGGTGGTAAAAACGGTGTCGAAATTCACGCTATCGGTCGAAAAACTCAAGCGCAAATCGGGCGAGGTATTGTAATCGTCCTTCCGGCAACTGCTCAAACTCGCCATAATCACCACGAGCAAGGCAAAAGCCGATAGGGCGTGCGGATAGAAGGGGCGATTCATGGGCATAAAACTCAAATGCGCCGCAAATATTACATTTTTGAGCGAAGTATTTCTGCAATCAAAACAAAACCTTACATTTGCAGCCCAATTATTGAGCAAGATTATGAAAAAAGATATTCACCCCGAGAATTACCGTCCAGTGGTTTTCAAAGATATGTCAAACGATTTCGCTTTTATGAGCAAGTCAGCAGCAGCTACCAGTGAAACCATCACATGGGAAGACGGCAACGAATATCCACTGTTCAAATTGGAGATTTCGAGCGAGTCGCACCCTTTCTTTACAGGAAAAATGCAGCTTGTAGATACAGCTGGTCGCGTTGACAAGTTCAAAAAGCGCTACGCCAAATTCGATAAGAAATAATATTTCGACCTTTTGGTCGCATAAAAGCTTCCCACATCGGGAGGCTTTTTTTATGGCCAAAACTTGCGCTTCCCGTTCGAAACGAATAAAATACTTCCATCGGCATACCTTCTTGCAGGGCGCTGTGCAACTTGAAACCCGACAGAAAACTTACCTTTACGCATCTACAACCTATGAACGTTTTACTACTCGACATCCAATGGAAAGCCCTTTTGCCACTCTGTTTCGGCAAACCGATCGGCCATTTGTTGATAGGCATGGATTCGGTCGAAGCCAAATGGAAGCGCTACCTGAGTTCAAACCCTACATCGTGCTCGGCGGCATACCTGCACTCCTTAGCCGACGAAATACCATCGGGTTCATATGTGGTGGTCAATAGCAGTCTATTGCCCAATCAGCACTTAGCCGATTCGATCAAGCATTTAGCAACTGGAGAAATTCTAATGCGCGGTGCGCAGTTTTTAGCGGGAAACTTCGCTGACTTCTCACCAGCTGAGGCAATGCTTCAAATAGAGCGCGGTGAAGAGATTACGCAACTCTCGGTTGGCAAAGTGATTGATTACGCCGAAGAAATTAAGGTTCTGAACCGTCCGGCTGACATTTTTGCATACAATGATGCCATTTTGCGCCAAGACTTCGATGAACTTACCAAGGGCATGCGCACCATCGATTTACCCAAACACGTAACCCACACCGGCAACGATCTCTTTGCAGCGCCGGGAGCAATAGTCCACCCTTGCTACATCAATACCACCACCGGCCCTGTTTATATTGCCGAGAAGGCAGAAGTAATGGAAGGAGCCATGCTACGCGGACCACTTTACATAGGCGAAGGCACCACCATAAAGATGGGCGCTAAAATATACGGAGCTACGAGTATTGGCGCACATTGCCGCGCTGGCGGAGAGCTAAATAATGTGGTGATGCAGGCTTATTCCAACAAAGGCCACGACGGTTTTTTGGGCAATTCGGTAATCGGCTCCTGGTGCAACCTCGGCGCCGACACCAATACTTCCAACTTGAAAAACAACTACGGAAACGTGCGTGTATGGAGCTATGAAGCTCGGGAAGCGATCGATTCCGAGCTGCAATTCCACGGCCTTATTATGGGCGACCACAGCAAGGCGGGAATCAATACCATGTTCAACACAGGAACAGTAGTAGGCATGAACGCCAATATTTTTAATGCGGGCTTTCCGCCAAAATTTATCCCATCCTTCGCCTGGATGGATGCCGGTGCGCTAACCGAAAGTTTTCGAATCGAAAAAGCAATCGAAGTGGCGGAAGCCATGATGAGCAGAAGGAATTTGCATTTATCCGAGCAAGAAAAGGCCGTATTTAAGTGGGTAAGCCAATACGAAGCCGAGAATCGCCGTTGACTTTATTGTTGGCACGATTATTTACATTTAGCAATCCCGACAAAAAATGAAGCAGCGACTGACAAAGTTGCAGCGTCCCTAGATCTCATCCCATGTTTGAAGCAATCAGAGTAGATACTATATCCGAAAATGAAACCGAATTCATCCCGCTCATTACCAGCGAAGATGAAGAAGAAATGAATCAGGAGAGCGTTCCAAAAGAGCTCCCCATCCTGCCGATAAAAAACACGGTATTATTTCCTGGCGTTGTACTCCCCATTACCGTTGGCCGCGATAAGAGCATTAAGCTTGTGCAAGATGCCTATGCCGGCGATCGTACGGTGGGCGTAGTGAGCCAGCGCGACCAAAGTATCGAAGACCCTACCTTCGAAGACCTCAATAGTATCGGTACCATTGCGCGGATTATCAGGCTTTTGAAAATGCCCGATGGAAGCACTACCGTGATCATTCAAGGTAAAAAGCGTTTCGAAATGGTCGAAATGATCACGAACGAGCCTTACATCCGCGCGAAAGTCAAGGAGTTTGCCGAAATCCGTCCACAGCGAAATCTAAAAAAATGGGAAGCCTTGGTTGGTTCCCTCAAAGACCTGGCGCTTCAAATCATCAAAGAATCGCCAAATATCCCGAGTGAAGCGGCTTTTGCCATCAAAAATATTGAGAGCCATAGTTTCTTGATCAATTTCATTTCGAGCAATATGAACGCTGAAGTGAGTGAAAAGCAACAATTGCTGGAAGTGGCCGATCTGCGCAAGCGCGCCGAAATGGTGCTCGAATACCTCACCAAGGAGCTTCAAATGTTGGAGCTTAAGAACGATATTCAGAGTAAAGTAAAAATCGATATCGATCAGCAGCAGCGCGAATACTTCTTGCACCAGCAAATGAAGACCATTCAGGAAGAGCTGGGCGGAAATCCGCAGGAAGAACTTCACATCGAACTGCACGCGCGCAGCGAGAAAAAAAAGTGGAACGAGAAAACAGCAAAAGCTTTTAAAAAAGAGTTGGAACGCCTGGAGCGGATGAACCCACAGGGTGCCGATTACAGCGTGCAGCTCAACTATGTGGAGTTGCTCCTCGACTTGCCATGGAACGAATTTTCAAAAGATAAATTTGACCTTCACCGCGCTCAAAAAGTGCTCGACCGCGATCATTATGGCCTCGATAAAGTAAAGGAGCGCATCATTGAGTTTTTGGCGGTACTGAAATTAAAAGGCGACATGAAGTCGCCGATTCTTTGCCTCTATGGCCCTCCAGGTGTAGGTAAAACTTCCCTGGGCAAATCTATTGCCGAGGCGCTAGGTCGAAAATACACCCGCGTGTCGCTGGGTGGTATGCGCGACGAAGCCGAAATTCGAGGGCATAGAAAAACCTACATCGGTGCTATGCCGGGTCGGATTATTCAAAATTTGCGCAAAGCCGGTACTTCGAACCCCGTATTTATTCTCGATGAAATTGACAAGCTCGGTCGCGATGGCCACGGCGACCCTTCTTCGGCTATGCTCGAAGTACTCGATCCGGAGCAGAATAATGCTTTTTATGACAATTACGTCGAGCTCGACTACGACTTGAGCAACGTAATGTTTATCGCAACAGCCAATACCATGAGCACCATCCATCCGGCCTTGCGCGACCGCATGGAGATCATTGAAGTAAACGGCTACACCGTCGAAGAAAAAATTGAGATTGCGAAGCGTCATCTATTGCCGAAACAGTTGAAAGAAAACGGTATCAAACCCGAACAGATTAAGATTTCGAAATCGGTATTGGAGCAACTCATTGAAGAATATACCAATGAGAGCGGGGTACGCAGCCTCGATAAGCGCCTTTCCAAATTGGTGCGCTACCGGGCCAAGCAGATCGCTATGGATGAAACCTACGTTCCGACCATCGCCAATGCCGATCTGGACTCCATTTTAGGGCCATCGCATGCCCGCGATAAATATCAGGATAATGACGTGGCCGGTGTAGTTACCGGCTTGGCCTGGACCCCTTCGGGCGGAGATATCCTGTTTATCGAGACCTCCCTGACCAAAGGAAAAGGCCGCCTGCAACTCACCGGAAATCTCGGTGAGGTAATGAAGGAATCGGCGATGATTGCACTCGAATACCTTAAAGCGCATTCCGACTCCATCGGCTTAGACCAGGAAGTCTTCGATAAGTGGAATGTACACGTCCACGTACCCGAAGGAGCCACGCCAAAAGATGGTCCATCGGCTGGGATAACTATTCTCACCGCTTTGGCATCGGCCTTTACCCAGCGCAAGGTGAAGAAGTATTTGGCCATGACTGGCGAAATTACCCTTCGCGGAAAAGTGCTACCTGTGGGCGGAATAAAGGAGAAAATTTTAGCAGCCAAGCGAGCGAATATCAAGGAAATCATCCTTTCGTCGAAAAACGAAAAGGACATTCGCGACATCAATCCGATCTACGTGAAAGGGCTAACCTTCCATTACGTGGATGAAATGATAGAAGTGGTGGAAAAAGCGCTGACCAATCAAAAGGTGGCTTCGCCACTGAAGGTGGCGTAGTACCTGGTCTTTTCAGAAACTGAAGTTTAGATTCGAAGGCGACGCCTGTTGCTAAATCACATCCTAAGGGTCAAAAATGTTCCGCTATGTAAGGACAAAGATTAGAATAAGCTCTCATCTCACAACCTGTATTTTATATACTTCCATCTTTCCATCGTCGGTAGTTACCTGCAAGGTATAAGATCCTGAAGGAGCATTCAATTCTATTTGACAGGCATTGCCTGCAGCATTGAAATTTTCTTGCGCTACAAGCCGCCCTGAAAGGTCGCACACCGCGTAGGAGCTTGCTCTGGTTTGGGTAGAAGTTTCTAAGGTAAACCGCGCCGCGCTTGGGTTGGGATAAACCGCGAAGCGCTGGGCCTTGCCACTCCGGCACATTTAAGGGTGAGCAGCCTTGCCACTCCAGGTCGCAACAGGCATCAACCTTTCGCAACCAGGTGCTGCCACTTGAGTCTTCGGCCCAGTTTATAAAGTAGCCCGCGGTTATGTAGCCCCCATCAGGCGCGAGTTCTATGTCGTAAAGTACATTTTCACAGTCGTTACAGGTTTGATAATTTACATTTTCAAACCTCTCTTCGTTGCCATTGGAATCTACTTTGAGCATCCAGGAATTAAAATCAAAAAAGTACCCGTAGTAGCCCCCTAAAATCATTGCACCCCCATCCGAAGTGGGTAACATTTTTTGGCTCCATTTCTGAAATACTCGTAATTCGTGAAGTACTCTAAACCATCTTTAGTACATAATCTTCAGAGCTAAGTTTGGACACTCTTAGCTTCGTCCAATATATATCTGGATTTCCAAACTCCGGGACCCATTCATACCCAGACCCTTGAATCGTCAATATTTCACAGTTTATCAATTCACAGGACAGCATGCCATATGAACGCGGCACGGATGGGTCAATTGAATTAAATTCTTCAACTACGTTACCTTCAAGATCCGTTTTAGTCAGCAACCCAAAAGAGTTCCATATTATTCTGCCATTTCCAGCCAGCAAATCGCCTTGATCAACTGCATTAATTGACCAATTTCGAGAAATATGCTGATACACCTCCGGCTGTAATATTTTATTCCAAAGTACATTGCCTTCAAAATCGAGCCTGGCGATAAAGGTGCTTTCGGAGTTGATATTGGGACCTTGCTCGCCTATCACGATATATCCATCTTCTTCGATCAAGAAACCGAAAAAATAGGTGTTGGGAGGGTAGAGATCAAAATAAAGATCCGTGACCAATTCTAAGTCCACATTGAATCCAAGGAAACGGCCCTGAACACCATTCGGCGTTTCAGCACCTAGAAGCATGATGAACTCGTTGGCGTATGAATTGTATTGTAAAGAATTTACCATCCCGAAATAAAGATAATATTGGGGGTAATAAACCAACGTAGTTTGTTCAAATACTTGACCTTGAAAGTCATATTTGCGTAGAAAATGAAAAAGGCCAACTGCATCATTGGTTCCCTTCCCCATGCCTCATATCCGTCATCTACAACTTCAATGTTACTCACCTGATCGGTCGCATTAACTCCTTGTACGCCCGTAAGCTGACTGAAACAGGTAAATTGAGCAAGGAGATATCCGTTCCGGCACCTCCATAATTAGGCTGATCACATCAGCATTTCGAAGTGGAAATGAACCAAATAAGCGTGGGCTACTTCAAAAAAGGTTGGGAAATTAGGTTGGAGAATGGCATTCCATTCCAAAAACATGAATGATTGGTGATGAATAGCTCACAGCTCGTTTTCTCCTTGGTCGCCCATTAATTTCCCGGCAGGTTTTCTAAGTGAAATCGATATTTCTAGTCTCGTATCGAATTCTAAATTTGCAGTATCGGGCAATACCAAGCCCCTTACTCCGTTTTGCCCATGATGATTTTGCGGTTTTCTCTTTCGGTGCTCCTGGTTTCCAGCAGCGTCTTGGTTCTTGCTCAAGGCAACGGACAATCGAATTTTCAAATACTCCATACCACCAGCGCAGCGCGGATTGCGGCTCTGGGTGGAAACGCCATTTCTATTAAAGATGGTGATTTGAACCTCGGTTTGGTAGCTCCTTCCCTACTCGACTCCACCGCCGCAGGTCAAATTGTATTTGGATTCACCCGTCTTTTTGGGGAAGCAAACATTGCCCATGCCGGCTACGCTCACCACCTGAAGAAAATTGGCGTGCTCACCTTTTCGATTCAAAGCCTGGGCTACGGCGATTTTGAACTAACTGATGAAGCAGGAAATGTGCAAGGACAGTTTAATGCCGGCGAATACATCTTTCAAGGCGGCATCGGTCATCAATTTACTTCCCGGCTCTCGGCAGGCGGTAATTTAAAATTCATCTTAAGCGAACTCGCCGAGTACAAATCAACAGCCGTAGCGGTGGATTTGAGCGGAACGTACTCCAATCCTGAAAAAGGATTTACAACTACCTTATTGGTAAAAAACATCGGCAGTTCTTTGAGTTCCTATACTCCAAATGGTCAACAAGAAATACCCTTTGAAATCCAGGCTGGTTTTTCTAAAAAGCTCGAAAAAGCACCGCTCCGCTTCTCGGTAATTGCCGAAAATCTCCAAAAATGGGATCTGACTCCCGAGGGCAGCGATCAAGTAGCTATTGACCCGCTTACGGGCGAAGAAATAGTAGATGAGAATGGTGGTTTTACGGAAAACTTCTTCCGCCATTTGGTATTTGCCACGGAAGTGGTAATCACTCCAAACTTCCATCTCCGCGCGGGCTATAATTACAACCGCCGCCAACAGTTGCGCATCGATGATACTTCGAGCGCCGGTGGCTTCAGCTTCGGTTTGGGCATGCGCATTGCCAAAATCCACCTGAGCTATGCCCGAGCGATCTATTCGCAAGCGGGGGCGAGCAATAGCTTTACGCTAAATGTTAAGTTCGACGATTTTAAGAAGGGCAATTAGGATAATTCTCTCGGTAATCTCCCTGAAAATAATTTCTCCATGCAACTCTGTGAAACCTTAGCG
>JBBQFC010000084.1:0-10148 GCA_038321615.1 Flavobacteriales bacterium | reverse complement strand
AGATATGACCATACACTTAGGCGAATTTTTATATCCAGATAATAGCGCCTATCTGGCTGGTTTTAATGGTACTGATTGGGTAGTAATTGCAGATACCTTTTCAGGATCGCTGCCTGCGCTAGTTGATTTTCAGGAAGGGATTTTAGTTGGGGGAAACGGATATATTGGTGTTGGTCAAATGCAAGGCATTGCATATTTCGATGGTATAAGTTGGACGTTCCCATGGAGTTTTGACAATTTTATTCAAAAATTAGTTTGGGTAAACAACTCACTTTATGCGATAGGGGGTTTTACCCAAATAGACGGACAATCTGCAAACCATTTGGCTAGACTAGAAGGCAACAACTGGGTAGGCTTAATCAATGATGGCGTTTTGCAGACCGGAACAAGTTCGCATTTCTTCGATTTTATATTTTTCGAAGGAAAATACTACGTGTGCGGTGAATTCGAGACCATTAGCGGTGTCAAGGATTTTGCGGAGTGGGTAGATAACGAACTAGTTTTCGTTCCGGGAGCTCCGGATAATCCCTTTAATGCCTTCTCAGATATGATTGTATTCAACGAAGAACTCTATCTTGGGGGTCAAGCCTTTGATTTTGATCAGGGTGGTAGAAATTTGATTGTCAAATACGACGGAGAAACTTTTTCCAGTCTTAGTCCCGGACTTTCAAACAATATGGGCTCTTTATCAAACTCTGGTTTTGTCAAGAGACTTTACGAGATAAATGGATACCTATATGCCGCCGGATTTTTCAGATATGCCGGCAATGTTCCAGTTTATGGACTTGCGCGCTGGGATGGCTCATCATGGTGTAGCTTATTTATGGATGAGTTCGACCAACCAAGCGATCCGCCTTATATAAATCCGGTATTTGCATCTGGGTTGTTTCAAAATAAACTAATGCTTAACACCATAGCTTTTGACGAAGATGGTAACCCTGATATACTTTGGCTCTACGACGGCGGCGATCTTGTCCAAGAATGCACCGAGCCTTTGACCATTTCGGATAAGACTTCAATATCCTTCCAACTCTTCCCAAACCCTGCCCAAACTCGCGCTACCATCCAAGCTTCGGAGCGTATTATCAGCTTCCGGCTCTACAATTCCATGGGAGTCGTCGCGAAATCCGGTCGGCCTTTTTCGGAGCGGTTTGAGATGGATTTGGGTGGCTTGGCAGCGGGAATTTATCTGGTAGAAGTGCAGACGGAGAAGGGCGTAGGTGTTGAAAAATTGGTGGTGGAATGAACTACAGCAAGTAGTTTTGGTATGGAATAAAATCAACCGTACTTCCAGAAGCAAAAAAGCCGCCCACAGATGGGCGGCTTTTTCGGGTTTTGGTTAGTGCTCGGTCTCAAGGCTTCGTCTTCAGTTTGGTTACCGTTTTCTTTTCCATTACATACACGTAAGCTCCATCATCCGTGAGGCTACTCGCCGATTCTTTTCGGGCGTTATATTTCCAGTATTTACAATTATCTGCTACGTCGAAAGCGGCAATATCCTGCACCGGTGTTTCGAGAATTAGAATGTTTCCAGTGTATTCGCGCAAGCTGGCGCGCTTGTATTTGTTGGCGGCTACGAGCGCTCCGCTTTCGGCATTGAAAGTCGAAACGCCTTTTTCTCCAATGGTCACCACATTGCCATTATTGTCCAAAATCATCGTAACGTTGCCCACTCCGCCATTTTTGGCATCGACTTCGTAATTAACTTCTCCATCCTTAATTTTCATGCTGTAGAGCGCCTTTCCGGAAGAAACAATCATATTGCCTTCGCCATGTCGGTACATGTTAGTGATGCCTTTTTTAAAGCGCTCTGAGTCCCAAACCAATCTTCCGTCGGCATCGCTAAACGCCTGCACACCGTAGGGTTTTACCGACTCGTCGTAAACCTTCGCTACATCCACCCGCGCTGATTGCCCGGTACTACTTGTTACCGTTTCCTTAAATACGCCTTGTATTTCCACAATTCCGCCTATTTGTACAATCACCTTGTCATCCACCACATAGAGACTCGGTATTACTTTGGCACCGCCAGCTATTTCCTGCGAAGTCCATACGAGTTTGCCGGTCTGCTTATCATACTTTTTAATGTATTGATTACTTTTCCCCGACATATCGATTACATACACATGGGTATCCGTAAATACGGGCCTCGAAACGCCGCCGTATACGCCAAATTTGCTGGCATTCATCGGCTTGCTTAGCACTCGCTCGTAGGCAAAGGCTGCGCTCCAAAGCTGGGCACCTGTTTTGTAATCGTAAATCTGTAGCCCATCGAGTTCGAGCACTACTTTATCGTCCACCACATTGAGATCATACAAAAATTCCTTCGTGAGTACTTTTCGATCAGCACGGCCCACGTAAGTGTTTTCCCAAACTATTTCGCCGGTTTTCATATTGATTTTGGCAATTTGATTTTTAAATCCGGAAAGTAGAGCGAGCAATTCTTCCGGCACGAAGTTTACCGTAGTCAACATTCCGCTATCGTAGTAATAAGTTCCGATTTTGCCTTTAAACTTTTGGGTGCTCCAGCGCTCTTCGCCGGTTAGGGCATTTACGAGTACGTTCACGTCTTTGAAGGTGAACATAAACGCTTTTTCTTCCGATATGTAGCTTATCATATCGCGGTTCTTCAGTTTATATGCGTCCGAATCCCAGTCGAGTTTGCCTGTTACCAGATCTACTACGGCTACTTGCTCGCTACCTACTTTAAGATCGAGAAGGAATATTTTCGACGAGCCGTCAACAACCATCACATCGTCCACTTTTCGCATTCTCGGCGCTAACTCTTTGAATGATTTTGTCCAAACCAGTTTGCCATTAGCCGTTTCATACACAGAGATTTCCTTGTCGGAAGCCACCATGCCATAGCCAATATTGTCATAATCATCTACGGCATACCAGTCTATTTGATGGTCGAATTTTGTAGACCATACTTCGGGCATTTCATCTTGAGCATTTGCGACCAGCGAGAAGCACAGGGTCGTTGTTAAGAAAAGTAATTTGTTCATGGTGTTTGTTTTTGTGAGCGTTAGATTGTTTGTAGCGTGAGGGGTAAAGTTTTTGGTCAAGGCGTTCGAAAGGTGTACTCAAACTTGTAGAAATTGCCCTTTGGCAACTTGAAGTCGAACTTGTGGATTTTTACTAAGTTGTTAATGTAGTTTTGGCCGTCGATGCTTGCATTATCAGATCGACTTAAGGCGCGCATGGTATTAATTTGGCCTTTGTCGCCTACGCCAATTTGGTACACGTAGTCGCCATGTACATCTTCTTTCGCAAGCGTTTTCAGGAATTTTTCGTCCTTCATAAGGCTATCTAGCTGAGCGATGGCGCTCGCTGCCACTGCTTCTTGCGTGTCGAGTATGGAGCGCTGAGCCGATGCCGGCGATCCGTAGAGCAGCGTTGCAAAAAATGCTGGGAGGGTAAGTTTCATAAGCCTATTCATAGGGTATGGTCCAGTTGAGTAAAATTGATCCGTAGGTGATGAGCATGTTTTGATCGTCGGCGCTAAAGGCCACACCCACGCGGCTGGCATCGGCTTTGAGTTCGTTTTTCAGGGCTTCGCCAAGGGTGTTTTTACCACATTCAAATCGCGCCAGGATACTGGCCGTGTTGAAATCGCAAACCCATACTTCGGGGACCTTGGTGCGATTAATGGTCACTATGGCCAGGTAATTATGGCTGTTGCTAAATTCCAAGTCGGGCTCGTAAACGCTGTTTGACACAAATCCTTCGGTGCGTAAGATTCCCGTAGCAGCATCGATCTTCGATATGTAATCGGTATTGCCCGCGGTAGTAGTTGCGGTAAGTTTGTCGTGCGGCTGCGAATAGCAGAGGAGAAAATCGCCCTTTGGGCTGTACTCCAACACGTAGGGTATATCTACCATTTCGCTGGCCAAATGCGCCAAGGCCTGATCCGATGTGTTGAAAACAGAAATGCATTGGCGGAATTTCTCGTAGATCTTGTAATTTTTCTTTTGTCCTTTCTTGGTTACATAGGCATCGAGAAAATCTTTTGCCGGCTTATGCGATAGGGCAAGATATTGGCCATTGGGCGAAATCGCTAAACAGTTCGTTGCGCTTGGAAATTTAAAGACTTCGCGGTCTTTACCGCTAGCCAACGTTACCGATCGAACCACTCCATCGATCAGGTACCATACTTCTTCCTCATTCGGATGAAAGCAGGCATCATTGACTTTGGAAAGATTCAGCAAGATTTTTCCGCCGATGGGGTCAACCACCACTAAGTAGGTTTCCCGATTTTTGAGTTTATACTCCAGGTGGGTAAGCGATTGAATCATCACGTACTTCCCCGTTTTGGAGATCGTCGTTCGGGCGCCCAGGGGGTAGGTGCCCACATTATGCGTGCCTTCTATGGCATAGGTATCGCCGTTGATGAGATACGCAGGATTATTTCCGCTCGGCGTTACGTAATATTTATGCGTTTCTGGCAGGCGAGCTATATCCGAAAAGCGAAAGCGCTCGTCGCCGTTTATATCGTGGCGGGTGTATTGCAGGTGACCTTGAGCATGCAGATCAAAAGTCACAGCAGCAAGGCTGAATATGATCAAAAAGGTTCTCATAGATTTTGGTGCGCTATCGCAAAATGAATTAATCCGTTTAGGTCGGCGATCCGAAGCTTGAAGCGAATGCTTGTGCAGTGTGCGCTGACCGTTTTCGGGCTTATCTGCAGTAAGGTGGCGACATGGGCGCTGCGGTAGCCTTTGCCCAATAAGGCCATTACTTCCATTTCGCGTGGGCTCAAACTACTTATGGAAATTTCGCTATTGGGCATATCGTTCATTTCGATAGACCAAAGGTGCGGCGACGGCAAGCCGAATGAAATAGGGTGTTGTGCTTAATTCACTACGGTGTATACCCTAATTGGAAGCTTTACGAAAGGATAAACGCTACTTCCTAAACACTAACCTTGAACCAAGCCATTTTGGAGGGCGAATTTTACAAGGCCGGCTGCATTGTGAATTTCGAGTTTTTTCATCACGTTGGTGCGATGGGCATCTACCGTGCGGTGGCTGATGAAGAGTTTCTCGGCGATTTCTTTGTTGGTGAAACCGGCGGCTACTTCTTTCAATATTTCTAGTTCGCGTTCACTCAACGTCGATAGCAATAGGCTTTCTTCGCCTACCTGATAGGTATTGGTGGTGGTACTTTTGCCCGATATAACAGCCTGTGCCGCGTCGCTCGAAAAGTAGGTTTTACCCGCTGCTACACGCGCCAAAGCCTCTACAAACTCTGCGCGGTCGGCATTTTTTAGCAAAAATCCGTCGGCTCCAATTTCCATCATGCGCTTGATCAGCGCCGGCTCACCGTGCATGGTGAGCACAATTACTTTTACAGCCTTGTGGTGGCGTTTTATTTGGAGCGTGGCTTCGAGGCCATTCATCACCGGCATATCTACGTCCATAAGAACGATGTCGGGTTTTAGAGCTTCCACCAGCTCCAAGCCCTCCTGCCCATTAGCGGCTTGTGCTATTACTTGGTAGACACCTATTCTGCCCACTAATTCAGAAATCCCTTCACGAATTAATTCATGATCGTCCACCAAAATTATCCGCTTCATCAGGCTACTAATTTTATTCGAAGGTGAGCGGCGGTACCTTGCGGTTGTCCGCTTTCAATCAATAATACGCCGTTTACTTGCTGAGCCCGGCTTTCCATGTTTTGAATGCCCAAGCCACTTTTTATCGATTTATTCAAGCCTTTTCCGTTATCGGTAATCAGTAAGCTAATTTGACCCGCAGCACAAATCAGTTCGGCTTGTACTTCGGTGGCTGCAGCATGTTTTATAATGTTGCTGGTCAACTCCTGGGCTATGCGATAAATTGCCACTTCTATTCGCGGATCGAATCTACGATCGGCATTTACTTCTTCAAACCCGTGCGCGATGCCTGCCAGTTCGAAACTTTGGGCAAACATATCTCTGAGCGCCGGAGCCAGGCCTACTTCAATGAGCGTTTTGGGCATCATTTGATGGGATAGTACGCGCACTTCTGCCGCCGATTGGTCGGCTATTCGCTGAAGTTGCATAAGCCTGGAAGGTTCAGGATTTTCACCCGATTCGATTTGCGTCGACAAATTGGATATCCCGAGCTTCAGACTTGAGAGTTGCTGGCCGATGCCATCGTGAAGCTCTTTGGCTATTCTTCGTCTCTCCAGTTCGGTGGCGTCGATCACGGCGTTGAGTTGATTTTCTTGCACTTTCGCCCGTATGGCTTGTACTTCCGTCGCCTTTCTTGCTTTTTGATATCGATATACGAGCCATCCTGCGAAGCTCAGAAGTAAGATGATTATGCCTAAACCAATGATCGTATTGCGGCGTTGCGCGAGTGCGAGCTGATTCTCTTGAATCTCAAGCTCCTTGATGCGCAGTTGCTGTTCTGTTTCCTTAGTTAGAAAGCGGGTTTCCATTTCGGCAATGAGGCTTTGACTGGACTCTCCAAGCACCGAGTCGCGGACGATGATAAAATCCTGAAGGAAGTTAAAAGCTTGTTCGAAGTTGCCGAGTTTAGCATGAGCATTGGCTGTATTCGATAAGGCCGCCTGAATGTCTGATTTCGAGTTTATTTTCCTCGCCATCGCCAAGCTGCGATCGAGCACCGCAAGGGCTTTTCGGGGGTTGTCGGTTTCGGTGTAGATCTCGGCAATATTGTTCAACGTGGCGATCTGCCCCCTGTAGTCGCCGAGGGAGCTATCAATGGCGTACGATTTTCGAAACTCATCTATTGCTTTGTCAACGTCGCCCATGTAATAATACACCCCGCCAATATTGTTATACCCTTCGCTCATTCCGCGTCGGTTGCCAAGTTCTAATTCTATTTCGAATGACCGTTGAAAGTAAGCTAATGAAGAATCAAGTAAACCTTGATTGGCATAAACTATGGCGTAGTTATTAAGCAAATTGGCCATTTCTTTCCGGTTGCCCGTTTCGCGCTGCCGGGCTAGTGCCTGATCGTAATAGTCGAGTGCCTTTGGGTAGTCTTCGAGGTACATGTACATTACCCCCAGGAGATTGAGAACTGTTGCCCATTCTTGGTTTTGACCGAGCGATTTATGCAGGTCAATCGCTTTTTGGAAATACTCGAGCGCCTTTTCATAATCGCCAATAGCCCGGTAATCTACCCCCATATTCGAATAGATAGCGGCCCGAAGCGATTGATCTGTTTTTTCGGATAAGTAGGATAGCGCACTGTCCGAATAGTGCAACGATCGTTCGTAATACCCCTGAAAGCGATACACTACGGCTATTTTATGCAGGGCATTGCCTAATCCGGCTCGGATTCCCAGCTTTTCCGAAAGATTTGCGGCTTCCTGGGCATAGTCCAAAGCAATTTGCGGGTTGTTCTGCGCTTCCGCGAAACTGAGTGCTGTGAGGGTCGATATTCTATCCTTGCCTTGAGCCTTAGTTAAAACTGTACGAAGGCTGTCGGTAGATTGGCAGTGAGCCAAGCCGGCAAAAGTCATACAGAGTAAGATGAGAATAAGCGCGCGACACATAGACTAACAGGCGAATATACAAGGTTCGCACTGGTAGTCGATTATTTAAATTCCTTTCTGAAACACGATTTGTTAACAGCGTGTGATACCCCCGAAGCAATTCAACGCCGAAAATTGTTCGCGACCTTTGCGGGGAAAAAGCACGTGATGAATTTCACACAAAGCGCGCAAATTTTGATCCCAACGGGTCATAAAGCTATTCTTTACCCTTCATTTTCAATCACCATCGCCGAAGCACCGCCGCCGCCATTACAAATGCCTGCGCAGCCTCGCTTTGCGTTATTTTGCTTGAGTACGTTTATAAGGGTCACCAAAATTCGCGCTCCGCTGCAGCCAAGTGGATGGCCAAGTGCCACGGCACCGCCGTTTACATCTACGCTCGATCCGTCGAGTCCGAGTTCTTGCATATTGGCCAAGCCTACCACCGCAAAAGCTTCATTTAGCTCAAAAAAGTCAATGTCACCAATGCTCAAACCGGCTTTCGCCAATGCTTTTGGAATTGCTTTCGATGGCGCTGTTGTAAACCACTCAGGTGCTTGCGCGGCATCGGCATAGCTCACTATTTTAGCTAAGACTATAAGGCCCAACTCATCAGCTTTCTCTCTGCTCATGAGAACCAATGCCGCCGCTCCATCGTTGAGCGTGCTGGCATTTGCAGCTGTTACCGTTCCATCCTTTGAAAATACAGGGCGTAGCGTAGGGATTTTATCCATGAACACATTCTTGTACTCTTCGTCTTCGCTTACCATGATAGGGTCGCCTTTGCGCTGAAACACTGCCACTGGTACTACCTCGCTCTTAAACTTACCTTCGCTCCAAGCGGCTGCGGCTCGTTGGTAGGATTGTATTGCAAATGCATCCTGCTCCTCACGCGTTATATTGTACTCGCGGGCACAAAGATCGGCGCAGTTACCCATGTGTTCTTTATTGTAAGCATCCGTAAGCCCGTCGTAGACCATGCCGTCGAGCATTGTAATATTGCCAAGCTTGGTTCCTGTTCTGGAACCCGGGAGGTAGTGCGGGGTCATACTCATGTTCTCCATGCCGCCAGCTACCACAACTTCGTTGTCGCCTAAGGCTATAGATTGCGCTGCGAGCATTACTGCTTTCATTCCCGATGCACACACCTTATTCACCGTAGTGCAAGGCACATTGTCGCCAAGGCCTGCGTACTTTGAAGCCTGGCGCGCGGGAGCCTGACCGAGGCCGGCTTGCAACACGCAGCCCATAAATACTTCATCTACTAACTTAACATCGATTTTGGCATGCTCCAAAGCTGCTTTGATGGCTGTAGCGCCCAATTGCGTAGCGGGAACCGTGGAAAGCGCTCCGTTAAAACTTCCAATAGGAGTGCGCACTGCACTTACGATAACTACTTCTTTCATTTTTTCAGTTATTTCAGGGGGTTTCAAATTTTATTATTGCAGTTAGCGGGTAAGCAGGTAAAAGTCTGCCGAACCTGCCAAATCGATGGTATCGCCGTCGAGCACAAACTGCTTTTGGGTATTGGTATAGCCGCATTCACCGTCGTAAAATCCTTGGAGTTTTACGTTCTCGATATCGGCGGCAAAATCGCTCGTCGGGTCTATTACGATGTACGCGTAGGAAATGTAGTATGGCGTTTGAGAATTGCGAAAAGGGAATTGGTCGTTGATCACGAACCGACCATTGCCTTCCGGAAAATTCCCGTTTCCATAAAAGGTGTCGGCTATGAGCGGCTCGCTGAAAGCCACATAGCGCACGTAATAAATCGAGTTTAGCGCCTCTTGCGAAAATCCATCTTCACCGCCCTGTTTCAACTCAAATAATAAGGAATTAATCCGCTCTACGTCAGGCTCGTCGCAGTCTTGCACGCAGGAGCTGGTCGAAAAAAGAATCAAACAAGGGAGTAAAAAATGGGTCAAGAGATTTCGCATGGGTTGCCAAAATTAATCAATTCCGATTTTGAAACGTCTCAATTCTTAAATTCGTGCGCTATGCGTCAAAAGCCTTTTGTACTTTTTTTCCTTGTGTTATGGATTTTCAGCTCCTGCAGCACTTCTTACCACTACGCCGATTTTATTAAGCCTTCGGAGATATATGTGCCTGCAAACATCTTCGCAGTAGGCATAATTAACCGAGCAGCCGGACCTTCAAATTCTGCTCCGATTTACGAAGGGAGCGTACCTTTTGAATTTGTAGCAGGCCTTCCGGAAGAAATGGCTGAGCAAACTTTAGTGAAGCTTCAGGAGGAAGTTTCAACTTTAAAACGGTTCGAGTTGCGCCAGATACCCTGGGATCTGCGCGAGCGAAACGATCGAAGCTTTACCTTGCCACCACTCACGGAGCAAGCCATTGATAGCATTTGCGAGCAGTATAACCTCGATGGACTCATTGTGCTGGAAGGATTGGAGCTCAATATCCGCACATCGGGTAGGGTGTATATGGTAACCGGCACAAATGCCAATGGAGCACCTGTTAATTCCCCCGAGTTCGGCGGCAACCAGGAAGTAAGTCTCACCGTATCCTGGAATTTTTACAGCGGCTATGCGCTCAAAACAATCGATACTTATCAGAATAATTACCAGCGTGTTTTTGGTGGAGCCGAAGTGGGAGGACCCAAAGGAAAAGAGAAGTATTCATTTTTTGACATTGCG
>JBBQFC010000083.1:0-10259 GCA_038321615.1 Flavobacteriales bacterium | reverse complement strand
TGCACGTCGAAGTTTGTAAATCGAACTCCGTCAAATCGAGACAGCCCGCCTTCCGTTCCTATCCAGATATAACCGTCGCGGGTTTGAATAATTTCCGATACCGTATTTTGCGGAAGCCCATCTTTAACCTGCCAATTATCGAATAAATAGTTTTGACCAAATGCAATTTGACTTAAACAGATTAATAATGTCAACGCCAGTTCATTTTTCATACGTATCTTGTTGATATTCCTTGGAAATTTTCAGCATGGAAACCGCTCGATGAAATTGGTTTGACGAATTCTTCGGCCGATTTTGTGAAAGTTGAGTTGTCCAATGTTACTTTTTCTATTTAATGGGAGAATCAAAAATAGAAAAACAGAATCTACCCTTGAGTAGATTCTGTGCTATCCACGTTCTATCAACAATCCGTGGAAAGATATTAAGAAAGATGCTATTGCAAACGGAAGTTTAAGCGCAATTCGTAATTCGATACGATTGCCTTGCCATTCATTTTAGCCGGCGTCCATTCAGGCATATTGGCAAGGACTTCCAGTATTGCATTATCAAATGCTATGCCGGGCGATTTCACGATATTCACTTTTCCGACTTTACCATTTTTTTCAATTTGAAAGAACACTTTCATAACCCCGGTGCTTCCGGTGATGCTAGCCGAACTCGGGTAAATAAGATTGGCTCCTATATATTTATTCAAATTTGAATACCCTGTATTCGCTGGAAATTCTGGAGCATCATACTCTAAGGTACTTTCTTCACTTTCGTTGCTTTCTAATGCTTCCGATATTAACTTATCGCCATAAGCGGCTATCATATCCTGGCCGAAACTAATATTGGCTTGAAGCATAAATCCCAGAAATAAACTGGCGATGAGCAGGAAGCGGGGCGATTTTGAATTTGACGTTTTCATGATTTAGCCTTTAGGATTAGATGACTTTAATTGTCGATCCAAAAGTAGGGTAGGCACTAGCTTCCATAAAAGCCTACAACGGGGTATATTCCGTAAATACCCCATTGTGGTTAGTGTGGCTCAAAGTGGGTAGGAATATCCTATGGATAGTAATTCTGCACATGGTTGATGTTTACTAAGGCTACATATCCTTCACTTTGTTCCTATTTGATCTCCACAATTTATAGGTATTTTTGTCCAACCTACACCTATTGAAATTATGGAAACCCTTGCCCCTTACAAACCGCGGCATAAAGTGCGTATTGTCACCGCTGCCAGCCTCTTCGACGGGCACGATGCGGCTATCAATATTATGCGCCGCATCATTCAGTCCACGGGCTGTGAAGTAATTCATCTCGGTCACGATCGAAGCGTGGAAGAAGTAGTCGATACTGCCATTCAGGAAGATGCACAAGCCATAGCCATGACCAGCTACCAGGGCGGACACATGGAGTATTTCAAGTATATGCACGATCTGCTTAAGCAAAAAGGAGCTGGTCACATTAAAATATTTGGCGGCGGCGGCGGTACCATTCTCCCAGAAGAAATCGCCGAACTCCAAGCTTATGGCATAGCACGGATTTACCACCCCGACGATGGGCGAAAAATGGGCCTACAAGGCATGATCAACGACTTGGTGAGTCAATGCGATTTTGCTGTGGGTGATCATCTCAACGGAGAGGTAAAAGCCCTTGATAAAAGCAATGTAGTAGCCGTGGCGCGCTTGATTTCAGCCGCCGAAAATTACCCCGAATCGTTTAAAGAAGAGCTTCAGCGAATCCGCGATATCGCTTTGAAAATCGATACCCCCGTGCTGGGAATTACCGGTACGGGTGGAGCCGGAAAATCATCGCTTGTCGATGAATTGATCCGTCGGTTTCTCACCGATTTCGATGATAAGCACCTGGCCATAATATCAGTCGATCCATCTAAACGCAAGACAGGTGGCGCACTTTTGGGCGATCGTATACGCATGAACAGCGTAAAGCATCCACGCGTGTACATGCGTTCGCTTGCTACAAGGCAAAGCAATCTGGCGCTCAGCAAACACGTGGCCGATGCGCTTAGCATTCTCAAGGCAGCCCATTTCGATTTGGTAATTATTGAAACATCGGGAATTGGCCAAAGCGATACCGAAATTATCGACCACTGCGATGTGTCGCTCTACGTAATGACCCCGGAATACGGCGCGGCAACGCAGCTCGAAAAAATTGACATGCTCGATTTTGCGGATGTGATCGCCATCAATAAATTCGACAAGCGTGGAGCCCTCGACGCTGTGCGCGATGTGAAAAAGCAATATCGTCGCAACCACCAGCTTTGGGATGCTCCCGATGAAGACATCCCAGTAGTGGGAACCATCGCATCGCAATTCAACGACCCAGGGATGAATCGCCTCTACCGGAAAATCATGGAGACCTTGGTCGAGAAAACGGACGCCGATCTCCCCACACAGTTTGGTGTTAACAGCGAAATGTCGGAGAAGATTTACATCATTCCACCCGATCGTACCCGCTACCTATCGGAGATTTCGGAGAACAATCGGGCCTATGATAAATGGGCTTCGCAGCAAGCCGATATTGCCGATAAGCTCTATGGCTTGGCTCAGACCATAAAAATATTTGGGGGTGCGGATAAGTTGAGCGATGAATCCGCGAAGACTGAAACGAATCCCACGCTTGATGCACTCAATGATCGATTCGAAGAGCTCAAAAAAGATTTCGATCCACGCAATTGGGACGTAATAAGCAATTGGGTCGATTCGGTAAATCGCTATAAAGCGCCTGAGTACATTTTTAAAGTACGCGATAAGGAGATCAAAATAGCGACGCATACCGAGTCACTTTCACATCTTCAAATCCCCAAGATCGCTACGCCCCGATACCGTTCCTGGGGCGATATTTTGCGCTGGACGCTGCAAGAAAACTTCCCCGGCGATTTTCCCTATACTGCTGGTATTTACCCCTTCAAGCGGGTAGGCGAAGACCCCACGCGAATGTTTGCCGGCGAAGGCGCCCCTGAGCGTACCAACCGCCGCTTCCACTACGTAAGCGTGGGTATGCCCGCAGCCAGGCTAAGCACTGCCTTCGACTCCGTGACGCTTTATGGGCACGACCCCGATCACCGTCCAGACATTTACGGGAAAATAGGCAACTCGGGAGTAAGCGTTTGCTGCTTAGATGATGCCAAGAAACTCTACTCCGGTTTTGACCTTTGCGATCCTACCACATCGGTGAGTATGACCATCAATGGGCCTGCCCCCATGCTGCTCGGCTTTTTTATGAATGCAGCCATCGATCAGCAATGCGAGTTGTATATCCGTGAAAACGGAATGGAAAAAGAAGTGGAGAAGAAAATTGTTGCAAAGTATAGAGCACTTGGTTCGGAGCGGCCGGCCTACCGTGGAGCCCTTCCGGAAACCAACAAGGGGCTGGGGCTTATGCTCATCGGGGTTACCGGCGACGAAGTGCTGCCGAAAGAAGTGTACGAAGAAATTAAAGCCCGCACGCTGAGCGTGGTGCGCGGTACCGTTCAAGCCGATATTCTCAAAGAAGATCAGGCGCAAAATACCTGCATTTTCAGCACCGAGTTTGCCTTGCGGCTCATGGGCGACGTGCAACAATATTTCATCGACCGCAGCGTGCGCAATTTTTACAGCGTTTCTATTTCAGGTTACCACATAGCCGAAGCCGGTGCCAATCCTATTACGCAGATTGCTTTTACGCTCGCAAATGGTTTCACTTACGTGGAATATTACCTGAGCCGTGGCATGAGCATCAATGAATTCGGACCCAATCTTTCCTTCTTTTTCTCGAATGGCATTGACCCGGAATACGCTGTGATAGGCAGGGTGGCTCGCCGCGTTTGGGCAAAAGCAATGAAGCAGAAATACGGAGCGAAAGCACGTGCACAAATGCTGAAATACCATATTCAGACTTCCGGCCGCTCGTTGCACGCCCAGGAGATTGATTTCAACGATATCCGCACCACGCTGCAGGCGCTCTATGCGATTTATGACAACTGCAACAGCCTTCATACCAATGCTTACGACGAGGCGATTACCACCCCGACGGAAGAGTCCGTTCGTCGCGCCATTGCCATACAGATGATCATAAACAAGGAGCTCGGGCTTACGAAAAATGAGAACCCCATTCAGGGCAGCTTCATTATAGAGGAGCTTACCGACCTGGTGGAAGAAGCTGTGCTGGCTGAGTTCGATCGCATTACCGAAAGGGGAGGCGTACTCGGTGCCATGGAAACGATGTATCAACGCGGCCAGATTCAAGAAGAGAGTATGCACTACGAAATGCTGAAGCACACCGGCGAACTTCCCCTCATTGGTGTAAACACCTTCCTGAGCAAAACCGGCTCGCCTACATTAACTCCAGGCGAAGTAATTCGCGCCACTACCGAAGAGAAAGAAGACCAGATCAATACCGCAAGGGCACTGCAATCTGTGGAGCCTGCCAAGACGGAAGCTGCGCTTAAGGCTATTCAAGATGCCGCTTTGCGCAACGAAAACGTATTTGCCGAACTAATGGAAGCAACGAAAATTTGCTCGCTGGGCCAAATTACGCATGCCTTATTTGAGGTAGGGGGACAGTATAGAAGGAATATGTAGGGTCGTGTGTATTGTTGAAGTAAGGTACAGCGGGATGGGCCTGGACTGCATTCGCATTCTTTCTTCTTGAGTCGTAATGAAAGATGCTCCCCGACGAATACTTGGGTATCCTAATAATCTCAAAGTTTTGAATTGCAAAAAGGGTGGGAAATTCCGGGATAAATTATGGACGGTTTGAAGCTCACTAAATACCTTTAAAATAGTTAATTAGGACAGGACAAATCATTTTTTAAGAATACCTAAATCGATTAGTGAGCATAGAAGAAAATGGTAGGTTTAACTCCACCGAGAGCTGAAATCAACTGTTTACGACGGTATTAAGGGTGCAAACCCTCCGATCGAAATACCAGTTCTTATGGATTCCTAAGCAACGGTTCATTTGGCGACATAAACGGACATTTACGAGAAAGGAGCGTAAAGTTTTGATCATTTATTGCTTTCTTTGCAGTACTTAACTTAAAAACCTTTTTCTCATGAAGAAATTTTTACTCTCAATTTTTATTGCCGCAAGTGCCTCGATGGCATTTTCGCAGGGCGTTGTTTTCAACGTACTTACTCCCGCCGATCAGGCAGGTTTCAAACCCCTTGAGTTGGCGGTTGCCGGTGGTGGAGGATGGGAAGCCATGCCTGATCTCAGCGTCTTGGCAAATGCCATAACAGGCGAACTAGTTTTTGTTTCAGACGAAACAGCCGCCGATTCCTTAGGTTGCAGCCCACTTATCAATGGAGCTGATGTGGCAGGAAAGATTGGCGTAGTCTGGAGAGGAACTTGTTCTTTCGCGCTAAAAGTGTTAAATGTTTTTAACGCTGGAGCAATTGGGGTGATAATCGTTAACAATGCAATAGATACCGCTCCAATCGTTCCAGGTGGAGGTACTGATGGCACGGCTTCAGCTGTAACCATACCAGCTGTTATGACGGATCGTACAACAGGTGAAGCCTTAGCCGCTTCCATTGAAGCAGGTCTTGCTACTGCGTATATTGGTGTTGTTGCTGCTCCAAACAACTTGAGAATGGCTCCATTTGGTCTCGTTCGCTCTGAAAGTTCTGTAATTCCTGCATCTCTCGCATTGAATGCTTCTGAATTTTCTGTTCCTATGGGCGCCACTGTAATTAACGACGGTTCCACCAACCAAACAGGTGTTGCCGTCAATGTCACCGTTTCTTTCAATGGAACTGAACTTTACAACGAAACTGTAGGCGATGGTACCATCGCATCTACGGATACTTTATTCTTTGCACTTCCTACTTTCTCTCAGGCTTCTTATCCTATTGGAAGTTATGTTACCACCTATACCTTAACCCAAGACGGAACAGATGATTTCCCGATAGATAATGGTCCGTTGGACGCAACTTTCACGATTTCTGATGGTATATTTTCACTTTCTACTTGGAATTCAGGGACTTTGCAAGTAAATAATTCGCAGTTCTTCCGACCTGCTACTTTCTCTGATCCTTTTCAGCCTTGTATTAATTTCCGGAATGCAAATGCAAGCCGTGTGAGATTAGATGGTATCTGGTTCGCTGCTTCTACAGCAGCAGGCGTTCCGCCGCTTACGGGTCTTACCTTAAACCCAATTGTGCTTGAATGGAACGATGCATTTGTCAACATTGATGATCCCGCATTAGCGCTTAACGAACTTCCTGATTTTGATTTCGGTTTCTACGACTACGAAGAAGATCTTCAACAACAAGTGGTTTACGTGGCTTTTGAAAATCAACTTCAATTGGAAGATAATCAGCGATACCTTATTTGTGTCTCTTCTTCCAATCCTGACGTGTTTTTGGGTTACGGTCCTTCTACTGTTGATTACACCACTACACAGGAATTTTTCTTACAGCCTTTATTTCCATTAATTTCTGGAACTAGTTCTTTTTTGAATGGTTTTGGACTTGACATCGTGCCGGCCTTCGCACTTGATATGACAGACCTAACCATTGGTCTTGATGACAAAGAAGAAATAAGTATTACTCCTTTCCCGAACCCTACTGCCGATTACATCGGTATTCCTTACAGCGGCGCTGCCGGACAAGCTACCTTGTCGATTTTTGACTTAGCTGGTAAAATGGTTAAAGAGCAACGTGTGATATTTGCTGGTGAGCAAACGCTACGCGTAGATATGAATGGCGTGCCAAACGGCAGCTACGTATTCAATCTACAGTTTAGTGACGATACCGTGAGCAACTTTAAAGTGATTGTAGCCCGATAATTAATATCCTAGACCCGCAAGTCGAAGAATCGCCTTGCTTGTAGCGTATAATGATTTAACACCAAAGGCTCCTTCCAGGAGCCTTTGGTGTTTTAGCGTATTTGTGAGCGGCCCACATTCGTAAATCTGGCGCGCTGCTGCTTGAATACTGCATCGAGACTTGGTCCTAACTTTAGTAAATCCGCGAGCCCGCTTGTTTATACCTGGAAGTTGGAGCAAACGCGGTAACGCGCACTAGTCTGCTGCATTATTTCGACAGAAATACGCAATGCCTGTCCGTTTGAGTGAATTTTCGCATCGCCTTGGCGATGAGAACGTTTGTGTGGACAACACATTTGTAAAATAAAAATAGGGTCTCGATACCTTTTTTCTTCTGTCGTCGAAAAAACAGGCGACCTGACATCCATACCGTTTTCGATGGCGAAGGAGTCGAAAATATTACTTCGAGATGCTCTGCACAGGCTCGAAGTGACTAAACGACAATTGATTGATACGCCACCGAAATCGGTGGAAACTTTGCGGATAATCAAATATTTACCCTTGGATTAGCCAGAAGACTGGCATATTTACAAAAGGAATTTTTTGTCATGCTATGTTCCTTTGGGAGGAAAGGCAGCAGGAATATGTCCATCACGATGACTACTGAACGATGCGAGCTTCTCTTGGAACCCATGGTTGTTTTTCCTTTTCATTTCACCAGATGAACCCAAGGTGCAGGATTTATCTGAAGATGTCAGAAAGTAGGCTCATTATTTAAATTCACCAACGGCAATCGCAGTCAGCATAGAATCCATTAAAACCGCAACCACTTGGCCAGCTCTTTATAGCTCACTTTCTTGCCGTACATCAATATACCAACCCGGTATATCTTACCTGCCAGCCATACCGCTCCGAAGAAGCCTGCCACTAGCAAGCCCATGGATAAAAAGAGTTGCCAAATATTGCTCGCATCAAAGCCCATAGCCACCCTCACCATCATTACCACAGGCGATGTGAGCGGGACGAGTGAAAACCAAAACACGGTCGCCCCCTCGGGATTGCTCAAAGCAAATTCGCTCACTATAAAGCCAAATACCAGCGGCAAGGTGATAGGAAGCATAAACTGCTGCGTGTCGGTCTCGTTATCGACCGCAGAACCTACGGCGGCGAAAAGCGACGCAAACAACAAGTACCCACCTAAGAAGTAAAACACAAACATGCCAAGCATCAGCGGCCAATTGACCCGAAAAAAGAAAAGATCAATCATTTCCTGGATTGCCGCATTCTTCATGGGATCTTTTTGCATATCTGAAGCCACATCGTCGGTAATTTGCATCTGTTCTACAACACCGTTGGGCCCTACCACGTCTTCAATAAAAAATCCGGAGACCACCGAAGTAAGCACGCCGGTGAGGATAACCCAAAGTAAAAACTGGGTCAGCCCCACGAGTGCGATCCCAATAATTTTTCCCATCATCAATTGAAAGGGCTTCACGGAGGAGATAATTACTTCTACGATCCGATTGCTCTTTTCTTCCATCACTCCGCGCATTACTTGCACGCCATACATGAATATGAAGAAGTAAATGAGTACCGCAAATCCAAACCCCACAAAGGCCTGTTCTTGTTTGAAACTGGTAGAACCATCTTTTGCATCAACGGAGATCAATTCCAGGTCGGTTCGGATCCGATCGTACGTGCTTTTCGAGATAGAATTGAGCTTGAGCTTCTCGTTTTCAATTACCTTTTCGACCTCTGCTTTGATATAACTTCTCGCCGTGAGGCTCGGTAATTTCCGAAAAACGAGCTCCGCTTCAGGGAAGGTCACAATATCTTCGCGAATCACCAGCATGGCGGTATAATCGCTGCTGTCGAAAGCTGCATTGGTAAGGCCTTCGCGGGTGTATTGAAACTTCATCTGCTTAGTTGGCTTCAGCTGATTCCAAAAAAGCGTGGTGCTCGATTGAGCACTCGAATCTCGAAGTTGGGCTGTGTTATCCACCACCAAAATATTGTAACTGCTGTCGTCGCTCAGCCCGAGGTAGATACCCCCGCCAAACAGTCCGGCGACTAGAATCGGTCCGAGTAAAGTCATGATGATAAACGACTTTTTTCGTACCCGGCTTACGTATTCCCGCTCTATGATAAGGCCTGTTTTACTCATGATCTACGCCGTTTTTACCTACTACGTTAATGAAAATATCGTTCATGCTGGGTATTACTTCTTGAATCCCCACAATTTCGACTGATGGAAGCAAGGCTCCCAATAATTGGTTTACCGTGCTGCCTTCGAGCAAGCGCACCCGGGCTGTGTAGTACCCGTCGCTTTGGTAATGATCTACCAATTCGAATTGCGCCCAAAGAGCATTTCCAAGAGCGAGCATGGTGCCATTGAAATGTACGTCATACATGCCTTGTTTGTACTTCGATCGCACTTCCCGTACCGGGCCATCGAGTACTTTTTCCGCCCGGTTGATCAGGGCAATATGGGTACAAATCTCTTCTACCGAGCCCATGTTGTGCGTAGATAGCATAATGGTCGAACCATTTGCAGCAAGCGCCTTTATCTCTTCTTTGATCAGGTTAGCATTGATCGGGTCGAACCCGCTAAAGGGCTCATCGAGTATAATAAACTCAGGCTCGTGAAGCACGGTGGTGATAAACTGCACTTTTTGAGCCATCCCTTTCGAGAGCTCTTCCACTTTTTTATGCCACCAGGTGGTGATCTCAAACCGCTCGAACCAAATTTTCAATTTGCGGTTGGCTTCACCTTTCGACATTCCCTTCAAGCGAGCCAGGTAGAGCGCCTGCTCTCCAACTTCCATCTTTTTGTAAAGGCCGCGCTCCTCTGGTAAATAGCCGATTCTGGAAATATGATCCTGGCTAAGGGGCTTGCCGTCGAAAAGGATCTCGCCGCTGTCGGGACCGGTAATTTGATTTACAATCCGGATCAAACTTGTTTTACCTGCACCATTGGGTCCGAGCAAGCCAAAAATCGAACCCCGGGGCACAGCGATGCTTACATCCCGGAGCGCTTGGTGGGCTGCGTAGGTTTTTGAAAGATTAGAAATCTGGAGTAAATCCATAGCTGCGCTTTGTTTGGTGGCCACAAAACTAAGCGTTTTAAAAAGCGAAATAGAAATTATGGATGAACGGCTTCAACAATGGGTTGACCCGTGTTTCCAGAGGGTAAAGGGATGTGCAATAAGGCGCTAAGTGTCGATGCAATATCGCGGATGTGCGTTTCGCGGAAGGTGCGGCCTTGCTTCACGCCTGGCCCCATGATCAAAAATGGAATATGGGTGTCGTATGCCCAAGGGCTGCCGTGCGTGGTGCCGCGAGGCCCGTATTCCATCCAGCCGCTATCGAGCACCCAGATTACATCGCCGGCCAGGTCGGGGTGAAGGCCGCGCTTTATAGCGCGCAGCGGAAACTCGTCGCTCCCGTTCCATCTGATAATTTCGGTGGGATAAGCCGCATAAACGCCCGGCATGCCCGTAAT
>JBBQFC010000082.1:0-10338 GCA_038321615.1 Flavobacteriales bacterium | reverse complement strand
GATATAGCTTATTCATCATCCGCGTCAGAATCCATATCCGCGTGTTTTTCCTATATTTCCAATGCTGGCGAAGAATATTTTTCTTCCGGTGAGTATACCGAAACCTTCACCAATACCCAGGGTTGCGACAGTACCTTCACCCTCGATCTGACCATTCATCAGGTAGACGTTACGGTGGAGAATACAGAAAATACATTCACAGTATCTGAAGATGATGCCCAGTATCAATGGCTGGATTGCAATAACGACTTCTCCCCAATCGACCTCGCCACAAATCAATCTTTTTCGCCTGTGGAAAACGGAAGTTACGCAATTGAAGTGACTACAGAATTTTGCACTGACACATCTCAATGCGTGACAATCATTAATGTAAGTGTTCTTAACAATACCTTCGACCAGGATATATCACTTTATCCCAATCCAACTTTAGGCCAAATCTATCTCAACATATCTCGTGATATACAGAACGCCAATGTTAGAGTTTACTCAATAACGGGACAGTTATTGGACCAATTCAATGGAAATCTCTATGCCGAAATGAATTTGCCTTTGCGTCCCGAATTATCCGGCTTGTTGCTCATCGTTATCGAAGCAAATGGGATGGTGGCTACCTTTCGAATCACCAAATTAAATTGATAAGCCACCATTATGAAATCAAGTCACACTTTCACCATTCTTTTTTTGATCGCATCATTCAGTGCGCAGGCCCAGTCCACTGCACTAGCCAGAATATTTGAAAAATCAGGAAAAGATACATCGCAAATCTTCGTTGTTCTTGATACAGGATAAGAAGAAATGATGCCATTGAAAAAAATTAATGGACTTGGAATGGCCATTACTTCCAGCAATGTATCGCTCCAAAATCAAAAAACTATATTCCAATTTCTCCAAAATACGGTTCAAATTGCTCTACGATTTCGCCTTTATTGTTGTAGCGTTTATGGCCACTTACCACCACATTAAGCGGCGCCAAACCACATCGCGCCACACCTACCGCAGGGCCGTTCTGATTTTGATCCAAGGGAAGGCCGCTGTCGCCGAGCTTCGCATTGCCGTAAATAATATCCTCGGCCTGCGCACGGCTTTGGATAATGCGTCCATATTTCAGCTAAGAACCCCTAATCCTTCCCCACCTTTATCTTATCAGCTTCCTTCCAGTGGCTTTGGATTTTATATAGCCGCTGTTCCAAATCTTCGCTGGGCTTAGCCAATCCGTTCTCGCGGATTATACCATCGGTATCGATCCACATAAAATGTGGCAGGGCATAAATATGAAGCGCGTCCATAATTGCCGCCTGATTGGTCAATTCGATACGTTCCCAACTTCGTTTGGTACCGACTCCTTTACTGTTCAAATCAAATTCCACCACTTGAAAGAAGTCACCATATTTTGCGGATAAGTCTTCCAAAACGGATATTTCTCGCTGCGAATCGGCATTGGTGGCGTTGTGGATGATGGCCAGGGTAGGCAAGGCTGCTCTTTCTGCTTCATTGACTCCAGACCATTGTGGCAGCAAGTCAATGAGTGCTTTGCCCTCTACCTTCTCCGTCATTTCGCCGAGTAGCCGTTGAGCAATAGTTCGGATGTTGCGGTCTGTGGTTGTGGCTTGTAGGTATTTTACCCAAGCTACGCAGGCTTCGAGCGGATATCGCGGGTCGGTATAGCTTTCGGCAATCGACTTTAAACTTACCAAATACCTGAGTGGTGCGGCCGCAAGGGTGGTGTCTGTGGTTGCCAGGAGCAAATCGAGGTTATCGGGCTGCTCGCCTTTTCGCAAGCGATTATAGATTGCCGCCCCACCATATTTGCCGTCGAAGGTGCTGAAATAATTAGCGTAAAACCCATCGAAGAAAGTAAACCAAGCCGGATTGTTAAGTTCAATGTTGCGCGCATGCAAATACTTTTCGTAAAGCGCATACTTATTGCCTCCGGCTGTGAGAAGCATTTCGGCGATGCCATAGCTGGCGTATGTTTTGTAAAAATCTGAAGCGTGCAAAGCGAGCAGCCGTTCCGCACTTTCTGCGCAAGTTTTCTCCAGCACACTCAGCCGCCTGTTTTCGGCATAAGCCACCTGCGCAGCAAAATACCAGGCGTCAAATTTCAATATGGCCGCATTGATATCGGTGCTGTCTAGCGTACTAAACCCATATTCGAAGCTGCCTTTCTGCCAGGTATTTACCAAGGTATTTGAGCGATTTGGAAACAAAATAAGTTGGTATGCTGAGCCGGATTCGAGGTAAATAGGAGCAATAAACCGATTCACCCCGAGATCGTAAGAACCGATTTTATCCAGCCTGGCTGTCAAGGTTACATGGCCGTATGTATCTGCAATAGCGGCAGCCAGCAAGGTATCGCGACCTGAAATGGGGTCTAAGGTTTGGGTGAGCCGCACTTCCTTATCGGCAAAAGCAGGCGCATCAAACTGTATGGTGGTAACCTGGCCAATAGCCGAAAGTGGCAAAACCAGCAATAGAACCAACCATTTAAAAATCATCTTCGATTTGAATCGTATTTGGAATGAATTTACTCACGTCGCCTTTGTGGCGGATAATATCGCGAATAATCGACGAGCTATACGCGGCATACTCCGGATGGGTAACCATAAAAAGGGTATCTACTTCTCCCGCCAATTCCCGATTCATCTGCGCAATAGACTTCTCAAACTGAAAATCTTCTGCATTGCGCAAACCCCGCAATATAAACCCCGCATTTACCTGCCGACAGTAGTTTACCGTAAGGCCCTCGTAGCTTCCTACTTCCACGCGATCTTCGAACGTAAACGTTTGTTTAATCCATTTCTTGCGCTGTTCGAGATCGAACATATATTTCTTTTCGGAGTTGATTCCGATGGCTACAATGATTTTATCGAAAAGGGGAAGCGCCCTCTTGATCAAGTCTTCATGACCTTTGGTTATAGGGTCGAAAGACCCTGGAAATATTGCGATACGTGCCATAGCTTAAGAATTTAGGGCTTTTCTGATTTTCATGCACTTTTCGAGAATCGGTTCCAATCGGTCGAGTTGAAGCATGGTAAAGGGGTCGCTCAGCGCATTTTTTGGATTGGGATGTACTTCCAGAAAAAGTCCGTCCACGCCCGTGGCTACCGCCGAAAGGGCTATTGTTTCGATTAACTCGGGGTCGCCGCCCGTTACGCCCGAAGTTTGATTGGGCTTCTGCACGCTGTGGGTGCAATCCATCACTACGGGTACACCAATCTTCTTCATTCTATAAATAGAAGTAGCATCTACCACCAGATCGGTATAGCCAAAAGTGGTACCGCGCTCGCAGACCCACACCTTGTTATTGCCCGTGGCCTTCACTTTGTTTACAGCGAAAGCCATAGCCTCGGGACTCAAAAATTGACCTTTCTTGATGTTCACGGTTAATCCTGTGTCACCGGCGGCCATCAAAAGCTTCGTTTGCCGGCATAGGAAGGCCGGTATTTGAAGGTGGCTGACGTAGGGCGCCACTTCGGCAGGCTCGGGGCTTTCGTGCACGTCGGTAATGTTTCCTATACCGAAGTGATTGGCAATATCGCGGTGAATTTCGAGTGCTTCGACTTTGTCAATACCCGTAAAGCTATCGAGTTTACTGCGGTTTGCCTTTTCGTAGCTTCCTTTAAAGATGTACGCAATGCCGAGCTTTTCGCAAATGCGATTTACTTCGGTGGCTATTTCAAATGCCATTTCGCGGCCTTCAATGGCGCAGGGGCCTGCAATGAGAAAAAACTTTTTCATTCTTCTTTGGCTTTTTGACCGAGGTAGCCACTGTGGTGCCGCTTGGCGTAATCGGCCTTGGTGAATCCAATTTTTTCCATCATCAGCACCACGAGTATGTCGCCGGCCACGGTCATTACGGTGGTGGACGTGGTGGGGGTAAGCCCCAACGGACAAATCTCTTTCGGGCCACCGGTATAGATCACCACGTTGGCGCGGTCGGCCAATTCGGTATCCTTATTTCCAGTGAGTAATATGAATTTAATGTCGGGATAGAGTTGCTTCGAAAGGTATTCGAGCTCGACTACTTCCCGTGTTTTTCCGCTGTTCGATATAGCCAATATCACGTCATTGGCCTGCACCAATCCCAGGTCGCCATGCTGCGCTTCGGCAGGGTGAATAAAGACGGCGGGCGTACCGGTGCTACTCAGCGTGGTGGCGATATTGACACCTATTTGCCCGGCTTTACCCATGCCGCTTACCACTACTTTGCCGTGCTTCTCGTGCACCTGCTGGTAAATGAGTTCGATGGCTTTTAGAATATCGCCTTCCACCGGTATGTTGGCAATGGCGTCGATTTCTTTCAAGAGCAAGTCTCGAATTCTTTCCTTGGTCAATGTTCGGGGATTAGGGCGCAAAATTAGCCTTTCTGAAAGAACTTCAGCTTTCCGCACTTTTCGCTCGGAAGAAGCTGAAATGCACATGTCCATAGGCGCGGTGCTCCATGAAATGCGTATGCTTTTCGAAAGTATTCGATGCCCCGTGCTCTAAAACGAGGATGGCCTCCGGCTTTAGCCATCCGGAATTGAGAATAAGGTCGGGTAGGAGCGGGATGCGCTTTTCGGCATAGGGTGGGTCTGCAAAAACCAAATCGAAGGAAGCGTTGGCGCGCTTAGCCAAAGCGAAGACGTCGGCGTGAATTACCTTAATGTTGCCGATACCCCATTCCCGGCAGGTTTGCCCGATAAACTTTTTCGAAATGGGTTCAATATCAACGGCCGTAACGGCAGCAGCTCCCCGGCTCACCGATTCAATAGAGATGGCTCCTGTTCCGGCAAATAGGTCAAGAATAGACTTTCCGTCAAAATCGAAGTGCCCATCGAGCACATTAAAAAGGCTTTCGCGAGCGCGATCCGTCGTTGGCCGCGCCTTAAATTGAGCAGGTGGATGGAGGGTTTTCCCCTTAAATTTGCCCGCTATAATACGCATGTGGCGGCTGTTAAACCCAGCCAATGCGTGGCCGAGATAGATGGATTGGAAGTGGTTGCCGAAACTAAATTAGGCGGTAGGGTAGTGCGAAGTTGTCTTAAATAGGGTGCCAACATTTGCTGAAGGCCAAGGTGGGTCGAAGCCTCACCGATCAGGTAGGTTTCTGTTTCGTTGCCTATGCTAAGTTGCTGAAAGGTGTAGAAAAAGAAATAGCGTATGTCTTCCAGATGGTCGAAGGTTATGGTATTCGCAAAAAGAAGTTTCTTGCCATCTCCGATAAGTAAGGTAGCCTGCTTACCCGCCAAATGAAGCAATGCAATGGCATCCGAATTTTCTCCAGCCAGCCTTTTGTGAAGGGCTATTAGGGCACCCAAGCCATGCTTAATTTCGATTCCGGGTAGGATGTGAAGGAAGGAATTCCACCTTTCGGGATAGCCAAATATTAACGCCATATCGACAGCGATCAGTTCATTCCAGCTCACCTGGGTGCTTTCCGTAGCGGTGGTGGTGAAAGGCAGGTAGGAGCTGCAATCTGCCGGATCGAAATGAGGGAGCGGGAGCAATGTCCACGGCGTATCGAAGCCCAAAGCGTAAATAACGTGGATACCGGAAATATCGCTTAGAAATGCTTTATCGGGTGCGGTATATTGTTTAAAGCCCAGCAATTCTTCGGCCTGCAGATCGCCATAGAAATAGGCTGTAAAAAGATTGGGCTCGATACCGAGCCCAAATCCTATAATATTTTCTTGATCTTCATCACCGCCGAGCCATTGCATGCCTTTCATTCTTATTCTTTCCAGTTCCCTGCAGTGGTGGCGTCTGTAAGCGAGCCAACCGATAATTGATTTCCAAAAGGTTGGGGATCGACCACGTAGAATACAGGTGCTCGAACTCCACCCTTGTCTATAACGTCGGCTCTCATATCAAACTTATGATTGCCAAAAGGTACGTAAGCCAAAGAATCCAGGTAAAGCGGGGTTTTTCGTGTTTTTTTATCGTCTTCATCAAAGATGTAACCCTTCACCGGAACTAATACGGTGTCGCGCACTAAAATTCCAGCCTTGAGCACCTGATCTTCGGTCATGCCTTCGGGCATCTTTTGGAATAAGCCGAGTTCGCGCGCCTGTTCGTCGGTAGCGATGCTATCGGGCCGGGTTCCAAATCGCTTAATGAGCGAAACCTGTCCGTTGTTAAGGAAATATTTAAGGCTGTCGAAACTGGCAGCATAGCGGCCTTTTTCTTTTACATAGGCCAACTGCACTTTCCGAATGTCTTTCAGCCGCTGTTTTACGCTTGTTTCCACTTTTTTTCGCTCTTCGGCATACTCCAGTTTTTCCTTTATTACAGCATAATCCTGGTATGCGAAGAAAAAGGCAATAAGCGCAATCGCCACACTCAGTATCACCTGAACGGTTTGGCTGATAAGGCCTTTCACGAAAAGGGCAGAAATGATTCCCACGGCCATAATGCCCAATCCACCGAAAAGAAACAGATTAGTCTGTTGACCGGAGATAATAACTAGGTATAATCCCAAAAAGACAAGGAGCGCTGGGAAGAGGTAACGACCAAGAACGCGACGTATTTCTTGCATAAGGTTATTTTTGAATGGCAACAAATCTACAATTTTTTTTATTCGACCTTCGGCTTACGAATTGTAATTGACGAAAGGTTAATTTCTCAAGGAATAAGGTCGAAATGAAGCAAGGGGAGCAAGGCTCATCAGCGTGGGAAATGGCAGAGAAGGCTTTGCTGGCAAATTTTGGATTTGACGCCACTCCTTCGCAATCGTCGGTTATTTATGCTTTGGCTCGGTTCATCGCCAGCCAGCGGCCCAATTGCCTTTTCATAATTAAAGGGTATGCAGGTACGGGTAAAACCACCCTCGTGAATACCCTCGTGCGCACCTTGCAAGGGTTTGGCTGGGGAAGTGTGCTCCTTGCGCCTACTGGTAGGGCGGCTAAGGTGCTGGGCGCTTATGCTTCTCAGCGGGCAAGTACAATTCACCGAAGGATTTATCATCAAAAGCTTACCGCTGCGGGTGGCATGTATTTCGAACGTGCCTATAATCCTTCGAGCGATACCGTGTTTGTGGTCGATGAAGCTTCCATGATTTCTTGGGAGCAATTCACCGGTCTGGCCCAGGGCAATTTATTGCTCGATTTGTTTGAGTATGTTTTCTCGGCCAAAAATTGCAGACTGGTACTCATCGGCGATGGTGCACAGCTCCCGCCAGTGGGTAGCGCAGCCAGCCCGGCACTCGATCTAGCATTCCTCCAATCGCAGTTCTCCATTACCGCTGCCATGGGCGAATTGAGCGACGTGGTGCGCCAAAGCAAGGATTCTGGTATTTTAATGCTTGCTACCGCCATCCGAGCGGCGCTGTTTCTGGAGCGTGTGCTCGATGCCATGCCTTTCAAAATGCCCGAACCCGATGATGTGCGCTCTATACACGGAGGCGAACTTCAGGATGTGCTCGAAGAAGAATTCAGCAACGTAGGTCAGGAAAATGTCATTTTGATCAGCCGGTCTAATAAGCGGTGTAATCTTTTCAACCAGCAAATCCGGCAGCGCATTCTCTTTCGCGATGGCGAGATAGCCTCCGGCGATTATCTGATGGCGGTAAAGAATAACTACACATGGCTGGAGCCAACAAGTGCTGCGGGCTTTATAGCCAATGGCGACGTGATGGAAGTGCAGCGCATCCGCAAAGAGATCAATCACCACGGCTATCTTTTTGCTGATTTAAGCGTTCGCCTGGTCGATTACCCCAACGAGCCCGCTCTGGATGTAATGGTATGGGTAGATTGCCTCCATACCGAAGGGCCATCGATGCCCAAAGATGCCACCGACCGGCTCTACCGGTTGACTTCCGAAGCTTATGCCCATTTGCCGACCAAGGCCGAACGCCGATCCGCCATAAAGTCCGATCCTTTTTGGAATGCCGTCCAAGTAAAATTTGCTTACGCCCTTACGTGTCATAAAGCCCAGGGTGGGCAGTGGCCGGTGGTTATCGTAGATCAGGGTTACCTGACCGACGAAATGATGAACACCGAGTTTTTGCGCTGGCTTTACACCGCCGTAACCCGGGCTACGGAGCGACTATACCTCTTGAATTTCGAAAATACGGTGATAGAAAAACCCGCACCCGATTAGATCCGATGCGGTTTAAAATTCATCTATTGACTTATTTGAAACGTCGGAAAATGTAACGTGTTATAAAGATACCAACTCCATCTGAACCGCCTGCGTCGCTTTCTACCCCGCTTACCACAAATTGTAGTTCCCAGCCTTGTGCGCTCATTTGAGCCAATTTATTGGAAACCACAGCGTCATTTGATGCGATATTTTGAAAATTGATACCTGCAATGCTATAGAAATTGAGGAGTTTGGTCTCTTCGAAATTTTCAATCTTGAGATCTTCGCGTTTAATATCTCTTTGATCGCTTTTTTTGCCATCTGTGCGGGTGGTGGTAAAGTCGAGATAATTAACGGGCTCGTTTTGACTGATCAATCTCGAACGTCCTATTCCTGCAGGCACGATGGATTCTACCGAAGTGATCACCTGGTATTCATATACATTTTGTGCTCTTAACTGCGCACCATAAGTACACAGAAGGAGTAGAAGCGCAATTTGGTGCAATAGGTTTTTTTTGATCATAAGATATATTATAAAAGTTTCCAATTTAAACCCAGCGAAAGTACTTCTTTAAACTGTGTGCGCGGGCCACCGGTTATCCCTGGAGTAATTATTTCTCCATTCTCTCCGATTAATGGATCTACAAAACCAATTACAATATCGTCGTCGTAGAGCAATTGGGTGGCGATGGTAACGCTCAACCAGTTGTTCACCTTCATGGCAATAAGCGTTTCCCAGTTCACGTCGATATTCTGTGGATTTTCCAGGTAATTTGAGAATAAGTCAATCCGCGTTAAGAGATTGACATTCTCAAAAATATCTCTTTGATAAGAAGCTTTTACAAACGCTCCTAGTTCGAAACGCACGTTATCGCCGGCATCCAGACCGAAATCTGTAGCCAATCTATCATCGTTTACGATGGTGATTTTGGTGGTAAGCGGCGACATCAACAAAGAGAAATTATCATTCGGTCGGAAGTCTAAACCCAACGAGAAGATCGAATAGGCTGGGGCTAAAAAGTCTGAAATCTTTGGGCCTATTTCCCGACCTTCTTCAATGATATATCCGGGAGCAAACTGCGATCGGAAGTTGAAGAGCAACGTAGTAAACCATTTCGGATTTTTTAATTGATAACCATACTTGGATGTGAGGTCAATGCGGTCGTCGGTTTTGATCGGCGATCTATTGCCTTGGCTCAATTGGCCATAAGCCAAATCGAGTGTGGTACCCCAGGTATTTCGTCCTTTGGCGTAGTCGGCTCCAAAAACGCCAAGCAGCGTAACGGCCACATTGTTTTGACCGCCAGCGGCCCAATTGCTAAAATAGGTCTGCGTGCCGTTGAGTCCGAGAAGCCCGCGAAATTTCCAAATGGTATCACCTTGAGCGATTTTGGCGGCAGCCATCGCAGCTACTTTGGCCTTATCGTCGTCATTCAGAACGGTGTTGTTTTGCGCTTGAATTGTAGCGCATACGTTGAGAAGCAGGGCAAAAGCCCCAATTTTGTAAAGTTTTATCATATTTCGTTCGTTCGGGTTTTAAGCGTCTTTATGCAAATGCACGTCCATCTGCGGAAAGGGAATTCCAATTTTCTCCCGATCGAACACCTTTTTCACATTTTCATGGAAAGCGAAGTGAACTCCCCAATAATCGCCGTTTTCGACCCATAGACGGAGGGTAAAATTAACAGAGCTATCGGCCAATCCGCTCAACAAGATGGCCGGAGCGGGATCTTTGAGAATGCGCTCATCGCGATCGATGATTCCCTGTAGCGTGGCTTTTACATGATCGACATCGGCGTCGTAACCCGCACCAAAAACCATATCGACTCGTCGGCGTGGTTCGGTGCTATAATTTACCAAGGCTCCAGTAGAAAGTGCGCCATTGGGCAGAATGATCGTCCTATTATCTGGCGTTTTCAGAATGGTCATAAAGATTTGCACCTCGCTTACCGTTCCCGAATGACCTTGAGCTTCGATCCAATCGCCAACGTGAAAGGGCTTTAACAAGAGAATAATTATGCCGCCGGCAAAGTTTTGTAGCGTTCCCGAAAGGGCTAAACCAATAGCAAGACCCGCAGCACCTATTACGGCAATGAAACTGGTGGTAGCTACCCCGAGCATTTGAATTACGCTCACTGCAAGCATTACCTTGAGCACAACGCCAATCAATGCAATTAGGAATGGACGCAGCGACTCATCTACTCCGCGGTTTGTCATGATTTTATTGATGGTCTTGGTCGCCCACTTAATCAGGATTAAACCGACTACTAATACCGC
>JBBQFC010000081.1:0-10859 GCA_038321615.1 Flavobacteriales bacterium | reverse complement strand
TTACAAGGTGATCGTCTGTGGCGATTTCAACGATACACCCGTTTCGTACAGCTATGCGCATCTCACTCAAAATCTTCAAGACTCCTTCCGCGAAGCTGGCTGGGGAATAGGGAATACGTACCGCGGCAAATTCCCTTCTTTTCGAATCGATTACATATTGCACAGCCCAAATATGACATGTGCTGATTACAAAACTCTACCCGAGCAAGTGTCGGACCATCATGCTATTAGCTCGCGCATGGTTTGGGATTAGCTCAGAGCGCGAGCTTAGATCCTGGAGTGGTCCCAGTGCTTTTTCTCTGTGTGCTCTGTGTAAAGAAAGGAGTCAAAGAGTTCACGAAGGTTTCACAGAGTTTCGCATAGAGACTATTCTCACCGACCTTTTTCTCTGAGTTTCTTTGTGTCTTTTTCTATGCGAGCTCTTTGTAAAGAAAGAAGTCACAGATGTTTCACCTGGTTACGCAGTGAGCAGGGTGAGCAATAAGCGCATCCCCAGGTTTACTGAACGACATTAAGTGTCAACTTTACTCTTCTCAAATCGAGCACATTCAATGGATTGCGGTCTAAGCCTTCCACATTTTTGCGGAGAATGCGCACTACTTCGTCATAATACAAAGGCATTACAGGAGCGGTGAGCATCACGATACTATCCATCTGTCGGTAAAGCTCAATTCGATCTTCCCGCTCCACAGTGGCCAAGGCACGATCGTAAAGTTTATCAAATATTGGATTGCTGTATTGGCTGTAATTCGGGCCATTTGGAACCATATTAGCTGAATAAAAAAGCGCCATAAAGTTTTCGTCGTCGGGGTAGTCTGCGAGCCACGATTTGCGGAAGAAAATTAAATCGCCCCTTGCCGACCGCTCGCGGTGAACCGAAGCCGGCAGCACGTCAACCTTGATCGGAATACCAAAATTGCCCAATTGATGCTGCACATATTCGCAAATATCCACGTAATCCGTAGTAGTGCTAAGCTGAATGGTTGGAAGACCTTTACCACCGGGGAAGCCCAAACGATCGAGAATTTTTCGCACCGAATCGGGTTGGAAATCATAGCCTACCGTGGGCTGAAATCCAGGCATGCCTTTCGGAATAAAGCCCCCTGTGCCCGGGGTATAAACATTATTGCGCAAGTAACGCACCATGGCTCTGCGGTCAATAGCATAACTCATAGCGCGGCGAAAGTCGGGATTCTTCCAAATACCTTGCTCGCCCGCGGCCGGATTGACGTTGAAAGCTAAGTAATCCGTATTTAAAAAGGGGTGTTTTTCTAATTTGAAATCGTTGGCGTAAAGCGGATTAAGCTCTCCGGTAGGTGTCAGTAGCTCATCGGCGTAGCTCGAGTGAAGTCCCGAAATCATGTCGAAATTCCCCTTAACGAAGTCGAGGTAAGCGGCACCCTTATCGGGAATAAACGAAACAGAAACTGCATCAATGTATGGCAATTTATTCCCCTGTTCATCGCGCTCGAAATAATCATCATTGGGCAGCAACACTAACCGCGTGTTCTCTATCCAAAAATGAAAGCGAAAAGGCCCTGTTCCCACTGGGTTTTTACGGAAATCGTCTTTGTAGTAGTCCACGGCTTCGCGCGGAACAATAGAACAATACTTCATGCCCAGAATTCCAAGAAAAGGCGGAAAAGCCTTGCTTAAACGTATTTCCACGACGGTATCGCCTATCGCCCGAAAGGGCAAGCTATCGGCGGCGGCAGCAAAAACCCAAGAACCAGGACTTGCTAATTCAGGGCTCAATACCCGCTCAAAGCTGTACACTACATCGGCGGCTACCACTTTACGGCCTTTGCCTGCTGGGAAAACTTCGCTATCGTGAAAGTATATATCGTCGCGCAGTTGAAAACGGTAGAAAGTGCCTGTAGAATCGATTGTCCACGACTGGGCAATGGCCGGCTTGATATCGAGCTGATCGTCGATTTCAACCAAGCCATTAAAAAGCATATTACAAACCCAAAGATTTTCCAAATTTCGGCTGAAAGCAGGGTCGAGCGAAGAAACCCCCGCTGACTCGTTGTAGCGAAATATCATTTTGGACTCATCCGTTTCTGAAGCCTGGCAGGCAGACAAAAGAATGAGAAGACCAAGAAAAAACGAAAAGCGTGGCATGCGGCGAAGATAAAGAGAGGACAGTAATGGAGAATAAAAAAGCTTCAACCAATGTTCGATGTGCATTAAGTGAACCAAAAAGGCGCGTGAATGAATCCAGACGTGTTAACTTTTGAATGTAGGATTCGAAGAATGGCCAAAACATCCTATCAAATTCTTCGCGCGCTTCGAGCATTTACTTAATTTTAACAACAACCAAGAAGCCTCTTATGAAATTACCCTTCTTTCTTATAGCAGTTCTATTCTTCTTTGATTCAGATGTTTACGCTCAAAATTTTTGGGCTAGCCAACAAGGGGGTCAAAACGTGGACGAAACCCTCTCGCTCGATACCGATGCGAATGGCAATACTTACGCCACGGGATATTTCAGCTCTGCCGCTCAGTTAAGTGGGGAGCTTCAAACTTCTTCGGGGCTGACAGATGTATTTGTGTCGAAAACTGATCCATCGGGTGCACTCCTTTGGTCTGCCAAGGCTGGAGGGAGTTTCAGCGATCGGGGACTTTCCGTTGCAAGCGACAATGCGGGCAACTTGATAGTTTGCGGTTTTTTCACAGGTGAGATCAGCTTCGAAAATGGGGTGAGCCTTGTGGCAAATGGAAATTCGCAAGATGCCTTTGTCGCAAAATATGACCCATCCGGCCAAGTACTATGGGCACGGGCAGGGGGAAGCATTGGCAATGCGGATCGGGCAAATGGAGTAGCGGCAGATGGCAGCGGAAATATTTACATCACAGGCCAGTTTAGTGGAGAGGCGACTTTCAGTGGCACCACCATCGTGAGCTCGGGCAGCAGCATCGACGTTTTCACGGCCAAGTACGATGCGTTTGGAAACTTATCTTGGATAAAAACCGGAACAGGAATTGGGACGAACACCGGATTAGGTATCGCTGTAAGCGCTAGTGGTGAAACCTACGTAACAGGTAGTTTTAGTGAGTCAATTACCTTCGATAATGCGTATAACAATCCTATAATAAACGCTTTATTCCTAATCAAGTATTCCTCCGCTGGCAGCGAAGTGTGGTTCCGGTATGCGGGCGGAAGCGATCAAAGTGCCAGCTACGCGATCGCCGAGCATGAGGGTGCTGTATATATTACGGGCGATTGTGGCGATGCACTCACTTTCTTCAACACCAATTCCTTTCCCGTCCTGAATAACAATTACGACCGTGCTATTTTCCTGGCTAAGTTTAACGGGCAAGGAGCCTACCAATGGGGACGCACTTATGGTAGCAACTCGCCGCTCGGTGCGCGAGGAATAGACTGCTCAAACAATAAAATCGTAATTACGGGATGGTTTGAGTGCACCTTCGATAGTTTAAGCAATTTGTTTGGAGAGCGAATTTTCAGAAGTTACGGCTTCCGCGATATTTTCCTTATCGCACACAACCAAAACGGCGAACGCACTTACCAGCATCACTTGGGCGGCTTAAAGTCGGATCGGGGCAACGATGTAAGTCTCCCACCCGATGGATTCGAAATACTGGCGGGCTCTTATACCACGGAAATTGTATTGCCCTATTCTACAATCGACAGCAACGTACCTGGAGTTTTTTCGGGTTCAACTCTTGTGCAAGACTATTGCTCATATCCCGCTTACGGTGGCTATCAAAGTATTCAAAACGATTATTCAGACGGTTTAGACGGGTTTATATTCCGAGGCTTCGACCCGGCTGGGGCGCCGCTTGACGTCTTCGATTTTTCGAATTTAGGTGATTGCGACTACTCCTTACCCCCTTTGCAGATTTATAATTTTAATCTCGTAGGAGGCGATCCTTCGACTGTGGGTGATACCATACGCACTTGCTATCCCGATTTTCTAACAGTAAGCCATCGCTTGAGGAAAGAATCATTCGAAAATGCACCTTACCTGCTTGGTTGGAGTTCAGACATCAGCATTAACTCGGCATTCGATGCCCAAGTAACCATAATCTCAGAGAGCCAAGACGGTTGCTACACAGAGCACGATACGGTATGGGTGATAGCCCCCGCACCACCATCGAGCCCTTTCGTTACGGATAGTTGGCTGGTAAATGATTCTACTAATAATCCTATTCCGCTTCACATCTGCCCTGGAGATAGCCTAATTCTAACAGCCTACAGTGCGCCTGGACTGGAATTGTCCTGGCAATCGGGAGCTAACTATAACCCGATCAGCAATGACTCCATACATATCTACGAACAAGGAACTTATAGCGCTTACGCAGTAGATACCATCACCGGATGCTCTGCGGAAACTATCATAAATATTACGAAGTCATTGGTGCCACCCGAAACAATAACTCCTTACTTGCAATTTTGGGGCGATGACAGCCTTTATACGGCACTTGATACCGCCTATTTTTGCGCCGATGAACCTATCACGGTAAGGGTAGCCGATTATATTACCAATCAATCTATTAACCCTTACACACCCCCTTACTTCACCGTGACACGATGGATAAACGGTGGACCCGCAATAGTGGGTGGTTCCGAGTTTTCCCTCAACTTCTCAAATCCAACTTGGGTTTATGTGGAAACCGAGATCGCCTATGCCGATACTATCTGTTTCGACAACCCTGAGCTGTTTTACACCGCAGATTCAATCTACGTGATACCCATGCCAGTGCCCAGCCCAATACTTCAATTATCCGCCCCCAACTTAGTTTGTGCAGGCACCACTTACCCTGTGGTAGTGGTCACTAATGGCAATCCGAGTTTTAATTTCGATATCTCTTCGATCTCCGGCGACACTTTATTCACTTCGGCTATTGGCTCGCTCAGCGGAACCCTAAGTATTACAAATTCATTCGGTTGCTCAGAAAGCACAAGTGCTTATGTTACTGTTCTAGCTGTGAGCACGCCAGAAGTGATTACCAATCCTGCCGAAGCGGTAATATGCCCGGGTGAAACGGTAACCTTGAGCACCAATAGCTCTGGAACCGCTTCATGGGTCGGTCCTTTCGGCCCCATCGCTACCGGACCATCGATCGTAGTGGATAGTCCCGGTCAATATTACGCCGAAGTTAATTTTTACGAAGGTTGTGATCTGGTTTCAAACACCGTCCAAGTTTCGGGTTATGCTTCGCCCTACATCACCGCTTGGCCACCGACTCTATGCCTTGTTGGCGGCCAGGTAACACTTTCTGTCATTGCCACTAATCCAACGGCAATTTCTTGGCTTGCTCCCCTTTCGGGAAATAGCGCCCAGCAAGTAGTTACCCAGCCCGGTGTTTATGGAGTGCAAGTAACAAGCTGCGGCATCCTGTCGGAAGTCTTTATCACCATTGGCTATAGCGAAAGCGTGATAGAAATAACAATCCTTGACACACTCCCTACTTGCTTCGGCGGAACTATTGGTCTCTCAGCAACTCCCGGATTCATTGCCTATGAATGGTCGAATGACAATACCGGCCAAGTGGTCAATGCGACTCAAAATGGATCTATTACAGTGGCCGCTCTCGATATTTCGGGTTGCTATGTGGTGGCAGATTCGATTGACATCTATTTTGAGCCTATTCCGCCAATGCCAATTATCAGCTATGATTTACCTTGTTTTGGAGACGATATTCTCCTTTCAGCTGACCCGGGCTTTGTGCATCAATGGGTTTACCAAAGTGACACCGTTCTTTCAGCCAATCTTTTGCTCCAAGGTGTAATTCAACCCGAAACTGTTTCAATCATTCTAAATTCCGATTACTGCGCTGGGCCGATAGGAATTTTCGTGGTTGAGCCCCGAGCAATTCCCGAAACACCACAGGGATACAGCAATTCTCCGGTCTGCACAGGCCAATCTATCAATTTAATAATTGAGAATCCAGATGACGCGATGGTGTATTATTGGCAGGTACCAAATGGAATAACGCTCAATGGAGGTGGAATTCAAAATTATACCATACAGACCGCAGCTGATGCAGGTTTCTACAGCCTCTGGGCCGGATTGAATGGATGCAACAGCGATACAACCGAAATTTTTATCGATGCATTTGAAACGCAACAAGTGATACTTCCCGCTGACACTGTGCTATGTAGCGGCATAGAGCTCGAAATTATACCTTCGGGCGGAATATTTATAAGTTACTTATGGCAGGATGGAAGCACCGCGCCGACTTACACCGTTTCAGAGCCGGGTATTTATCTGGTCTTTACCGAAGATTTAAACAGTTGTACCTCCTTCGCTGATATGGAGATTAACTTCGTATCGTGCATTGTGGGTATTCCCAATATTTTCACTCCAAATGGCGACGGATTCAACGATTTATGGCTCATTGATGTGTATCAACCCAAAAGCTTGCTTGTGACCGTATTTGATCGTTGGGGCAAAACAGTCTATAAATCAAACGGTGTAAGCTCGGGCTGGGACGGCGAAAACAGCAACAGCCAACAACCTTGTGCTACCGGCCAGTACTACTACGTGATTGAAGGCACCGGCTATTTAGATCAGGATATAAGCAGTCAGGGCCCGCTCCAGTTAAATAGATAACTTGCTTATTCGATTGGATCGAAGAATTGCCTTGTATCAGATTTATTTCGACAAAGAGTCTATCAAAACGGGTTGGATTTCAAAACAAATTTCCACTTTTCTTACCCCAAATTCACGGGCCTTTCGAACGTTTTTGCCCATATGCAGGTCAATGCGCTTGCGGTGGCGTTTGTTCATTTTGTCGTTGACCACGAAGGGGTTTTCATACCCTTTCACATACACCAAAGTGCCATGTGTGAGCCCGCTGTCTAGCAAATCGCGCGATATGGCTATACTCGGTATGGAGTCAACTAATACGTCGCCCCAGGCAGTAATACTCCCCGAAGAGCCCGGCCTGGTTTGCCATGGAACACTGTTGTAAGCACTGGCTTTCACGGTAAAGCATCTCATGGGAGTTGGCTCTTCCGCGCAACTTTCGAACAACGCTAGAAGGCAAAGAAAGAGTGCTGTTTGGGAATTCATAGGATATCGAATCTACGTTTTTCTTGCCAAAGCAGCCTGAAAAGCATTTTCAGAAGCCGACAGTGCGTTGTACCTTTACGCGTGCTCCCGTTTCAGAAAGTAGCCTTTTATACGCTCGGTTGTAAGTTGAACTTCTCCGAGACATCCACGATAGCCCGCCAGCTCATTGACGCTGGGTATGCCAGAGTGGATTTCTCGGATCGACCCGATGTATTTGTAATCAATACTTGCTCTGTAACCGACGAAGCTGATAAAAAATGCCGCGCCACTGTGCGAAAAGCCCTTCGGGTAAACCCTGATGGCATCGTGATAGTAATCGGTTGCTACGCGCAGCTTAAACCGCAAGAAATTCAGGCCATTCCGGGAGTAAACCTAGTGCTAGGTGCTTCTGAAAAATTTAATGTGATTGCTTTTCTCGAAGATGTGCTCATTACTGAGAAAAACCGAGCGGTAGCCGGAGAGATTAAAGAAACCCGCGATTTCGTTCCGGGCTTTTCGGCGGGCGACCGCACCCGTACGTTCTTAAAAGTGCAAGATGGATGCAATTATTTCTGCGCATTTTGCACCATACCCCTCGCCCGTGGCAGGTCGCGCAGCGGAAGCATTGCTCAAACTCTCCAAATCGCTCGCGATGCCGCAAATACAGGAGCAAAAGAAATTGTGCTTACAGGCGTAAATATTGGCGATTTTGGGCACGGAAGCGATGAAGGTTTTATTGACCTTGTTCGGGCGCTCGACAATATAGGCGGTGTTGAGCGATTTCGTATTTCTTCGATCGAGCCAAATTTATTGACCGACGAAATCATTGAATTTGTAGCAAATAGCCAGAAATTCCTCCCCCACTTCCACATTCCGCTTCAGTCGGGCTCCGACACTATTCTGCAAGCCATGCGCCGCCGGTACCGTTCTGACCTCTACCTTCGCCGGGTTGAAGATATAATTAGTCGAATGCCCCACGCCTGCATCGGTGTGGATGTTATTACCGGCTTTCCTGGAGAAACGGACGCTCACTTCGAAGAAACTTACGATTTCTTAAAAGATCTCCCGATCGCCTACCTCCATGTTTTTACCTATTCCGAGCGACCAAATACCACCGCCTTGCGCATTGCCGATGTAGTGCCGATGGAAGTACGCCAAGAGCGAAATAAGCGGTTGCGCATTTTGTCGAAAAAGAAGCAACAAGCATTTTATCAATCGCAGGTGGGTCAGCGTGAATTTATTCTCTTCGAAGCCGAAGAAGAAGCGGGCATGATGCACGGTTTTACCCGTAATTATATAAAAGTCAAGGAGCCGTATAATGCCGATCTCGTGAATACGATTTGCGAGCGAGAAATTACGGGCATTGACCGCGACGGAATCGCACTTACAATCCCAATTTCCGAAAGAATTTATGCCTGATTTGCGCGCCGAACTTGAAAAAATTAGCCGGGAAGTCGGCCAATTCTTAAAATCTGAAAGGAGTTCCATCGCCAAGAGCGATATTATTTTCAAAGGCCGGGCCAACGACCTGGTAAGCCGCGCCGACAAAGAAGCGGAAGTAATGTTTGTATCGGCACTGGAAAAGCTGATTCCCGAATCTGGTTTCGTAGCCGAAGAAGGTACCAGCCAAAAAATAGGTGCTGCGTACAATTGGATCATCGATCCACTCGATGGCACCACCAACTACCTGTACGGCATACCCTGTTACTGCACAAGCGTGGCGCTTCAAAAAGGGGACGATTTGATTTTGGGGGTGATTTATGATCCCGAACGCGATGAATGCTTCAGCGCGTCGACCGGCGAAGGAGCCTTTTTAAACGGAGATCCCATTCATGTATCGACCGAGACTCTGGCGGCCCATTCGCTTGTTGCCACTGGTTTTCCTTACGACAATAAAGGAAAGCAAATGGCCTATCTGGAAGTTTTGGCTAATGTAAATGCAGCCACACGCGGCATTCGCAGGTTGGGGTCAGCCGCGCTCGACATGGCTTATGTGGCTTGCGGACGGTTTGATGCTTTTTACGAATATGGCCTTCAACCCTGGGATTGTGCCGCCGGTGCGGTAATTGTTCGCGAAGCCGGAGGCTTGATTACCAATTTTCACGGTGGAGAAGAATTTTTGAAAATTCGAACCATGGTCTGCGGTAACAAGGCCATTCATGCAGCCCTCCTACCACTATTAAATTTTTGGGAATAAGGATTAGATTCACGGCTATGAAAAGAATGTTTTGGCCGTCCATAGCGGCTTTTACAGCCACCTGCTTCATCAGCTTAGCCCCGCAAATAAGTCGTAGTCAAGACTTGAAACCGGCAAATTGGCAGATCGATACGATCAGTCTCGACGAGCAATGGGAGTTGACTCCGGAAACTAGAAAAGGGATTTTCAAACTATTGCCCTATCAACCTATATACGTTACAGCCGGCCGATGGTCCGATAATCCCAACGGAATGCCCCGAAGCGAAAATCCGGCCTATGTCGTTGACACTTCGGCTTCTCTCAATCGCTACGAAGCCAAGTTCCAAATTAGTTTGAAAGCCAAGCTTTGGCAAGGGGTTTTTGGCGATTACGGCGACCTTTGGGCTGCTTACACGCAAGTAGCCCATTGGCAAATCTACAACGTAGAGCTTTCCCGCCCTTTTCGGGAATTGAATTACGAACCTGAGATCTTCTTGACATTCCCAATGAATTTGAGCTGGGGCAGCACCAAGCTCCGAATGCTGGGTGGCGGATTTGTGCATCAAAGCAATGGCCGGGTATTGCCCTTATCGCGGAGTTGGAACAGGGTGCGGTTTGTGGCCATATTAACGCATAAACATTGGCAGCTTAATGCCCGGCCTTGGATTCGGATACCAGACGAAGATGATGAGAATCCAGAAATCTCCAATTATATTGGTCGCGCAGCTTTCGATGTGATCTATAGCTGGGGCAATCATCAAGCCTACGCCGTATTTACCACTCCTTTCAATAAGCTAAATCGGGGTAGCCTGCAGCTTAATTATGTTTTGCCCGTAATTAGCAACTTGCGTCTCCAATTCCAGTTTTTTACTGGCTATGGCGAAACGTTGATCGATTATAACCACAGTCAAACTACCATTGGTATCGGAGTCAGCTTCCTGGAGTGGTAAAAAAAAGAGGAGCACCTAAGTGCCCCTTCTTCTTTGTTGTAAAGCCCGAATTGCTATTCCACAAATAACTTGGCGGTATAGATAGCCTTGTCTGCACGGATATTCAAAACGTACATACCCGCAGCTACTCCGCTGATATCGAGCGTAAATAGGCTGGTAGTATTTTGAGTAAGATTATGCGCTATCACGGTCTTTCCAGAAATATCCGTGAGAACGACTTGCGTTGGTGCAATAATATCGCCTAATTCGATCTGCACTTGGCCCTTGCTTGGATTGGGGAAAATCGTCAAATTTCTGCGCACGGGAGCTTGGTATATTCCTAATACATTCTCGCTGCAGATAGAATTTCTAATCACCTGACCACGCACTTCTCCTGATGGGTTGGCGGATGTATGAATATTTACATACACCAAATCTTCGCGAAAGGCGGCAGCAGCCGCTGCATCAAATGGAGTGCTGCTTGCAGCATCCCAGTATCCGAATGCGCCGTCGTAAATTTCAGCTTGGTCAAAAAAGTCGCTAAGAGTAAAAATTACGTTTCCATTACTTCCTGCCGCTCCATTGTGGAAATGGCCCATGGCAAGCGGCCCGGTCAAATCGTTCACCACCATCATAAAATGGGCATTTGTTTGATCGCGATCGATGCTCACAATTCCGGATCCTTTGCCAGCGGTAGCCACTTCGGGCACTTCCTGATCGCCGCTTAGT
>JBBQFC010000080.1:0-10951 GCA_038321615.1 Flavobacteriales bacterium | reverse complement strand
TGCGCTAAAAACCAATTCCCTTTGCGGAATATCTTCCGGTTTGATGATGTTGTCGCTTTTCTCTTCGTTGGCAAAAAGATTGATCCCCACTTCATTTAAAAGTTGAATAGACCGCTCCGAAATTGAGACATACGTGTTATTGAAAAAATTGGCTTTATCGATTTTTATCCAATCATTTGCGAGCAATTTATTGTTGCCGTGATAGAATTCCTGCATATAATTTATACGGATATTCACATTGTCGAAAATATTTTCCAGCGTTAGTCCCAGAGCGGTTTCCTGATGCCCATTTATGACCTGCCATATCAAATAAAGGAATAAAAAATTGTCATCCGTATTCAGGTGAATAGCGTTTATTTTCTCAATTAAAGGGAAATGGCTATTTTCATCGATCAATTGGCTGGCTTTGCGGAAAAGCTTGGAAGTTGAGATTTTTTCATCACTCCTTTCGTCAATAAGGTCATTTAGCTTTTTAAGCAGACAGAGGGCATTTTCAAACTTTTCGGATTCGAGATCAGGCATGGGTTTATTCTGAAGAATGGCTTCAGTGATCTTCTCGTTGATGGTAAACTGGTTGTTCGTTCCGGTAAGTTGCATGCGGTGACGGGAGACTTCTTTTTTCAAAATATTCACTTTGTGCAGATATTCAAGATCATCAATGTATTCAAGAATTTTTATAGGATTTAAATGAAAAAATTTGCTCAGATCATTCAGGTCAACTGAGTCTCCCTTATAATTGAGTACAATAACTATTGCGACCAGAAATGCCTGAATTTTCGATGTTCGAAAATACGCACATAAGATACAAAGCTCGGGATCTACCAATTCGAAAAATTCTGACTTCAGCTCGCAGCTCCCGGCTTCTTCATAAATTTTATCAATGCTGTTTAGAATCTTTTGTTTGATGTTTGTTTCCATGTATTCTTATTTTAATGCGAAAATAGGGTGTCATTGCGACAAGCTGTGTCGTCGGGGAAATCGATTGGGTAAGTTTTAATACGATGGGATGAAGTTCCGAGTGATGAAACGTGAGACTTCAACTTTTTCTCCGAGCAAATTTCATTGGCATTGGGTGCAGCCATTCAAATCATAAGCGAAAAGACCGACAGGTCATGGCTATCTCTCCAATTTGAGTAGCTAGCTGGACTTTTGGCGTATGAACAATGCCTTATCCCAATCTGCCGAGCTGGAGAATTTTTTTACCGGAAGGAGCGCGTGAATTAATCCTTTTTGAAAATGATGTAGCTGTTGCAGAAGGAAGCCTTGACGCTCTTTTCCGCCAGCTGATTGAACATTTCAATTCCTGACCTGCCCGATGCCGGAAACCATTCACGATGCTGATCTTTTGCTACGCCGTGTTCAGTATTTGAATCCTAATTTTATAAAAGATGACGGAAGCTCCGCTTCTTCAAGTTTTAGCCTAAAAAGTGGTGAACACGGTTTGTCAGTTGATGTGGAAAGGCTGACCACGCATTCACATGCCATTCAAGATAGGAGTCGGTTCAGGCTTTATGCGCTGATCGCTCGCCACGCCCGATCGCTCGGATTGGAACCGGTGCACGATCCGATTAAGGCCAATTATGCACACTGTTTGATTCAGGGAAACATTTCCCGAAGCGTTGCGCGTAATTTTGCCAAGTCAGCTATTCGCATTATTTATCCGGAGTAGGAGTGATGGATGGTAATTGGTCTCTTTCTTCAGACATATGGAAAGCAGATGACTTTCAACTTTAGGATATGAAAAGAGCCAAATCGTCATAAAAACAGATTCTCGACATTCCCAAAAAGCAAAAACTCGGCAAGACCGCAGCCGGGAAAAACAGGAGCGTCCCCATTTCTTTGGGACTTCGGTTCAAAGAATATTGATCAGATGAATATCGAAAATAAGTACGCTATTCGCCGGTATGCCGCTGCGGGGATTGCTGCCGTAAGCCAATGCGGATGGGATCAGCAGCGTGCCCCGGCCACCTTTTTTGAAATAGGGAATTCCCGTGGTCCAGCCTTGAATGACCTGGTTGAGACCGAAGACGATTCCATCTGGATTACTTTCGTCAAAAACCTGTCCGTTGGTAAAATATCCGCGATAGGCCACCCTTACCGTCGATGATGGCGTGGGGTTTGCGCCGGTGCCCGTCTCTTCATCTACAAAATAGAGTCCGCCGCCCACATTTTGGGCATCCAGATTGTTGTCGGCGATGTATTTGAGAATGATTTCATTGTCGATTGCAGACTGGTCTTTTTCGTCGTCTTTATTGCAATGGACAGCGGTACATGCGGCCAGTAAAAATAACAAGATGCGCTTCATTTTTAAAGGTTAATGGTTAATCGGTGGCTCAGATTTGCTTTGGCCGGCTTTATATTATTGGTAGGCGGTTTTGGTAATTCTGCGGCTTCGAAAGTAAGGGAATCCTGTTGATTTTGGTCGATAAATTCCGTTTTTTGAAGTAGCTCTGGCCAATACATTGGTTCGTTCATGTTGTGTCGCGGCAATTGGAATTCTGCATTTTGATACTGGCGTATCTTTGCATTAAAAACGCTATATTTGCATTATATATCATTCATTAAGTTGAATAGAGCATATTATGACTGATAATTCATTCAATGAAAAGAGTGATAAATCACTTTTAGAACTTATGGGCAACTTTACTCGGCATCATCGCATGGATCAAAACAAAACCCAGGATGTCCTAGCGCGCGATGCTGGTATAAGCCGCTCAACGTTGAGTTTGCTGGAGCGGGGTGAGACTGTTACCCTTGCTACGCTCATTCAGGTATTGCGTACATTGGATCAATTGCATGTGCTGGAAGTATTTGAAGTGCGCGAAGTGTTCAGCCCTTTGGCTTTAGCCAAATTGCAAAAGGAAAAGCGTCAACGGGTAAGAGCTAAACCATCTAAGAACGAGGAGTCCAAATCTAAGATAGATTGGTAAATGATGCAGGTCGCGGAAATCAACATTTGGGGTCAATTAGTGGGAGCAGTAGCTTGGGATGCTCGAAAGGGTTATGCTGGATTCGAATACGATTCAGCATTCAAACGATTAAATTGGGAATTGGCTCCCTTGAAAATGCCGCTTGCGGACCGGCAAAGGGTATATTCATTTCCGGAAATTACAAAAGAGCGAAATTCAGCATTTGACACCTTCAGAGGACTCCCTGGATTGCTTGCAGATTCCTTGCCAGATAAATATGGAAATCAGCTGATTAATATATGGTTGGCTCAGCAAGGTCGACCGCAAGGCGATATGAATCCAGTAGAGATGCTTTCTTTTATTGGCACGCGCGGTATGGGTGCTTTGGAATTTGAGCCCGCAGTGTTGAAAGCAACGAAGCGAACATTTGCCATAGAAATGGAAACGCTGATTAATACAGCCCAAAAATTGCTCGAACAGCGGGAACGATTTAGCACTTCCATGAAAAAAGACGAAGAGCAAGCCGTTCTCGATATGTTGAAAATCGGTACTTCTGCCGGAGGTGCCCGACCTAAGGCGGTAATTGCCTGGAATCAAAAAAGTGGGGAAGTAAAATCAGGGCAGACTTTTGCTCCCAAGGGATTCGAGCATTGGTTGATAAAGTTCGACGGCGTAAGCGATGTCCAAATAGGCCGTACGATGGGTTACGGCAGAGTAGAAATGGCCTACTATCACATGGCCTTGGCGAGCGGTATAGAAATGATGCCATCGCGGCTGATGGAGGAAAATGGAAGAGCCCATTTTATGACTAAGCGATTTGATAGAGCAGGTGGCGATGTGAAACATCATGTACAGACCTTCTGCGCTATGAAGCATTTCGATTACAACTTAGTGCATAGTTTCAGTTACGAGCAGCTATTTCAGTGCCTGCGCGAGCTAAAATTAAGCTACCCCGATGCGGAACAGTTGTTCCGAAGGATGGTGTTCAATGTCATTGCCCGAAATTGTGATGATCATACCAAGAATTTTTCTTTTTTACTCAAGCAGGGTGGAACATGGGAGTTGGCACCAGCTTATGATCTTTGCCATGCCTTTCGGCCAGGTAGCGAATGGGTAAGCCAACATGCCTTGAGTATTAATGGCAAGAGAAGCGGTATAACTAAAAGTGACCTGCTCAAAATTGGCGAATCTATTGGTTCGAAGAATGCATCCGCGATCATAGATGATATCAGCACAACTGTAAACAGCTGGCCTAGATTTGCAGATGAGGTAGGAGTGCCGACTAAATTGCGCAATGAAATAGGCGAAACACTTCTAAATTTGAAGGAGTAAATCATGCGATGCAGCTAACAAAAGCTTGAAAGGGAAATTGGTTGATTGGCTACTCGGGAGTATTCCGCAGGTCTACAATCCGGAGCGTTTGGAGCGAAAACGATAATTCGCACTGCTTTGAGCGTTATGAGATTTTGGAACCGCTGTGCTCTGGCGATTCCTTCCGAAATCGAGAATTTGTCGCGACGAGAGTGCTCTCATCCTTCTTAGAACAAAAGGATTTTCCCCATTTAAGGCTTGCTTGCAGCCGCTTTTCACGAGCAAATTGTTTTGCAGTGTTAAAAATGTGTCGAATGTTGTAGCCAATTCCAAAGCTTCAGCATCATGTGGTTGCAGCGCACCTGCGGGTAGTTGCGGTAATAGGTTCAATCCGATTTCTTCGATGTGACATAGTTCTACATCAAATTAAATCGGAAAATTTGCTTGTTACGTTTTCTCCAAAATCCCTGTGTCAATCGAATTTCGGGTTACCCCAAAATCCCGGAATGCCAAGATGTAGCCGCGCACCGCGATTCCATAAAATTCATATTTCTTTCATGTCGGCCAAGTTGGTTCCTCCCGATTTACAGCGCTATCCCTAGATTTCGCTACTCACTTATTAAATGTGTATTGCGTACGTTTGACAAAACCAATCGAGCCACTTATGAAAATGCCCATTTTGATACCCCTGTTTTTATTTGCGCTAGCCACTGCATCTGCGCAAACCACGGCGGTGGTGAGTCCCGCACCTTCGAAACCGCTTACTATTGCTACCACCCCGTTTGGCATGGATCAAAAGGTCACTTTGGGAAACTTAGATAAATCGGGCAAAGCAACGGTGGATCTGGAGATGGATTTCAGCAAAATTCCAGAAACCGTAAAGAAGGACTATTGGATTACGATTGCTGAATTATTTGGTTTTTGCGATAATTTTCAAGAATTGTTCTCCAATGAAAAGGAGCTGGAAGCGCTGGAAACGGGTCCCTTGTTCTTGTTTGCAGACGAAGAAATTGCGGGGTTTATAACGCTGGTTTCTGATCCGGCCATGTGCAAATGGGTGAACGACCCCGGCTATGGAGATGCAGTTCCGGGCTCATACTTCGAGTTGGTGTACGTGGGTAGGAATTTCGATTTTAAAGGGAGTTGTGTGCAAACTACCAACCTGGAAGATGGAAATCTTGAAACAAGTTATGAGATTGGCGTTGATTTAGGAGCGGGCTTTAACTTTATTGAATACAAGGTTGAAAGCGTCCACGCAGGGTCGGAAGAGATGGCTGCGAGTCCAAAGCGAGTGGTGGTTTCATCCCACAGCGAGATTCCTGAGAATGCGCTGTGGATGGCTTATTATTATTGATTCGGAGCCGTACGATTTAATAGCGCATGTTCTCCCATTTCAAAGCTCCTTTCGCCGCTTCCGCAAATGGATTTAAACGCTGTATGCCGGAAGGCGGGCAGGGGCATGATAGCTGAATGCACGGGGACTAGCGCGCTACCGCACAGGATCTCCATTTAAATTTTGATTCACCCCAAATCGCCAATATGCAGCAGCGCATCTCCTTGATGCACAATCGGCATATTATTATGGCCGAGAATAATCCCGTGTTGGCGGGCGTGCACTTTCACCCGAAATTCGCCGAAGGGGTCGGTGATATAGCCGAGTAGATCGCCCTTTTTGATTTCACTGCCCGAGAGTTTTACGCCGGTGTAGATGCCCGATCGCTTGGCGCGCAGCCATGACGAATTGGTGCATTGCTTGGATTTTATTTGCTGGCTGGGCGCTGTTTTGAGCATACCAAGCGATTTTAGAAAGCGCTGCGCACCGGCGATTCCTTCGGAGATCGCGTATTCGTCGAGTCGGAGACTCTCGCCACCTTCGTACACCAATATGGTCTTCCCCATTTTAAAGGCCTGCTTGCGCAAACTCTTCTCGATCAAATTGCTTTGGAAGAGTACTGGGGCGTCAAAAGCTTTCGCTAAATCGAAGGCTTTGGGGTCTTGAGCGGCGTAGCGCACCTGGGGATAATTGTGGCGCGATGCTCCACCGGTGTGGAAATCGACACCGACATCGACGGTACTAATTATATTTTTCGTGAGAAAGTGTGCCACCCGAGAAGCCAGCGAACCGTTGACTTGTCCGGGGAAGCTGCGGTTGATATCCTTGCCATCGGGAACTTCGCGGCTGAAGTTGAGAAACCCGAAAATATTCATCACCGGTACGGCCACCACGGTACCACGAAGGAGTTTCTTAAAGGTTTTGCGCTCGAGCATGCGCCGTACGATTTCTACGCCGTTTATTTCATCGCCGTGAAGCCCACCGCTCAAAAGCACAATGGGCCCGGGTTCGCGGCTGCGAAATACGTAGATGGGAAGATCAATCGCGGTGCGCGAAGGCAGTCGGGCTATGCTGGCAGTAATGGTGGATGATTGCCCGGGAAGGACGGTTTCGCCGCAGATATGGAATCGATTACTTGCGATGGGATGTAAATTTTTACCGAAGGTAGGGTCGAAAAGTCGCATCGGGAGGCTGTGCTCAATCTTTTATCTTTGGCGATCTGTTTAAAAGTTAAGGCGTTTGAAGAATGAAGTGAGTTTGACTGAAAAAGCTATCGTGGGCAACAAGGAATACGTTGATTTCCCGGAGCTAAAGCGAACGGGAATTGTTGCCCGTATAGACAGCGGTGCGCAAACGAGTAGCGCGCATTGCGATAAAATCTGGCTCGAGACGATGGGTGGCAAGGAAGTGCTCTGCTGTCATTTCCTAAAGCGATCGCGACGGGTGCTGCGATTCGAGAAATTTAAAAGCCGAAAGGTTAAGAGTTCCAATGGCCAATTTGAGGAGCGCTATGTCGTAAAGGTTAAAATTCGCTTAGGGCACATAGAAAAACGCACCGACCTTACACTTACCGACCGCAGCACGATGAATTACTCCGTACTTTTGGGGCGGAGATTTTTAAAAAACCACTTTTTAATTGATGTTTCGCAGAGCTATGCACTCGATCCAAATACGCTATGAAAATTGCCATTCTTTCCCGAAACGCGAATCTCTATTCCACCGCCCGCCTTGTGGAAGCCGCTGAAAAGCGCGGCCACGAAGCTGTAGTGATCGATCACCTGAAGTGCTCTCTGATCGGCGAGCACAACAATCCGCGGATAATGTACAATGCCGAAGAACTGGTGGGGATCGATGCGGTAATACCCCGTATCGGGGCTTCCGTAACTTTCTACGGCACGGCGGTAGTGCGCCAATTTGAGATGAAAAATACCTTCGTGGTCAATTCATCCATCGCCATTACCCGCTCGCGCGATAAGCTGCGCAGCCTGCAGATTTTTAGCAGACACGACATCGGTATTCCGAAAAGTATATTCAGTAATCAGCCAAAGGATGTTCCCGCATTGATCAATGAATTGGGAGGAACCCCCATCGTAATCAAGTTGCTGGAAGGCACCCAGGGAATCGGTGTGATACTCGCCGAGACCAAAAAAGCCGCCAAATCGGTCGTAGAAGCATTTCACGGGCTTAAGGCCAATATGCTCCTTCAAGAGTTTATCGAAGAAGCCGGTGGCGCCGATATCCGCGCTTTTGTAGTAGAAGGCAAGGTGGTAGGAGCTATGAAGCGGCAGGGTGCGGAAGGGGAGTTCCGCTCCAATTTGCATCAGGGTGGCACAGCCAAAGCTTTACGACTTACTGCCGAACAACGCGCTTTGGCATTGGCCGCTGCAAAAGCTATGGGGCTCAATATGTGCGGGGTCGATATGATCGAATCCAAGCGTGGACCACTGGTGCTGGAAGTCAACTCATCGCCCGGTCTCGAAGGAATTGAAGCGGCTACGGGAAAAGATATCGCCGGCTCAGTGATAGCCTATATTGAAAAACACGCCGTTAAAGGCTTAAAAAGCGACAAAGTAGGCGCTTAAGACTTGGCAGTTCGCGCTGGCCTCACCTCGATTTTTGAAGGCAGCGTGCGCGGATTCATGCGGAGCAAATCAACTACCATTTGACCGATGTCTTCGGGCTGAATTTTCCAGGCATCGGCGTCATTTGGCGTATGACCTGCGAAATAACTGGTCACCGAACCTGGCATAATGGTACTCACTTTTATATCGTAAGGTCGGAGATCGAGCATGATGGCCTGCGTAAAGCCTACTAAGCCAAATTTGCTGGCATTGTAAGCGGCTCCCTTTTCGAAAAAATTCGTTCCGGCCAGGCTGGCAATGGTGATAATATAGCCCTTCGACTTCTTGAGTGCGGGTATGGCGGCCTTTACGGAATGGAATACCCCCGTGAGATTGGTGTCGATGGTTTCATGCCACTGCTCATCCGTTAGTTCGTCGATCGGGGCGAAGTGGCCGATTCCGGCATTTGCAACAAGTACGTCAAGCTTTCCGAAGATCAATTTGATCTCATCCATGGCTTGATTCATCTCTTCGAGCGAGCGCACGTCGGCTTTAATCCCCGTGGCGCTGCCGCCCGTGGCAGCGCTCAGCGCTTCGGCAGCTTCGCGCGCGGAGCTGGCTTTGCGGCTGGTAATGGCCACCCGACAACCCATTTTCAATAGGCTTTCTGCTATTCCGTAACCTATACCATAGCTCCCGCCGGTGACGAGTACTACTTTATCTTTCAATTGATTTTCCATCATAGTTTGTTTTAAACAGGTGCTTCAACATCGGCTATGAACCAGCAACCATCGCGGTTATTGACCAGCCAAGGCACGGTCCACCAAATACCTTCTTTGGCTACAACGGTGAAATCATCGCTGCTCCCCGATCGTTCGTTGTAGGTGAGCCCAGATTGCAACAGCGTTTCAAAGCAGTCGCGCACTTCGGTGGCATTTTCAACCGCTATCCCTATCAGGTAAACATCGGTCTGAATATCGGAACTTTTGAGCCTTCCAATCAGGCCCCTACTTCCGCCGGCAATGCGTTCGTCGACCTTAAAGAGCGGAACCACAACAAGGTAATTGCGAAAGGCGATCATAGCGATGACAAGGTAAGATACAATCTGCGGCTATCGTTTCGAAAAGTGTTAAAATTTCAAACGCGGAATTAATTCTCAATTCTGAATTCTAAATTCTCAATTCAGCATTCTACATTCTGAATTTTGGACGGAATGAACTTCTTATTCAGGCATCTTAAGAAGCCCGGGGTATCGCAACTTCCGACTTTCGCTAAACGCCTTTGATTTTGGCAATCGCTTCTTCGAGCGGCAGATGCACCGTTTTATGATCGAGGTATTCCGACCTCCCTTTGTGAAAGGTTTGGTTACCCCGATCGAGTCCGGCGCGTTTGAATTTCTGCTCTTCATCGGGCAAGTGCATTTCTTTTTGGCATGGCGCGCTGCAGCACGATTCATATTTTTCGCGGCAGCTGGAGCATTGAATAAAAAGGATGTGGCAACCCGTGTTTTCGCAATTTATATGGCTGTCGGCGGGCTCTCCGCATTGATGGCAGCGCGATACGATTTCGGGTGAAATGGCTTCAGCCATGCGCTCATCGAACACAAAATTCTTCCCAACGAAGCGATTTTCCAGCCCATCTTCCCGCACCTGTCGCGCGTATTCGATTATGCCGCCTTCGAGTTGATACACTTTTTCAAAACCCTGATGCTTGAACCAGGCCGAAGCTTTTTCGCAACGGATACCACCGGTGCAATACATCACCAGATTCTTGTCTTCTAAACCCTTAATCTGCTCGAGTATATAGGGCAAGGAGTCGCGGAAGGTATCTACGTCGGGGGTAACAGCGCCTTTGAAATAGCCCACTTCGTGTTCGTAGTGGTTGCGCATATCGATGAGCAGAGTGTTTGGGTCCCGGCTCAAATAGTTGAATGCTGCTGCTCGTAGGTGAGTACCTGTATTGCGCACATCGAAGGTCTCGTCGCTTAATCCATCGGCCAGGATTTTATCGCGCACCTTGATCACGAGTTTGTAAAAACTCTTTCCGTTGTCGTCGATGGCTAAGTTGAGCCTTATTCCTTCGAGAAAGACGATGCTGTTGAGCTGATCGCGGAAAGCATCTATTTGCTCGCGGGGCACAGAGAGCTGCGCGTTAATGCCTTCGCGCGCCACATAGATGCGCCCGTATACACCAAGCTGCGACCAGTTTACAAAGAGGTAATCGCGGAAAAAAAGAGGATTGCGAATAAGTGCGTAGTGGTAAAAGGAAATGGTGACGCGGGCGTCATTGCCTTGTTCCATACGCTTTTTAAGAATACGCCAATCTTCTTCGTTATGCAGTTTATTCATGTTACAATGGCAAATTATACCGTGAATTTCTCGCTTGAGAAGGGAGGCAAAGATACATTTTTGGCAATGCTCAAACCACTACCTTTACCGAAAACCAGCTCATCGCTGCGGCCGTGGCGCACTTGTGCGTTTTCGGTCGGGGAGGAAAGTCCGGACAGTACAGGGCACCGCGCTTCCTAACGGGAAGGACCGGCGAAAGTCGGGACAGAAAGTGCCACAGAGACGATACCGCCTTCGGCGAAGGCCAGAGGTAAGGGTGAAAAGAGTGGGGTAAGAGCCCATAGCCTTGCCGGGCAATCGGCAAGGGGGGTAAACCTCGCGGACTGAAAGACCATGTAAACCCAGGTTTGAGGGCTGCTCGCCCAAACTGGGAGGGTAGGTCGATAGATCGATTCGGCGACGAATCGGGTAGATAAATGATGGGCGCTTCGCCTTCGGGCGAAGAACAGAATCCGGCTTATCGGTTTTTATTTTTTTAAAGCGGCTTCC
>JBBQFC010000079.1:0-11282 GCA_038321615.1 Flavobacteriales bacterium | reverse complement strand
GTTCTTTAACAATACCCTATTATCCCTGTCACGTCGAGTGATTAAAGGGCCGACGATCTGAAGTGAAATAGCAATCCGAAGTGGCCTTTTAATTGTATCGAGACGCGTGATGAATCAAAACCGGGTCTCGATACAATTTTTGAATTCGCTCTGCTCCTTCAAAAATCACTCGACCTGACTGAATGTTGTTTTTCACAATGGAACTAAAATTCCGGTCACATCGGGTCTCGATACAATTTTTGAATCCGCTCTGCTCCTTCAAAAATCACTCGACCTGACCGCGTATATTAACAATGCCCCATAATCCCCGTCACGTGATTAAAAGGCCAAATAGTCGTGAGTGGAAATGTCGCCGCCGCTCGAACAACGGCCCGAAGCCCAGGTACCTTATTTCCCCGAACCCTTTCCTGTTTCAAACACGTCGGACATCTGCCCAACACTGGTCACACCGCCCGAAGTGCGAATATGCAAATCGCGCTGTGGAAAAGGAATTTGGATTTGGTGCTTGCGAAATTGCCGGTCGATGTCGAATCGGATTTCGCTTTGAAGGGTTTCTACCACCCAAGTTTTTTTTGCCCAAAAAAACAGCCCGAACTCCAAACCGCTATCGCCAAAATCTTCGAAACGAACAATGATTTCGCGGTTTTTGCTGACGTCTGGGTGGCGAAGGGCACAATTATAAAGCACGTCTTTCACCAAGGTAGTATCGCTTCCGTAGGCTACCGAAAGGTTAATCTGAAAGCGCGTAAGTGTAGCGCCATGGGTCCAGTTTACAACCCGTTCACCTACCAATTTGGAGTTGGGGATGATGATATACTTCCCGTCGCGGGTCATCACTTTCGACGTGCGAATATCTATTTGCTGCACTTTGGCCACCAATCCTTCTACTTCTATCACATCGCCTACTTTGATAGGGCCTTCGAAGAGAATGATAAGTCCCGAAATTAAGTCGTAGAAAAGGTATTGCAATCCAAATCCGATACCGACCAATAAGGCGCCAGCACCGGCCAAGATCAATTTCATATCGAGCCCTACGCTGGTAAGTGCGATGATGCCCGCGATGAAATAAAGCGCGTATTTCGTGAGCTTGTAAATGGTGTATTCCTTGCCTTCGTCGATCCATGCTTTCTTCGATAGGTTTTGCTTGAGCACTACCCGCACCAAGCGAGCAATGACACGGGTGGCAATAAGGATAAACGCGAGAATGATAATTTTGCCTGGAGTGACCGATACTTTGTCAATTTTGAGCAACTGGAAATCAAACACCATCTCCAAGGCCGAATACATGTTGAGGCTGTAAATGGCGATTAATACGCCGATGAAAATGATGATGCTCCGACCCAGTTTAAGCAGGATTTGCTCCCTTTCGTGATCGAAGATTTCGGCGGCCCGCACCCTGCGATGGATGGTAATGCGGTACAGCCGGAGTGCAATTCGCGTAAGCAATGCCAGCAGGAGTAGCAGGAGAATATTGCCAACGGAAATATTAATTACGTCGGATTGGTAGAATGAGTGATTGAAAAATTCCTTCATATCTGGCTTACATCACAAGATTGTGGTTCCAAAATAGGAAGTCAGCTCTTTTTTCTTTTCGTCCCATCTCATTTTATCGGCGAGTATTAGGTCGATTTCATCGTTCGACGTCGCCACTTTAAGCTGGGCGTCAATCAATCTGGATTGCCGCCGTACTTGCGATAGCTTAAGCCGCATGAGCGGGTCGAAAACGGTGCGCTTGAGATTATCTGTTTCCAGATCGGTGTAGATCTTATGCTGCAGCACCCAGTTGCCGCTCAATTCATGCGGACTGGCTATCATTTCTGCTATGGTTTGGCTCAGAGCTGGGTTAGGGTTGTTGATGAAAACCATCGGGTCGGGGAGGGCCGTTTCGGTATCGACCGATAGCTTGTAGGTCATTAAAATGGCCGAGCAAACTTCGGATTCGAAGATAATTTGATCGGTTTCGAGATCGTGCAGAATAAATTCGGCTACCGATACCTTCATGGTTTCCATCTGTTGATCTTCGTTGATCAAATCGAGCTCAAATTCCTTATCGCCGTAGTTTACCAAGATCCGTGCAATCTCCTTTTCGTAGAGTTGAATGTCGGCTTCTTCCTGCGTTTTCTGTTGCGGCAATGGCACATTTACGTCGGGCGCAGGGCTTGGCTCGAACTCCGAACTTTTGCGCTGTTGCTGATTTCGACGCAGTATTTTGTTCAGCTCATTGTAGAGCGCCTGCTCGGGAATACCGAGTTGTTTCGACGCTCGTTCTATATAAACGCTGCGGGCAATATGGTCGTTTACTTTCGAAATGCTCTCGAGTAATCTCCGTGAAGCATCGGTTTTTTTTATGGGATCGTCGCCGCTTTCGCTGAGCAATACTTTGAGTACGAAGTCGGAGAAATCTTTCGACTCTGCTTTTAGATAGGCTTCAAATTCGGTCTGCGACACTGCCTTGGAATACGAGTCGGGGTCGTGGCCGTCGGGGAAGAGCAATACTTTTACCCGCATATCGGCTTCGAGCAGTAGGTCTATACCGCGCAGAGCGGCTTTAATCCCAGCCTGATCGCCATCGTAGAGCAAGGTAACGTTTGAGGTATAGCGCTTTATAAGTTTGATCTGCCCGGGTGTAAGGGAAGTTCCGGAAGATGCCACCGCATTTTCCACCCCCGCTTGGTGGAGCGATATTACATCGGTATATCCTTCTGTGAGGAAGCACATATCCTGCTGGATGATGTTGCGCTTGCCTTCGAAAATTCCATAGAGCGTATTGCTCTTATCGTAAAGTTCGCTTTCGGGCGAGTTGAGGTATTTTACTTTATTGTCGCTTCGCAAGGTGCGGCCTGCGAAGGCGATACACCTGCCGCTCACATTGCGGATAGGGAACATTACGCGCCCACGAAAGAAATCGTAGTCGCCGTGTTCGCCGGATTTTGCAAGCCCAAGGGTGAGGAGATTTTCCTTTTTATGCCCCGCGTCGAGAGCCGTTTTTAAGAAATCGTCGCTCTTCTCGGGCGAGTATCCTAAGCCAAATGTTTTAATGGTTTGATCGGTGTATCCCCTTTCGCGGAAATAGCTCAGTCCGATGCTCTGTCCCGTTTCGGTATCCCAAAGGTTGCGCTCGAAATGTTCGAATGCGAATGCATTCACCACAGCCAAGGATTCCCGAATGCTGAGTTCTTCCTGCTTCTCGGGATCCATCTGGGTTTCTTCGAGCTCAATGCGGTATTTGGCTGCCAGGAAACGCAGCGCTTCCGGGTAGGTCATATTCTCGAGCTCCATTAGGAAGCTTACGGCGTTGCCACCTTTTCCAGAGCTGAAGTCCTTATAAATACCTTTGGCCGGCGACACGAAGAAAGAAGGGGTTCGCTCCTGCGACCAGGGACTCAGGCCTTTGTAGTTTGATCCAGCGCGTTTTAACTGCACAAATTCGCCCACCACTTCCTCAATGCGGATGGCCTCCATGATGCGGTCTATGCTATCGCTCGATATCATTGTGGCAAGGGGCTGGTCTGCGCCATGGTATCCATGTTTATTTGCTGAATAGTGATGCCTAGCGTATCGTAAAATTGCCAAATGGATGCCCGTTTGCCAGTGTCGTATCTACCCTGATAGCGCATTATCCCATTTTGGTAATAGGATATGGAAGGACCGTGGCGCTCACCGCTGTTGTAATTTACTTCACTCCATTTATAGCCATTTGGGTAGAACGACTCCCATTTGCCGATACGCTGACCGGCCATGGTGCGGCCTCGCATTTTGACCACCCCATTTTCGTAATACTCTACTTCCTCTTTTACTGGATTGGCCTGTTTAACAGGCTCGATTGTAGCAGTTTCTTCTTCAAATCCTTGGCTACAGGCGCAAAGCAAAGCCACGATGGCCAGCAAGCCAGGTATGTGTCGCATTTTCAGCATATTCTATTTCTTTCTATTTACCGTGTAATTCACTAATCCTTCCAAAGCCAGGCGGGCTTCGTTTTCTTCAAAATTATGAAGAATTTGAATGGCGGTGTCGCGGTATTCAAGCATCCGCTTCTCGGCGTACTCAATACCTCCGCTCTCAAACACCGATGCTATTACAGCTTTGACCTTTGTGGCGTCGGTATTATAGTGTTTAACCGTGTTAATAATCGAATTTCTAAGCGACCGGCTTGCATTGTTGAGCGTAAATATGAGCGGAAGCGTCATTTTCTGTTCTTTAATATCGATGGCGGTCGGTTTTCCGGTGTCGGCTAAAGCTTGATAGTCGAATATGTCGTCTTTAATCTGGAAGGCTATTCCCACAGCCTCGCCAAAAGCTCGCATTTGTTTGGAAGTTTCCGGGTCTTTATTTGCCGAAAAGGCACCGCTCTGGCAACAGGCTGCAATGAGCGAAGCCGTTTTTTGACGAATGATCTCGAAATATACTTCCTCTGTTATGTCGAGCTTTCGGGCTTTTTCCATTTGCATCAGCTCGCCTTCGCTCATATCGCTTACGGCTTGTGTTACGATTCGAAGCATTTCAAATTCGCCTTTTTCAACGCTCATTAGCAGGCCGCGCGAGAGTAAGAAATCGCCAACCAGAACAGCGATTTTATTTTTCCAAAGGGCGTTGATCGAAAAGAAGCCACGGCGCATGTTGGCATCATCTACCACATCGTCGTGCACGAGCGTGGCCGTATGCAGCAATTCGATCAAAGAAGCTGCGGTGTAGGTGCCATCGGTTACGCCTCCGCAAAGTTTGGCGCTCAGAAATACGAACATGGGGCGCATCTGCTTGCCCTTGCTCTTTACAATGTAGTGGGTTATTTTATCGAGCAAGGCTACATTACTCTTCATGGCTCCTTTGAAGCGCTGCTCAAACTCTTCGAGTTCGGGGGCTACGCTTCGCTTAACGGCGACAATATCCATCGATCGTGTTTCTATAATGGTGCTGTCCTTCATTCGAAGCACAATTTGAGGTATTGGGTGCGCGAACCTATGGTGGCCATGAATATCACCCCATCGCTGGCTTCTACCAGGTAGCGACAGTCGAGTATGGGCTGGGAGACTCCGTCGGAAAGCGTGGCTACTCTTTTCATCTCGCCTGTAGCATCTATCGATATCAGTGCAGGCACTGCACTTGAGGCACTGTTCAAGGGGCGAATGCCTTTCGTATCGTTGAAGGAGAGACTCGTATTTCGCTCGTGATCGTTGAATACGATATAGGTTTTATCGCCTCGGCGAAAAGAGCGGTAGGAAGTGTACGAGCCAGGGCCTCGCACGGAAGATTGGTATTTAGGAACCATGATGGCAAAATCAATTTTGCTCTTAGCCGTCATGGATGTAACCAACACCTCGTCGAAATTGAAAATGTTCACCACGGAATAGGTCCCTGTGGCGGGATTGAAAATAGTAGTTGTAGAAGTATAGCTCTTTTCGCTTACTATCATGGCGCTGCCGCCATCCATTTGATAGGCATTGTCGATATAAAACATACCCAACTCGGTATCGGAGCCACCGGCATTTAGCGGTCGAAGCATGGCGCGAAAATCGCGGCCAAACGGACTAATACCTTGGTTGATAACCTGCGAATCAAATCTATTGAGCTCGAGCGAAAAAGTTCCGGCCATTACCAGGTCAATCATATTGCTGTAATAACCCGCAATTTGAATATTATTAGCCGCATTTCGAAACATTTTGACATCGTAGAGCCATTTGGTGCCAAGCGAAAGCGACTTTTCTTTGAGTTCTTCGGTCGCCCAATTGTACTTGAAAAGCGAGAAATCTCTTCCCAAATTTCGGCGGCCATTGCGGGTGTCAATCGCTGGGTCGGCTATGCCGGTTAGAACAAATATGGCATTCAGGCTATCGACTACCAAACCTGCGTAAACCAGATTTTCCGAACTATGCGGGACTTCGAGCTTCTTCTCATATCTAAGTTTCAAATCGCTATCGAATGCACGGAGCTCAAATTTTTCATTTTTCCCGTCTTGAAATTCCATTGGGATGAGCAGTGCCAACACATTATTTACACTATCGGCACGAAGGGAAAAGCCATTTTTATTGATCAATGCTGGCCTACTTCCTATGCCGAGCACGATGGGTCGGGGAGCCAAGTCGAGCGATTCGAGCAGCTCAAAGGCGATGATAAAAACGTTCAAACCATTTGGGTCGTCGGCAGTGGCGACGAGGTAGGTCTTGCCACCTAAAGTAAGGGGTTGGTAGTATGCGGCAATTGAATTTTCGAGATTGGGAAGTATCAAGGGCTTCGAGAGCACTAAGTTTAGGCTGTCTCCACCGATGCGCTCAATAATCAAACCTTCGCGCTTCCGTTTATTTTCGCGGATTACGATGAAATCTTTGGTTGCTGTGGCAAAGGTGTGCAGCACTTCGTTACCACGCTGCTCGTCGAGCATGGGCCCCCAAAGCACGCGTTCGAATTCCTGCGAAACCACCGTTTGGCAAAGCCCGAAGAAGGATATTGAAAGAATAAGAATGCATCGCAGTGAGCCCATATTTCTCTTTATATTCGTCGCTTAGCCAGAAAGAAACCCAGCCCTTGCGGAATACAATCTACAAATATACTTGCTTCTTTGTTTTAATGAGTTCACTTCCTGCCTTCGCCCAGTTCGAGGAAGATGCCTACGAGCCCGATTCGGTTTATGCCATCCGCAACGCGATTAAATACGACCCCGTGCAGATCATTGTCGGCGATTTCTCGTTCTATTATGAGCGGTTTTTGGCTCCCGGTTGGGGCGCAGAAGCAGGCGTGGGGTTCACCCGAAGGAATTATGCAGCCGGCTGGAACGACTATTCGCTTGATAATTTGGCTCGCAATGTTGATATCGGCACGGGCTACTCCTATAGCTTGTCGCTGCGAAAGTACCTCCGGGCAGCCGAAGAATTAGGCGGATTTTACACCGCCTTGGGCTATAGCGAGCGAAAGTATTACACCACCTACGCTGTGGTAGATACTGCCGGAGAGCTAACCGGCGACCAATTTGATGACACCCGGTTGCACCGCACGGTGAGCCTGGCCGTGGGTTACCAAGCCCTGGGGATTACCAGCAATTTGTTTATGGACTTTTTTATTGGCGCTGCTGTTCGCTTCCGCGAATTTGACACCGTGGTAGCCACCGACATCTTTGATGCGAGCACCTTCAGCGTGGTGCCCAGCAACTCTACCCAATGGGGCATTGTAGCAGGGCTAAAGTTCGGATTCGGATTTTAAGGCTGCCTTGTTTTTATTGGCCAGCTGCCCACAGGCGGCATCGATATCTTTACCTCGGCTGCGGCGCACATTTACTACAACATTTCGGCTTTCCAGGTAGCGGGCGAAGGCATCGACTTTCGCAGGATCGGCCTGCTGAAACTCGCCGTCATCGATGGGGTTGTATTCTATAATGTTCACCTTGCTGGGTACATTTCGGCAAAATTGCACCAGCTCCCTGGCATCGTCGAGGGTGTCATTGAAACCTTTAAAAATGATGTACTCAAATGTTACCCGCGTTTCTGTCTGACGATAAAAATGTTGCAGGGCTTCCGCCAATACTTCCAGGGTATTGCTCTCGTTGATCGGCATAATCTCGCTGCGCTTAGCGTCGTTGGCTGCGTGAAGCGATAAGGCCAGATTGAAACGCACTTTGTCGTCGCCAAGTTTGGTAATCATTTTGGCTATCCCCGCTGTGGATACGGTGATCCGTTTGGGCGACATACCCAAGCCCAAATCTGCTCCTATTTGCTCGGTAGAATGAAGCACGTTTTTGTAGTTGAGCAACGGCTCGCCCATCCCCATGTACACAATGTTGGAGAGCGGTTTATCGCGGAGCAATTCCGCATCTCGGTAGATCTCTGCTACCTGATCGTAAATTTCATACGACTCCAGGTTTTTCATCAGTTTGAGCTTGCCTGTAGCACAGAACTTACAGCTCAGGCTGCAACCTACCTGCGATGAAATACAAGCCGTGGTTCGGCTACCGGTAGGGATTAGCACCCCCTCTACCACGTGGCCTTCGTGCAGTCGAAAGGCATATTTTATGGTACCATCGTGGCTTACTTGTTTATCGGCAATGGTGATCGAGCGTATCTCGTAGTGCTGTTCCAGGGCGGTTCGCAGGCTGAGCGGAAGGTCTGTCATTTCCTGAAAATGCCGCGCCCGCTTTGTCCAGAGCCACTGATACACCTGCTTACCGCGAAATTTTTTCTCGCCTAGCGCTTCGAGCGATGCAATGAGCTCCACTTCGTGTAGCTTCCGAATATCGATGAGGCCTGCCATGGCGCGAAGTTACTCCAATTCAGGCGGCTTCGAGCTACACAGAGCGCTATTAGAATTTAAACCCAATGAGGCAAACGCCGTCCATTTGTTCGTTGCCACCCCGCCATTGCTCAAATGCGGAACGTATTTGCTCGCGCTGCGCGTCCGTAGCCTGCTCGCTGAAAGCGGCGATCCAGTGGAGCAGGGTTTTTGATTTAACCTTAGCTTTAAGCTGTTTTAGGCTTTTTGATTGCTTCCAATAGGGCTTCTGCAATGTATAAATCTTCCGGGGTGGTGATTTTCACATTCGTCCGGTTGCCGGGCACCAATGAGATAAGGTGGCCCGCTTGCTCCACCACCGATGCATCGTCGGTGTAAACGGCGCGGTAGGGAATCTCGTACGCCTGGCGCAAGAGTGTGAAAGAAAAGCACTGCGGGGTTTGCACTGCCGATAGAGTATGGCGAGGAATGGTCTTGGTTTTATTGCCCAAATTTTGACGGATGGTATCGGTAACGGGCACCACCGGTATAGCTGCTCCGCTGAGGGCTGCCATCTCAAAAGCCGCTTGTATGGTGGATTTCGAAACCAAGGGCCGCACAGCATCGTGCACAGCTACGAGCTCTACGTTTGATCGAAGGGCGGCCAGGCCGAGCTTCACGGAGTGAAAGCGCTCTTCACCTCCGGCTACCAATGTCAAATCGGCCGTGTAATTCTCCGTTTTGAGTAGGGCATTCCATTCTTCGAATAGGCTCTCGTGGAGTACGATTACAATCTCAATATCGGGATCGTATTGCCGAAAGGCTTCAATAGTGTGAAGGATGATGGGTTTTCCCGCCAGCGGAATAAACTGCTTAGCGAGCTTATTTTTCATCCGCGTACCGGTGCCACCGGCTACAATTATTACAGCCCTGCGGCTCATTTACACAATGAGTAGCGCGTCGCCGTAAGCCAAGAAATTGTACTTCTCCTTGATGGCGATTTTGTAGGCATTCATCACATTATCGTACCCGCCAAATGCCGCAACTTGCATCAAAAGCGTGCTTTCTGGCTCGTGGAAGTTGCTTACCATCGCATCGGCGATTTCGAAATCGTAGGGAGGGAAAATGAATTTGTTGGTCCATCCGTCGAACGGCTTCAAGCGCCCATCGGTAGAAACAGAAGTCTCCACGGCGCGCATGGCGGTAGTGCCTACCACGCAAATTTTACCTTTCTCATCCTTGGTTTTGTTCACAATCTTCGTGGCGGCTTCCGTTATCATCATCTGCTCGCTGTCCATTTTATGCTTGGTGAGGTCTTCCACTTCCACCGGGCGGAATGTGCCTAAACCTACGTGCAAAGTGACTTCGGCGAAGTGAATTCCTTTGATCTCCATGCGCTTCATCAGCTCGCGCGAGAAGTGCATTCCGGCGGTAGGAACAGCCACAGCACCTTCTTCCTTAGCGAAAATGGTTTGGTAGCGTTCGTCGTCAAGAGGCTCAACTTTTCGATTGATATATTTGGGTATTGGCGTTTCGCCGAGAGCGGTAATAGCCTTTTTGAAGTCTTCGTGCTTGCCATCGAACAAAAATCGAAGTGTGCGGCCGCGTGAGGTGGTATTGTCGATTACTTCGGCTACCAGTTCGTCATTTTCGCCGAAGTAAAGCTTGTTGCCTATTCTGATTTTACGTGCAGGATCGACCAGTACATCCCAAAGCAGGCTCTCGCGGTTTAGCTCGCGGAGGAGAAAAACTTCGATCTGCGCTCCGGTTTTCTCCTTGTTGCCATAAAGGCGAGCGGGGAAAACGCGGGTATTGTTCATTATAAAGGCATCATTGTCTTTGAAGTATTCAATGATTTCTTTGAAAGCCTTATGCTCGATTTTTCCATCCTTTCGGTGCAGGACCATCATGCGGCTTTCGTCGCGGTTTTTCGAGGGGTATTGGGCGATTAGTTCGGCGGGGAGTTTGAATTTAAACTTCGAGAGCTTCATTCAGGGAAGATTAGGAGAAAAAAAATGCGGGTGCAAAGGTACGAAATTGGTTTGAATTCAGAATTCGGATTTGCGAATTCGTAGGCGCTCGTTGGAATAGCCCTATTTGCAAGGTAAATGCGGTTTGATGCGATGAAGCGCTGCGCGAATTGCCCTACTTTTGGCCTGAACTGAAACATGGCCATAAAAAAAGCCGAATGAAACATTCGGCTGATTTGTAGTGGAGAATATCGGAGTCGAACCGATGACCTCTTGCATGCCATGCAAGCGCTCTAGCCAACTGAGCTAATCCCCCAAATGCGGGACGCGAAAGTAAAAGATTTTGCAGAAATACACAAATCATTTCTTGTATAGCAGGCATTATGCCATTTTTGCAGCCATGAAAGAATCGCTTCCAATTCGACACCTCATTTTTGATCTTGGTGCGGTATTGCTGAATATCGATTTCCAGCATACCATCGATGCCTTTGCAGCATTGGGCATCGCTCCTGAAGATATGTCCTACCACCGCGATCAGCAATCCACCTTATTTCATGCCCTGGAAACCGGGGCTATAGGATCTCAAGACTTTTATGCCACTCTTCAAACTTTTGTGCCCGCCACTACCGCAGTAGAACTAGAAGATGCCTGGTGCGCCCTTATCGGCGATTTTCCCGAAGAGCGGTTCGAATGGTTGGAGAAGCTTTCGAAGGATTATAAGCTTTATATTTTGAGCAATACCAACCTTATTCACATCGTCCGTTTCGAAGCTATGATTGATGCGAAATTTGGGTGGAAAAAGTTTAGAAGCCTTTTTTCAGGGATAGGTTATAGCCATCAATTAGGAGCGCGGAAACCTGAAGCAGAATTATATGAGCGATTTCTGTCGGAATATGGAATTGAGCGGGCAGAAGCGGTTTTTGTGGACGATACCCTTGCCAATGTGGACGCCGCCAATGCCTTGGGTATTCGGTCATTCCATTTGCAGTCGGGGATGGAAGTCACCGAAGATTTTTATCGTTGGTTGAGAAGATAGAAAGGGGTGGCGCTTTTGGTGTTGCATATAGGTTGGTGCATATATGTGAGCGCTTATGTGCAGTAAAGTAGAACAGGGAAGGG
>JBBQFC010000078.1:0-11561 GCA_038321615.1 Flavobacteriales bacterium | reverse complement strand
TTAAAAGACCTCGCCATCTCAAAAGCTTTCTACGGAAAGCCTGGGTTTACCCCTTTCGGTGGCGACACAGCCCACAGCTACCTTATTATTAAAACTGGAAAACCCTTGATCGGTCTTTTCCAAAGCTTATTTGAAGGTAATTTTTTAACATTCAATCACGGATGGGATGAATATGCGCAGCTTTCGGAAAAATTCGACGATGTGCGCCCGATCCTAAAGGAACTCTAAACCGAAGGCCTTACGCTAACCGACCCGGACGGAAATTCGATTTTGATCGATCAGCATGTGTGAAGTTTGCTTGATTGGTTGCCGAAATGGATCAATATAAAAAGCCAAAAAGCCAGAGCGGAATTTTGCCTGGACTGCCATATTCTACTGCATCGAGTGCGAGATAGGCGTCTGGAACGAATTGAATCTGCGATTTAGTTTTCGATTTTCTGCCGACTTCAATGGTCGTAATTCCATCCACCAAAAAGTCTCCAGTCTTCGGATAGGTAACGTGATGTCCGGCACCATCCAAGTGTGTGAATAAAAAGGTTTCGCGAAGATTCCCCACGTTTGGCGCACCTTCGGCTAAGGCCATAATGAGACTGGTATTGTGCAAGTAAATTTTCTGGGGCTTGTTCAAGAAACTTGTTCCTTTCGACGCACTGTGCAGGTTAAGAATAAGTTGAGCCTTTTCTAGCATATCCAGCATTTCCAGCAGGCGAACGCGCGATGTTTCAATCTGCGTAGCAAGTTTGGCGATGTTGGGTGTAAAAGGCACGGAAGTGGAAAGCACATACAAGAGCTTCTTCAACTTCGCTTGGGTGCTTACCCCGATAGTGCGGACTTCGGGAAGATCGTAATCGACAATAACATTTATCAGCTGGTGAATACGGATAAGAAAGGTGTCGGTGCGCTCCGCAAAAAATGGGTATGCTCCAAAAGTTAGATAATCGGTGAAGGATTTGAGCGGTGAAGGAATAGCCTGCTTGATGCTATCCACAAGCGTGGCATGATCGGTACATACATTTTCTAAACTTACAGCCGGTAGCTCAATATAATCTTTAATCGCCAAAAACTCTCGAATCGAAAGCTCGGGCAGGTGGTAATACAGCATCCTTCGACTCAAATCGGCTTCGGAACGCTGAAGCGCCAAAATAGAAGATCCGGAAACAACCAAATGTAGATCGGGATGAAAATCATAGAAGGACTTTACTTCGCGCTCCCAACTGGTATATTTATGGATTTCGTCCAAATATAAATAGCGACCACCATTCAAGTAAAACGTCTCGGCGGTTTCGGTGTGCGTGTGACTGCGGAAATAGAAGTCGTACATGGAGACATAAAGCGTTTCGGACAAAGGCAATGCGCGTTTGATATGCTGGAGCATGAGGGTAGATTTTCCCACTCCACGCGCCCCTGTGATGCTCAACGCACGGGCATCCCAATCGATTTTTTCGGAAAGCGAGCGCTCAAACCGCAGGGAAACGGTAGGTATTCGATTACGATATTTGCCAAATAGCTCCTGCATTGTTTCGGTAAAGAGACGATTTTCAGCTTTAAACGTTTCTTTCTCGAAACGTTAATGGATTTTATTCAAAGGGCCCAACAGCAACTGAAAACACCGGGCATATCTCTGTCTGCCATAGCCGAGGAGTCGAGCAATGACCTTTTGCGCCTTACCCTAACCGAACAGGACGGAATTCGATTTTGAACGATCTACATATTTAGATGTATCCATACCTTATTATACGACTTTAACCAGCGGCCTTCCTTGAAGGGCCATCGCCCAGGTAATTGCGGCCAAAAGGAAATAGAATCCGGCCACTACCAGTGTCCATTTAAGGTTGCGCAAAGCATAGAAAGACACAATTGGAAGTGCTTGCTGGGCGTGCGTTCCCAGCAAATGAGCCACGCGCAAATCACCTTTGTTCAGGCTCCAGTTGAAAAAAGGAATGCCCTTCTCCATCAAGAGCCCCAACAGTATGCGCTAAGTTGGCGCCCATGGCGAAACCTTGAAAAGCAAAAATCACGAAAACCACAAAACCCCATCGAATGGCCCAGAAGTAGTAATCGGGCGGTGCTGGAAAAGGCTGGGTAAAAAAATTTCAAGCCTAAATAGACCGGAGCCAAGGTAGCGATGGTAGTGGCAATAGCCATGACCGAAAACATGGCTGCATAGAAACCAGAGCTCATGTTAAAGATGGAAAGCTGGCCATTTCCTGCTCTGCAGGCAATGTAAATAATCTCCCAACCGAGGCAGACACTAATAAGCCAGTTTATGAATTTGAGCTCCCCATTCTGCTCTGGATAGCACGAATACCAGCCGATAGCCCAGGCAAAAATCAAGGTTGATAAGCAAAATTTCAAAGGTTTGATCCAGGCATTTATACCCAAAACCTGCCTATTCGAAACTTTGGTCATTGCCAGGCAGCACGATGCACCTATAAGGCAAACCAAAGCGAAATAAAACATTTCTTCGTTGCGCCAGGCGCAATGTTTCCAGCAGGCTCATTGTGCATTCGTTTGAGTGCCAGAAACTATTCTAGGGGGAATCAGCTTATAGACAACCGGTGTTACGATTCGAGAAAGCAAGGTGGAGCTAATCAACCCTCCTATGAGTACGATAGCCAAGGGCGAAATCAATGGATTGGTCGATATGGCGATGGGCATCAATCCCCCGATTGCCGTAAGCGATGTAAGCACAATAGGCAGAAAACGCACCTCCCCTGCTTCGCGGATAGCCGTATTTAGATCCTTGCCTTCCATGCGCAGTTGATTGGTAAAATCTACCAACAAAATCGAATTTTTCACTTCAATTCCCGCCAAGGCGATAAGGCCAACGATGGCTACAAACGACAATGAATTGCCGGTAATCCAAAGGCTGAATAAGGCACCGACCAAACCGAGCGGAATGACAGAAAGTACAATAATGGTGCTTTTGAACGTCTTAAAAAGGAGCACTAACACCGCGATAAAAAGGAAAACAGTAATAATGATTACGGTTTGAAATCCACCAAAGGCTTCCTGTCCAGTTTCGTACTCGCCGCCCAATTGGTAAGAATATCCTTCCGGAAAATCAAAAGCATCAAGCGCTTCGATCGTTTCGGTGAAAACGCGATCAGCAAGGACCCCTTTTTGCACAAAAGAAGTCACTGAAACCGTACGTATCTTATTATAATGATCGATGCTGAGCGGAGAACTGACTAATTGAAGATCGGCGACCTGCCCGAGTGGTACGGGAGCACCCATGATATTGTTGACGTATAGATTTTGAAAACTGGCCATCGAAGCCCGCTCTTCCTTTGGTGTGGTTAGAACGATATCGCGTTTATCGCCGGCATCGTCGGAATATTCGCCGAGCGTTAAGCCAGCAACTGCAAGCCTCACGGTGCGGTCAATGTCGGCGATATTCATCGCGAGGGAACGAGCCTTTTCTTTATCGATGGAAACGCTGATCTCCGTATTCAAATTACTCACCGGATTATTCACGTAGATCGTTCCGGAATTGGCCTTAAGCATGGTCTCTACTTTTGCCGAAAGGGAGCGCAGGGTGTCGAGATTCTCGCCGAAAATGCGGACTTCAACAGGTGCTTTTACGGGTGGCCCCTGCTCAAAATTGCGCACTTCGATACGGGCTCCGGGGATGTTTGCGAATTGCTGACGGAGGGCTTCAGTGATCTCCTGCTTTTGCGAAACGCTGGTTCCATTTTGCAACTGCACAAAGATCTGCGCATAATCGGTGCGTTCATTTTCGGGGATTTCATTGTAGTAAATTCGAGGATTACCATGACCAACATTCGTCGCAAAATATTTAACATCCGGGGCGGCGAGCAATGCCGTTTCAACTTCGCGGGTTATGCGGTCGGTTTCCCCAATCCGCGTTTGCTGCGGTGTAATCACATTGATTAAAAATTGGGGTTTTTCCGATTGCGGAAAAAGGCTGAAGCCAATAACCGGGAATAGTCCGAGCGCACCGATAAAAACAAATAGCGAAATAAACAACGTAAGGACAGGACGCCGGAGTGCTCTTTCCAGCACGGGGGCGTAGGTTTTGTGAATTCCGGTCTGTAAGCTGCGCAAAAAGAGATTGCCGGTGTAAGTACCCGAATGTTCTTTCAAAATGCGGCTGCTCAAAAAGGGGATAATGGTGAGCGAAACAAACATGGATGCCAATACGCTGCAAATAACGGCCATGGGTAAACCGCGGATGAAATCGCCGCTTCCTTCCGGAAGGAAAACCAAGGGCATAAATGCGATAATAAGCGTAACCGTGCAGCCCACCACGCTTAGCCCGATTTGCTTTGTTCCAAGTAGGGTGGCCTGCATACGGCTATGACCTTCGCGCATCCACCGCTCGATGTTTTCCACCACCACAATGCTGTCGTCCACGAGTAGTCCGAGTGCCACCACCAGACCTACGATGCTCAACTGGTTGAGCGTAAAGCCGAGGTAATTGAGCATCACAATTCCCAGCGCAAGCGAAAGCGGTATGGATATCATAACGATCGAAGCAGCCCGACCGCCGAGTGGCAATAAGGTGATCGAAACTAAAAGAATAGCGATAAGGAAGTCGATGCCCAATCCGCTTAAGCGTCCGTTTACCGATTCACCTTGATCGAAGCTCAGTTCCATCGCTATATTCTCGGGTAGGGAGCTCTTAAAATTTTCGATGATGGGAAGGTATTTTTTCTGAACCTGCGAAATGTTGGTTCCTTCCTTTAAGGCAGCGGTTACAAAAACCGCCCGGTGTCCATTCAGGCGGGTGATGTGTTTACTGTCTTCATAATCTAGGCGCACATCGGCAACATCGCTTAGAGCCACAGTTTTACCGTTTGCCGAATAAACCAAAGTAGCGGCGATTTCGTCCACCGAGTCATAGTTGCCGCTTGTTTTCACGCTAAATGCTTTTTGGCCCGCTTCTACCGTGCCTCCCGGTATATTGGCCAGTTCGCTTAGCAGGCTCCCGATTATGGCATTGAGTGGAATATTCATTTGAGCAATTTTCTCCAGGCGGAGATCGATGCGAGCTATTTCATCGGGAATTCCGAAAATCTCTACCTGCTTGAGCTCCCCGACTTTTTCGAGCGATTCCTGCAGACTTTCCGCGGCCTTCTTCATTTGGGCACGCGAAGCATTTTCGCTGACCAGACCGATTTGCAAAATATTCACCTGCGATGGGGTGAATCGCCTTACTTCCAAACTATACAGGTCGGCGGGCAAATCGTTGCGCAGGCTATTGACTTCCCTTGTTAATTCCTGGTATTTCTCCGTTACGTCGCTTTCGTAAATGTAATCGACCTGCATCACCATTACACCATTTTGGGTGCGGGTGCGAATACGCTTAATATCTTCCAAGCCATAGATTTCCTTTTCGAGGGGGTCAATCACCAGCTCCTCCATATCGGCAGGGCTGGTGCCCGGGTATACCGCGATTATAGCGAATTGTGGCGCTTCAATAAGCGGGTCTTCGCTGCGGGGCATGTTGATAACCGTGGTGATCCCTACGGCAATCGCCATCAGGAAAATAACCAGGGTAAATTGATAATTCTTTACGGCGTAGTCGCTGATCTTCATGGCTGGAAGCTTTTGATAATTTCTACTTTGGAGCCTTCGTTCAAATAGGGACCGCCGGATACAACAAGTCGATCAAACCCTTCCAAACCCTTACTAACGCGAACAGATTCGGCTGAAATAGCATCGATCACCACTTCTACTTTTTGAACGGTAGAATCTGAGTTCAGCACGAAAACATACCCTTTTCCGGCGTTTGCATCTAAAAGAGCCCCATACGGAACCAACCAGGTTTCTTGCTTCGATTCCAGAAATATTTCTGCCTTTCCAAACATGCCCGATGCCAGACTTTGTTGAAGCTCCGGATCTACTTTGAGTTCTACCGCATAGGAGCCGGTCATGCGTTCAGCGGCCTTCGACTTTCGAACTACTCGCGAAGTCATTTCCACACCGGAAAGGGCGTCTGCAGTAATCACGGCGCTATCGCCAATGCTTATGGCCGCCCAAACCTTATCGCTGACGCCGACCACCAATTTCCAGTTTGACCCGTCGCCCGAAGTGCGCAAAACAGGCATTCCACCGCCAATAACTTCGCCATCATTTGCCATTTTCATCAAAACATACCCGTCGGCCAGTGCGTGAATTTCTGCGTAGGCCAAGTTGAAATCGGCGGAAGCGTATTGTTTCCGCGCTAGTTCGAGCGCAGTTTGGCTGTTCTGCAATTGTTCGAGCGTGGCCACACTATCCGCGTAAAGTTTAGAAGCCCGGTTAAAGTCGCGCTCCGCTTTTTCCAGACCAAACTTAGCCTGAGCGGTAAGGGCGGCTACTTCGGTAAGATTGAGCTTGGCCAAAAGCTGACCTTTGCGAATGGCATCTCCTTCATTGACGTAAATTTTATCGATGACGCCTCCGATTTTGAAGGCCATCATTTGCTCATCTTCGGCAGCAAAAAGACCAGAAGCATCTACGCGTTGATTCCAGTTTGACTTTTCTATGGGGGTAACCGTCACGGGGATGGTTGATTGTGCGGCCGACAAAGCATCGGGTTCCGGTTCGGAACATGCTCCGGCGAGCAAGCCAAAAAAAGCAATAAGAAGTGAAGAGTTGATTTCGTTTTTCATGGTTTAGCGGTTTGACGGCGCCAATTCGCGCTCGAGATTGGCTTGGTTGATCAAAAGTTGGAAATACGTGATGGCCACATCCAGCTCCGCGTTGGTGAGTTGGTTTCGAGCGTCGATGTATTCGATATAGGAATTGGTGCCGGCGGTGAGACCGTTTTCAATAAGCTTAAAATAGCTCCGCGCAGCCGATTGGCGCTTCCGTGTATTTTCGAGCGCCGAAATGGCCGATCGAATATTGTTTTCGGCCACCGACGCGGCAAGGGTAAGCTGCTGGGTGGTATTAGCCTGCTGGAGATTTATTTTTTCGAAGTCGAGTTTGCTGGCGCGGATCGCAAGGTTGTTTCGATTGCCACTGTACAAAGGAACAGAGAGTTGCAAACCAAAAAGAAAGTATCGTGATTGCTCGTTGAAGTCGAATTCAAAGGCCTGTGAGCCCAAATCCACAAACGTGTTGAGTTGGGGAATCAAAAAGGATTTGGCGTTCTTCGTTTGGAGTTCCACAATTTCTTTTGCTGCAGCCAATTGCTTGATTTCGGCGCGTTGCGACACATCGGGCTCTCCATCGAATGCTATAAGTTCAGCTTCCGCCAAATCGGTCTGCGCGTAATCGATGGGTGTGTCGAGCGGTCGATTTACCAAAAAATTAAGATAATAGCCCGCATTCTTTCGTTTGTTTTGGGCTTCGATAATTTTCGATTTAACCGATTCCACTTCGCTTTCTGCCCGAAGCACATAGGCCGGGAGACCGCTCCCATTTTCCAAGAGCGATTGATTATTGCGCAGGTTGCGCTCCACAAGTTTGAGGGCTTCTTGGTAAATATTTACCGCTGCTTCCGCTATGGCAAAGCTGTAATAAGCCTCCTTGATATCGCGAATAAGCTGAGCCTTGTAAACTTCAACTTCGAGCGCAGATATTTCCATTTGCCGATCGCGAATTTGAACTCCATACCGCCTATCAGCATTGACTAAGGGGTAGGCAATACGGGCATGGGCATCATAAAAATTATTTGGGAAGAATTGCACCGATTGGTTTTCGAGTTGGGGAAACTGGTTTGTGCCGGTTAACCCATTGAGCGCGCTGTAAGTTCCGTTTAGGAGATCGCCAAGGGGGAGTTCGATAATTCGACCTCCATCGGCCAGCGTATAGGAAGCATCCAGACTCAGCGTAGGCAGGTAATACGATTTCGCCGACCGCAGCGCCAATTCACTCTGCTCCAGCGAAATGTTGCGTTCTTTTATTACCCGGTTGTTGGCAAGGCCTTCGGCTATATAGTCTTCCAAAGGATTCTGCGCCTGAGCACATCCATAAACCACGGTGATGAATAGGAAGGTGATCTGAAATTGTATATACATGGTTCGAATATTAAACATCGTTCAATTTGGGAGCAAAAAAATTTACATTCGGTCGATTATTTGAACAAACGCTCCGTAGGCATCGTCCACACATTGGTTGGGGTCCGGGCAGGCCAATACGTGGCATCGTTGCCGAATGTTGAGCGAAACCATACCATGCACCACGCTCCACACCATAAAGCTGAGAGACTCGAGCTCGTGGTCTTTAAAATGACCCGCCTTCATACAAGCACTTATTGTAAGGCGCAAGCCGTTGAAAACATTTTCGCCTTCATCCCAGTTCGACTTATCGGGTAAGGCATCGAGGGGAGCCTGCATGATGAACATCAAATCGTACATATCTGGGTTTTCGATGGCGTAGCCAATGTATATCCGCCCCATAGCCTTGAGCCGCTCGATGGGGTTGCTCACCGCCGACAGCACCTGCATTCTTCGCCCAAGTTCGGCGAAGCCTTCTATGTGCAGCGCATGGAAAATTTCATTTTTGTCTTTGAAGTAATGGTAAAGAATCCCCGGACTATACTCTATTCGATCGGCGATACTGCGCATGGAAGTCTTGTGAAATCCTTCTTCGAGAAAAAGTGCCCGGGCCGCATCCAGTATGCGTGACTTAAGTTCTACTTTATCTCGTTCTTTGCGTTCGGCGATTCCCATTTCAATTCATTAACGATCCAAAGATAATTGAACGGCGTTCAATTTTGCAATTTTCGACGCTTATTTTTTACGAAAAGTGAATTCAGGAGAAGCAATCCTGTTTTTCCTGCTTACATACAGCGTGTGCTGCTGATAATTTTCGAATGAACGCAGGCTCCAAGGTCGATATTCTGACCACAAACTGCCCGAATTGAAAGGCATCGCCCGCGATTATGTATCCGCAGCCCTTTGCGGCTGGAGTTACGCTTCGGAAAAAGCAATAGAATCGAATTTAAGAGTTACCTCATTCCGACGGAAATTGCGCTAAAACTTCGCTCCCAAAACATGAGGCAGCATCATACGCCAGGTAGGCCAATCATGCTTAATGTCGTGACCCCAAATATCGAGATCGTGGCCTACCCCTTTTCGCGTAAGCAAGGCGGCCAAAGAGCGGGAAGCATTGGGCGCTTCATAATCGCCGCTACCGCTAAGAATATGAATATGTCCGCTGCGGCGTAGCTGGTTTAGGGTGTTATCGTCGTTCAGATTCTGGAGGTAATGCATCGGGCTGTTGAAGTACACGTCATCGTCCCAGTAACCTTTGGTGTAAGAAGTAAGATCGTAAGCTCCGCTCATAGCGATGCAGCCCGAGAGTGCCCAAGGATTCTTGAAAAAGAGATTGGCAGCGTGCAGCGCACCAAAGGAGGCACCGGCGATATAGATCGGCGTTGTCTCGCCTGATTTATGGCGAATGAACGGCAGGACTTCGTTATATACGTAATCGTTAAACTGCGTGTGGCGAATCGCCTTATTGCGCGGAGCCATGCGGTTGTTTAGCCAGCTTTCGCGGTTGATGCTATTTATGCTGAATACTTTCATCTTTCCAGCATCGATCAGCGGGCGGATCGACTCGATAAGATCGAAGCGCTCGTATTCCAAATAATCGGCTCCGGCGGTTGGGAGCAAAAGCAAGGAAAATCCAAAATGGCCGTAGCAAACTATTTCCATATTCTTATTAAGCGCTCCGCTGCGCCATTGGTGTATTTCGCGATGCATGGTGAGTTGGGGTTTAGGTGGTTTTAAATTTCAGGCCGCAAAGATGGGGAAAGGAAATGGTATGGGCGAAAGAAATGGAAGGGCAGCCATTTGGACATTGGCCCGGCTCAAAAGCCCTGGTTCCATGCCTGTAGAAATGAATGGATATTTATTATGATACATTCCGTCGAGCGGTAATTTTCAATGCCTTACCGGCGTGGGGTTGCTGATTTTGCGCTTTCAACTTTGCTTTGGAGATCCCAACCTTACTTTGAACACGTCAAGAATGAAGGATGGTTTTGATCATCGCCTGGCTGATGCAGCGTCAATGCTCCATTATCGCCGATGCTTCTGCCCTACTCTGCTTCTCGTACTGGTTGTGGATGATCAATATGAGCAGCCCAAACAATACAGCGCATACAATGAGTACGGTGTTGATGATGCCTTCCACAGAGAACGAAAGACGGATGAGTATTGTAGATATGATGAAACCCGAATTCCGGATGATCTTGTGGAATTGGTCGCTCGAATAAAACGAAGTCAGCAGCAAAATAACGTCGGCTACGATAAGAATGGTGAAGAACTCATCAAAGAAAATATTATTGAGATTTTTGAACGAAACATCGGCAGTAAACCAATTATAAACCCTGCTCGCAGCGATAAAAAGTAAAACGGGAACAAGAATGGAAGCGAGTATTTTCTTTATTCGGATAAAGGTGCGGAGATCGACTTCTTCCTTTGCCGTTCGTATATTTCCGGCAAGATATTTTTTATGGTTTTCCCGATAAAAAAGAAAGATCAGGTAGAAGAGTAATAGGCAACCCAGCACATCGTAAGTGAACTGCATGTCGCTCTTTATTGCAAACCAATCGGAGGAGAGTTCCAGCTCGGATAAATCTTTGAACAGGCGTCTGATCAGAATAAGCGTAATGATCTCATACTGTTTACCTACATAGTTGGTTATCGATTTCGGAAGGTAATAGATAAGAAGGTAAACTTCGTAAATTAGAATGAATGAGAATGGGGTATAGATGGCCGAAATAGGGTTTTTGACCAACGTAGATTCCGATTCAATCCATTCCATCTGCACCAGAAAAATAATGACAAGATGGACCAGAAAACTTAAAATCGCAATAGAAAGCACAACCTTTTCGCTTCGCTCCTTGGTGCGGTCTGAAAGGAAGAGTTCGAATATGCGGTTGCCTTGGTTGATTCGGTTGAGTTTCTAAAAAGTGCGACGAAATGAATGACTAGCCTTGTATAAAGACCTAATCCCGGAGAAACAAGCAATGACCTATAATTGTTTAAATCCAAGAAATTTGCTTTGCTGTTTCAACCGTCTTCCGCCTTTGATTTAAGTTGAACAAGGCTCGTTATTAAGCTTTTCTTCATTGACATGTGAAAACTTAAATTTTTTGAAGGACCGATTGATCGTACACTACAGGTGTCGAGTTGAGTGCGCCACGCATAAAATAGTCATCAACTCTTTAACTACAATAGTTCAGATATGTATCTTAAAAGAAATACACCCGCCGATGCGAGTTTATTCGATTGTACATGGATTAAATCACAAATGCTTTGGATACGTGCTGTTTCAGGTCAGTCAGTTAACTGATGGTGAATATGTTGATTAGTGCGCCACTTATTCGATTTAACATCTATCCTGGTTAAAAACAAATGCCAGTGTCACATTATGCGAAAGCTAACCGCTCAATAAGATTCCTTGTATGCGAAGTGGATTTCACTTCCGTAACTATAAAGGTGAGGGCACTTCAGAATTGTGTAAGCACCGCGATGGGTCTAAAACCCACGACAGGCGACGAACCATCAAAAGTCATGAGGCTTTCGTTTCGGATGTCGTATCCGGTACTCGCCCAACTCCCACCAGCAGCTACACCCGGCTTTGCGAGCATTTCAGCC
>JBBQFC010000077.1:0-12130 GCA_038321615.1 Flavobacteriales bacterium | reverse complement strand
AAAGTTGCATTTGTGGGTTGAATTCAGCGATGGTAGATGTAACGTATTCCAGCAGCCTTAGGTTGTAAATACTGGGGATTCTAATACTTCTGCGGAGACTCAATGATTCTCGAATAGTGCCCGCGGCACAACCCGTTTGAAGTTGCGAAAAGACTATTCCTCCTCTCCCGCCCCCGAATCTTCAGATTCTACTACGACTTCTTCCGCTTCCGGAGTTATTTCAGCCTCCAACAGGTTTTTATCCTGGAGCATCTTATACCATTTCACCAATTTCTTAATGTCGCTGACGTAAACGCGCTCTGTATCGTGCTCGGGAAGCACGGTCAAGAAAAAAGTGCGAAGCGCTGCGCTATCCGAAAAGTCAGGGTCGATCGAACCTTCTTTTTCTAACTTCTGAATGGATTCAAAAATGGTCTTGAGCGGCATATCTCCGTCCCAAGTGAACATCGAAATGTCGGAAAGGGTACTTACCCGTTGGGTTTGACCAATGGAGAATTTCTTTCCATCCGTAAGCGACTCCACTACTACCCCGCCGCGCGACTGGCTGAGAATTCGAAATAATCCGGGCTTACCCGCGATGGAAAGAATTTTTGATAAATCCATGGAAACTTGTTTAATCGGCCGCAAATTTAAGCATATACTATTTGGAGACGATAAATTTCTTTTGCACTAAAATTCCTGATTCGAGTTTGCCCGAAATGATATAGCAACCATTGGAAACAGAAGGCAAATCAAGTTGTACCAGATCAGCAGCTATCATCGGGCCAGACCAGCTGGCAAGCTGCCGACCTGTAAGATCGGCTAAGAGCAGAAAAGTGGGTGGCGAGTCTGCGAAGCGCAGCGTTACACGATCGCCAGCAGGATTAGGGTAGAGCTCGAAGGTGGGTCTAATCGCGCCTTCTCTAATGCCCGTGACTTGAAAAGGATTGGTCAACATGCCAAATACATCGAGTTTCCCATTTCCGAATTGCAATCCGGGAAGCACCCCTGTAAACATGTCGGCCAGAGCATTATCGATCACCGCATCGCGTACATCCTGATAGCTTGCTTCCGGGTCGCGCTGCAAATAGAGGGCTGCCGCACCCGCCACCACCGGCGATGACATTGATGTACCCCCGTTTATATAATGCCAACCATCTTGAGCTACTTTATGCGGCTCGTTATTAATCAAGGCGTTCAGATGTACCAATCTTCCGGCGCTAAGCGTATTATCTCCGCTGGCGGCGATAGTTGGCTTCTGCCGATCATCGCGGGTAGGACCCCTGCTTGAATTTAAGGAAATTGCTCCCTGCGTAACCGGATAAGTAGTGAGCTCCCCGAGGTAATTCACAAAACTTTCGCGGTTGTAATAATTCCCTACCGCGATTACTTTATCGCTACACACCCAAGAGTCAACAATGGTTTTCTCATTGTCTGGAAGGCGATAATCGGCCATCGGTGGGTAAGCCGCGGTTGTAGGCAGACCGGTCGCAAATATTTCGGAAGTACCGAAGGGTGCGTAGCTCCAACAATCAAATTTGCCGCTGCCCGTAGTAGAAAACCGCCAACGGTAATTGGTAGCGAAAGGCTGGGTAACGGCCACTTGAAGCAAAACCTGATCGCCACGGAGCGCAGCCCAGGTTTCTACGATTCCCATTTGTTGGCCGTTGAAAAAGATCGTATCTGTAACAAGAACGTCGAGGTTGTCGGCCATGGTTTGCCAATCGGAATACCCACGAAATTGGAAAGTAGGCGTAACGGCATCTACCCCAACGGCGTAGTGCACATTTTCAAAATCGGCGGCATCAGCCCAAACTTCAAAAAACACCGCCCCGCTTTCAAGCGCTTGGGGATTGTATTTAAACCAAGTAAAGGCAGTATCGGAAGCTGTTACATCGTAACTCAGGTGATAATTGCCTACGTTACCACTATTGCCGGCAGCTGCTACTACCACGCGACCATTGCTTTCTTCGAGCATTTCATCGATCCAAATCGCTGCGGCATCGAGCCCATCGTGGGAGCCATAATAATCGCCGAGACTTAAATTAACGACGGCCGGTTTTCCAATTGCTTCGGCTTTGGTAAAAATAAAATTAACAGCTTCGGCAACGCTTATTTTCCAATTTTCACGCGAAAAATCGGAAGAAACAGCGATAATATCGGCATCGGGAGCCACACCCTTGAACTGTCCGGAGGCAAAGCCATTTCCCGAACCTACCCCAGCAACGGTGCTGCCGTGTCCAAAGAATTGAGCCTGATCGTCGTGACCAGTTATTCCCGCATTGATATCTTCGGCATTCCACTCCTGGCCGTAGCCGTAAGGTTCTGGAACACGAAAGGGAATGATCTCATCCTGAGTTTGATCCCAAATTGCTAAGACTCGCGTACTACCGTCGCTGTTCTGAAAATCGGGGTGATTTAGCTCAATGCCGCTATCTACATAGCCCATTATTACATCGGCACCCGTATATGCCTGTGGCAACGGAGCAGCCCCTTGATGCACCGGGTGTACATTGTTGTTGAGCAACATTACATCGGTCAAAAGCTGTGGCCTGCTAGCCGAAAACTCGACAAAATCTAAGCCTGCGCATTGATTTAGCCGTCTTACGGATGCCGGCAAGAGATAGCAAAGCATTATGCCCTCTGTAATTTGCGAAAACTGGCCTCCTTCGATTCGAACAAATGATCTGATACCTGCTTCATTTCCTCTCAACACCACCGGAATAGGTTGATCTTCGGTGGCGGTTTTTAAGAAATATGCCAGCTCCAAAGGCAATTTTTGAGCTTGCTGCGCTTGAAGCAAACCAGATAGCAGTAGAAAACACACCAGAAACCCTTTCATATTACAAAATTACGAAGCAAAGTACGTGTAATCAGGTATCTCCCCAAAAACTTTAAACGAGCCATCGTGGATGCCTATCTCCATAAAAATATGGTCTAAACCATTGGTAAGAACCAAGAAAGGCACTTTCAACGTGGCATTGTAACGGGCTATTTGGAAGGTGGTTTCTTCGGTGAGCTTCACTTCCGGCGCTTTACACTCGATCAGAATTTGCGGAAGCCCTGAGCGATCTACAAACAAGGCATCATACCTACCCGATCGCTGAGTCGATCGCACCTTGTTTTCAATTCGGAGCAATCCGGCAGGGAAGCCCTTTTCGGTGATAAGATATTGTAAAAAATGCTGCCTGACCCATTCTTCCGGGCTTAAGATTAAATACTTTCGCCTTACCGGATCGAAAATCTTAAGTTTACCCGACTCACGGATTATTTTAAACGGAAAGGTCGGTAGATTCAGGGCTTGCACAAAACGAAGGTAAATGAAAACCAAGAAAGAGATAGTCGATAATTGGCTCCCACGATACACCGGAGTCGCGCTCGACGCTTTTGGTGAGTATATTTTGCTCACCAATTTTAACCATTACGTACACCGATTCGCAGCCGTGCACGAAGTGGAAGTTCAGGGAAGCGACAAGGCTATGCCCAGTGCACATCATGGACACTTGAGCATCATTAATTTTGGAATGGGAAGTGCCAATGCTGCTACGATTATGGACCTGCTCAGCGCCATTTCGCCCAAGGCGGTGCTATTTCTGGGCAAATGTGGTGGCTTGAAAAAGAAAATTCAAGTGGGCGATTTTATTTTGCCTATTGCGGCCATACGGGGCGAGGGTACGAGCAGCGATTACCTCCCCGACGAAGTGCCTGCCCTGCCCGCCTTCATGCTTCAGCGAGCCATCTCTTCCACCATTCGCGATTTTGGAAGGGATTATTGGACGGGTACCTTATACACCACCAACCGACGGGTTTGGGAACACGACGAAAAGTTTAAAAAATACCTGCGCTCCTTGCGAGCTTCGGCAATCGATATGGAAACAGCCACGATTTTTATAGCCGGTTTTGCAAATAAAATCCCAACCGGTGCCTTGCTCCTGGTCACCGATCAACCCATGGTGCCCGATGGGGTAAAAACTTCTGATAGCGACGCCGATGTAACCCGTCTATTTGTGGAAACGCATGTGCAGCTGGGAATCGGAGCCATGCAAGAAATAGCAAGCGATGGCCGATCGGTGAAACACCTTAAGTTCTAATGGATTTCCCAAAAATATTGAAGGACATAGAGGCCAGGCGATTCCAACCGCTTTATGTTTTCGACGGTGAAGAAACCTACTATATGGATATCCTCACTAACCGCATTGTAGATTTGGCTTTAGATGATCACGAACGCGATTTCAACCAATCGATTATCTATGCGCAAGATGTAAAACCCGAAGAAGTGGTGAACATTGCTAAACGCTACCCCATGATGGCCGAGCGACAAGTGGTAGTAGTGAAAGAAGCTCAGGCGTGGAAGAAGATCGATGGCTTGATGCCACTGTTTGAGCAGCCCGTACCCACTACCGTGTTTGTGCTCAACTACCGGGGCAAAAAAGTAGATGGGAGAAGTGCACTGGCCAAAACGCTCAAAAAGGTGGCCGTGTACCACACTGGCGCGAAAATCCGCGATTGGGAAGTCGAAAAATGGATAATGAGCTATGCGGTGGAGCACAATATAGCCATAGACCAAGATGCTATCCGGCTTCTCGCCGAACATGTTGGCGCCGATTTGATACAGCTGGTAAAATCGTTCGACCGATTTAAGTTATTTTTAAAACCGCAAGAGCGAGTGACCATTGACTTAGTGAGCAATCTAATTGGCGTAAGCAAAGATTTCAACGTTTTTGAGCTTCAAAAGGCGTTAGCCACCGGTCGATCGGCTAAGGCGCTGCAGATAGCCGATTACTTCGCCCGCGATAGCAAGGACAACCATGTGACGATGGTAGTAGCTTCCCTTTTTAGATTCTTCTCAAAAGTTTTGGCCTACCACACTTTAAGCCCAGGGATGAACGACAAAGAAGCGGCTGTGGCTTTGGGAGTGAATCCCTTCTTTGTGAAAGACTATGCTCAGGCAGCCCGTCTTTACAACCTCCCGCGGAGCATCCGTGTGATGGATGTGCTGTATGATATTGAGCTTAAAGCCAAAGGGGTTAATGCTTCCAACGCCGATTCCGGCGATTTGGTAAGGGAACTTACCGCACGATTGCTATACGAATAGTAGAGTTCGCTTTCCGCTGATTGTCGGAATGCTACCGTTAGTGTAATATCTACTCTTAAGATCGTTAAAAAACTTCCGTGCAAAAGTGATATATGTAACTTAGCCCTCTTTTTTGAAATCTGAAATGCCTGTAATGAAACAACGCTTTACTCTCTTCACACTCGTACTATCCTTACTTAGCATGGTCGCAGCAGCTCAAAATGGCTCAGTCCGCGGATTTGTATACGAAGAAGAATCGGGTGAGCCAGTAATATTTACCAATGTTTACCTCGTAGGCACGAGCCTGGGCGCTGGTACTGATGTGAACGGTTACTTCCTGATCAGCGATGTGCCAGCCGGCGATTATCAATTGCGGATAACTTATCTTGGCTACGACACCCTCACCAAGGCGGTCAATATAGTGCCCGGACGGATTCTAAACGAGAAAATGTTCTTGAGGAAGTCGAGTATTAACATTCAAGCGGTCGAAATATCTGCCCAAAGGCAGGAAGCTCAAACCAATGTGACGATTTCGGTAACGAAAGCCACACCAAAAGAAATCAAGCAAATCCCATCCATAGGTGGAACCCCCGATCTGGCTCAGTATCTCCAAGTATTGCCAGGGGTTATTTTCACCGGCGATCAGGGCGGGCAGCTCTACATTCGCGGTGGCTCACCTGTTCAAAACCGCACGTTGATGGACGGTATGACCATCATCAACCCTTTCCACAGTATCGGATTGTTTTCCGTATTTGATACCGAGCTCATTCGAAATGCAGACATTTACACCGCTGGCTTTGGAGCCGAATACGGTGGACGAGTTTCGTCCATCATGGACATTAAAATGCGCGATGGAAACAAGCGACGTATTACAGGTAAAGTAGGAGCCAGCACCTTTCTGACAAATGCTATAATAGAAGGTCCGCTGAAACGGCAAACGAATGAAGGCAAGAGCTCTTCGTCCTTTATGTTTTCGGCAAAACATTCCTACCTCGATGAAAGTTCCAGACTGCTTTATGACTACGTCGATGAAGAAGGGCTTCCTTTTAACTTCACCGACCTTTACGGAAAGGTGAGTTTCAATTCTTCAACTGGAAGCAAGTTTAGTTTATTCGGCTTCAACTATACGGATAAAGTAATCTTTCAGGAATTCAGCGACCTCAACTGGAATTCTGCGGGTGGTGGTTTAAATTTTGTTTTGGTGCCGCAAGGAAACCCCGTGCTCGTGGAAGGGCGATTCAATTATAGCGACTATCAAATTGAGCTCGTTCAGCTCCCCGATCCAGATGACGACAGCAGTAATCAAGCAGCACTTCGCCCTAGAACTTCTGGAATTTCAAATTTCGACCTAGGTATTAATTTCAAATATTTCCAAGGCGACAATGAGTTTAAGTACGGCGTAGACATCAGCGGTTTTGGCACCAACTTTTCGTTCTTCAACGGCGTTGGTCTACAATTTGAACAAGAAGAAAACAACACCGAGCTTGGCGGATTTGCTGCCTATAAGTTTAAAACCGGAAATTTGATTCTAGACCTCGGTTTTCGAGCTCAATATTACGCGTCCGTGCGCGTATTTCGGCCAGAACCACGTGTTGGAGTCAAATACAACATCACTCCGAGCTTTCGAATTAAGGCAGCGGGCGGACTCTATTCTCAAAACCTGATTTCTGCCACTTCCGACCGCGACGTGGTGAACTTATTCTACGGATTCTTAGTAGCTCCCGATGTAAATCAAGACTCTTTTCTAGAACAAGATGGAAGTGTACGCGAAGTGAAAAATCCGCTTCAAACCGCCTACCATATAATAGGTGGTTTTGAATACGATCTTTCTTCCAGGCTTACCGCCAATGTGGAAGTGTATTTGAAAGAGTTTACTCAGCTCACCAATATCAACAGAAACAAAATTTTCAACAGCGATAATGCCGACGCTCCGGATATACTAAAAAATGACTTCGTCGTAGAAAGCGGCGACGCGAAGGGCATTGATTTTAATTTGAAATACGAAACCCGCAGGTGGTATGTATGGGCGGTGTACTCCTTGGCTATTGTCAATCGCTGGGATGGGGTGCGAGAATACAACCCCGTGTTCGACCGCCGCCACAATGCCAACTTCCTCGTGTCGTACACCTGGGGTAAGGTGCGCGATTGGGAAGTGAACGCCCGCTGGAATTTTGGTTCCGGGTTCCCGTTTACACAAAACCAAGGCTTCTTCCTTGGAGAGACCTTCGTAGACGACATTAGTACCGATATAACGCAAACCAATGGCACTGAGCCGACCATACAATATGCCGAACTAAACGGTGGGCGACTACCGACTTACCACCGCTTGGACTTCTCGATCAAGAAAACATTTAACTTCTCGGAGTTTTCTAAACTAGAAGCAAACTTTAGTTTGACCAATGTTTACGACCGGCCTAATATTTTCTATGTCGACAGAGTTACCGCTCAACGCGTAAATCAACTTCCTATACTACCCAGTGTAGGTTTGATCTTCAGCTTCTAAGGCTTGAACGTCGGCACGTTCAAAACTATTAGCTTCGATTGTTAAGGGTTACTACCCTTGGCACGGGTAAAATGCTACCTTTACTCCCCGTAGTTATACTTCACAATATCTGGCACTTATGGGTCACAAGACCAAGTACATTTTTGTAACAGGCGGGGTTACTTCTTCCTTAGGCAAAGGCATCATTTCCGCATCGTTAGCCAAGCTTCTGCAGCTTCGGGGTTACTCCATAACCATTCAAAAGCTTGACCCCTACATCAATATCGATCCTGGTACGCTTAATCCTTATGAGCACGGCGAGTGCTTTGTAACCGAAGACGGTGCCGAAACCGATTTGGACTTAGGTCATTACGAGCGATTTCTCAATATCGACACTTCGCAGGCTAATAATATCACCACCGGCCGGATCTATCAAAACGTAATAACCAAGGAGCGCCGCGGCGACTATTTAGGCAAAACAGTTCAGGTCATTCCCCATATCACCGACGAAATAAAGCACTGTATTCAGCTGCTTGGCAACGATTACCACTACGACTTTGTAATCACCGAAATAGGCGGTACCGTAGGCGATATTGAATCGCTACCTTATATAGAGTCTGTGCGTCAATTGAAATGGGAGATGGGTGCCGATTGCCTGGTAATCCATCTTACGCTTGTACCCTATTTGGCTGCAGCCGGCGAACTAAAAACAAAACCTACCCAGCATAGCGTTAAGCAATTGCTGGAACTCGGAGTTCAGCCCGACATTTTGGTATGCCGCACCGAGCACGAACTTACATCCGATTTGAAGCAGAAGATCGCCAAATTCTGTAACGTCGCTCCCAATGCAGTAATCGAATCGATTGATGCGGCTACAATTTACGACGTGCCGCTGCTGATGGAAGAAGAAGAGCTCGATATAGTGGTGCTCGAAAAGCTTGGTTTGCCAAGTACCGATCGTGCCGACCTCACGGCATGGAAGGAATTTTTGAAGCGCCATAAAAACCCAAAAACTACCATTACCATCGGCCTAGTTGGGAAATACATTGAGTTGAAAGACTCGTATAAATCCATTGTTGAAGCCTTCACACACGCAGGGGCTTTTAACGAGGTAAAAGTGGAACTAAAATGGATCCACAGCGAAGAAATTACCGCCGACAATGTCGCTTCTATTTTCAAAGACTTGAAAGGTTTATTAGTTGCTCCAGGCTTTGGAGAGCGCGGAATCGAGGGTAAGATCGAGGCTATACGCTTCGCTCGGGAAAACCACATTCCCTTCCTCGGAATCTGTTTGGGCATGCAATGCGCCGTTATAGAGTACGCACGCAATGTGCTAGGGCTCACTCGCGCGCACACCACGGAGATCGACCCCAACTCACCCGACCCTGTAATCGACCTCATGGAAACGCAAAAAATAGTGCAGACCAAGGGCGGTACGATGCGCCTGGGAGCCTTCCGATGTGCCATTATGCCGAATACCAAAGCGTACGAGATTTATGGAACAGGAAGCACCACGGAGCGTCACCGTCACCGATTTGAGTTCAACGATGCCTACCGAGCGCAGTTCGAAGCTTCCGGCATGATCGCTTCCGGTGTAAACCCCGATAGCAACTTGGTGGAGATCGTAGAAATTACCGATCATCCTTGGTTTGTTGGGGTGCAATTTCACCCGGAATACAAGAGTACCGTAGCCGATCCACATCCGCTTTTCATACAGTTCATCAAAGCAAGCGTCGAAGTAGGGAGCGAGGTGCTCAACGGCTAATGGCCGATTATCCTTTATTCCCTTGTAGCCTTGTTTCAAGCGCGTATCTTTGTCGGCTCAAATAAACACCCATGGATAGAAACTCCGTCATCGGGCTAGTGCTCATAGGCTTATTATTGATTGGTTACAGCATCTATCAGCGTCCGAGCGAAGAAGCCGTTGCCCGAGAGCAGTTTATCCGGGATAGCACGGCCGCTGCGCAGGCTACCGTGCAAAATGCCTTGGCGGAAACCGAGGTGGAAAAAACCTTTTCGGCAATAGATACGCTCCAACCCGAAGCGGCTTTCGATAGCACTGCCACCGCCGCTGCAGAGCTGAAACTTCAAGCTCAATATGGCCTACTTAATGTTGCCGCCAAAGGAGAAGCGCGGATAATCGAAGTTAAAACTGACCTCCTTCATCTGAAATTTAGCAGCAAAGGAGGCGTTCCCATCTACGCAGCGCTTGAGGAGTACAACACCTACGATTCCTTACCAATGGTGCTTTGGGAAGAAAATCTAGGTAAAATAGGTACCAATTTCACGTATCCATCGCTCGGCAATTTCAATACGTCGGATTTCTATTTTGAATCGACTTCCCAATCCAAACAAATATCGGAAGACCAGCAAACGGTAATTGTTTTCACCCTACCCTTGGAAGGCGGTCGATCTATTCGGAATACCTACACTGTGAGCGGCAATAGTTATGATCTGGCTTTCAAAACCGAATTTGAAGATTTAGAAGGTATCGTAACCCAACCCAGTTTGCAATTGGAGTTGAGCGCCCTGCACAGCGAAAAAAGCATCACTGCCGAGCGAAACGTAAGCTCCATCTTTTACAAGGAGGTAGACAAAGGCCGCGATTACTTAAGCGAAACAAGTGAAGATGAAGAGCTCATCGACGAAGATCGCCTGGAATGGGTGGCGTTTAAGCAAGATTTTTTCTCGGTAATCCTTATCGGCGATCAGCCTATGGAGCGCGGTGCGCTTTTAACCACCCGCCCATACGAGGAAGAAAACGATTCCCTTACCCAATTCTACGCCGCATCCTTACCCTTAGCTGCAAACTCAGGCTTTAGCGGAAAGCTCTATTTCGGACCCAACGACTACCGCATACTTAAAGGGTATGGAATGGAGCTCGATAAGCTGATAGATCTTGGCTGGGGAATTTTTGGCTGGGTCAACAAATTTTTGGTCATCCCAATTTTCGATTGGCTCGAAACCACCGGCATGTCTTACGGCATCATCATTTTGATTCTCACCTTGGTGATCAAGCTGCTGTTATCGCCCTTGACGTTCAAAAACTATCTGAGCTCCGCCAAAATGCGGGTCTTGAAACCGGAGATCGACGCCTTAAATGAAAAGAACAAAGATGCCGAGCCGCTGAAAAAACAACAAGCTACTATGGAGCTCTACCGCAAAACAGGTGTGAGCCCTTTCGCGGGTTGTATCCCGATGCTTATCCAGCTTCCGATACTCTACGCCATGTTTCGATTTTTCCCTTCGAGCATCCAATTGCGCCACGAGCCTTTCCTTTGGGCCGACGATTTATCGGCTTACGATAGCATTGCTTCGCTCCCGTTTTACATTCCAGCCTATGGCGACCATGTGAGTCTTTTCACCATATTGATGTGTTTGAGTACACTCTTGTACACGGTGTATAACAGTGGACAGATGCCAACGCAGACCGCACCGGGAATGCCCAATATGAAGGTGATTATGTACGTTTTCCCTTTCTTTATGCTCTTCTTCTTCAACAGTTTTGCTTCGGGACTGAGCTATTATTACTTTCTAGCCAACGTAATTTCCATACTGCAAATGTTTGTGATCAAGCAATTCTTTATCGACGAGGATAAGATTCAATTACAGATAGCCGAGAATAAAAAGAAGAAAGCCAAACAGGGCAAATCCAAATTTCAAATGAAATTGGAAGAAATGGCGAAACAGCGCGGAATTAAAACGAATACATAAGCACATGAAGAATCTATTATATGCCGCGGCAGTGCTGCTTACCTTGGCTGCCTGCAAAGACAAAAAAGCGATAGCCGAAGCTGAACCGGTTGCCAAGCCAGCCCCTGCCCCCACCACGGTGGCTATGCAGACCCCGGAGCAGGCTTTCAAGGATTCTATCGTGATCGAATTTGAAAAAAGCCCCTGTTTCGGCCGATGTCCCGTTTATAAAGTAAAGGTTTACGGCAGCGGCTTCGCGCTGTACGAAGGCATCAACTTCACTGAAAAGATGGGGATGTACACCACCAAATTTACGAAGCAAGAGATCGACGAAATCGTAAAAATCGCAGAAGCGATAAGCTATGATTCGCTCAAGGACGAATACGACGATAAAAATGTCATGGACCTGCCATCAACTTACAGCGCGGTGCGGATAGATGGAAAGTTGAAGCGGATTAAAGCCCGGATGGACGTGCCCTTAGCGCTCAAAAATTTCAACGAGAATCTCTCGGTAACGCTTTTGGAGAAAAAGTGGGTGGAATACAGTGAGTATTAAACCTAAAGGCTAATCTCTCATCGAGTCGCAGCGCAGCCATATAACTTTTTAGCCAGCCTTTCAATCGATCAATCGGATTACGATTCGATGATTCGTCGCGAACCATCGACCACTCACCCGCAATACTTGCTGTTACTTCCTATAGCTATTGGTAATGGCTTCTCCAGAGCTTCTGGAAGCTACTTTGCGACTGTTCTCTCAGCGGTTTTTGAGACTTGTGCTGTGCGGAGTCGAAGCAGTAGAGCAGCTTTATGCCGCACTCGACTTTATGGGCGGCTGTTTGCTTGAAGATCGGATGGCTATTAGGTTGAGCTCGCCTTTTTTCATTTTTGTTTAGTTCTAAATC
>JBBQFC010000076.1:0-13392 GCA_038321615.1 Flavobacteriales bacterium | reverse complement strand
ATCATGCTCCGAAGCATATTTTAAATACAAGCGCTCACTTGACGCTTATTTTGCCGCCGAAGGCGACCCTTTTGCACAACCAGCGCAGGTTTACAATAATATTCTTGGTGGTGGCTTAGGTATCTGGGCAGGTTATGGGGTGTATGTGGTGGATATTGAGATGTGAAAATTGGCTACCTTTCTGGGTTGTGATGTCGCCCTATAAATGCGTGGATTTAACAGTTTGTAAATTCCAAAGATCTCGCTATCCGTGTAGGTAACCCTATGTGCTTATTGCCCACTTCGCTACCATTTCTGCAGTCTTCATTGATTGCGTTTTCTCACCAGATGTTTTAATAGCGCGAATCTGGATCGCGCGGTGGAATGAGCAAAGTGAAAATTCAAACTTGATATTCAAAAAAAAACCGAACTAATGTCCGGTTCTTTTAAATCTTCTAAAATCTGAATCGCTTACTTAATCTCGTAAGCCGTCGTTTCTTTGAATACAGTGCGGTATTTGAGTTTCGCAAGGAGTAGATACATCACTGGCACAATTACCAGCGTAAGGAAGGTTGCGAAGGTCAATCCAAAAATAATTGTCCAGGATATAGGGCCCCAAAATATTACGTTATCTCCACCCACATAAATCTGTGGATCAAACGAACTCAGCAGCGTGAAGAAATTGATATTCAAACCAATGGCCAATGGAACTAAGCCAAGAATAGTGGTTACGGCAGTAAGAATTACTGGTCGAAGTCTTGTTTTCCCACCGGCAATAATGGCCTTCACCGTTTCCGGAAAAGGTAGATGCTGCGCATCGGTTAAGCCCAGTTCATCGCGGCGGCGAGCCCGTATCAAATTTGTGTAATCGATCAACACAATAGCATTGTTCACCACAATTCCCGCAAGGGAAATGATACCAATCATGGTCATAATGATAACGAAATTCATCTGGAATGCCAGCAGGCCCAGAAGCACGCCTATCAAACTGAAGAGCACCGCAAAGCCAATGATAAACGGCGTTGAAACAGAATTAAATTGCGCTGTAATTATCAGAATTATCAGGAACAGTGCTATGGCTAAGGCGGAAATTAGAAAAGCCAATTCCTTTGCCTGCTCTTCCTGCTGACCGGTAAACATCACCTTATTGCCCGCTCCAAATTCATATTCATCCGAAAGCTTTTTGATCTCTGCTACAATTTCATTGGCATTGTAATCGGTAAGTACATTGGAGGTAAGAGTAATCACACGGTCGAGATCGCGCCGCTTAACTGCCGAAAATGTGCTCGATTTTTCGGCTGTAGCCACCGATGAGATCGGCACCTGAACAATCTTGCCGGTAGCTTGATCGCGGAAGGTGAGTCGCATGTTGAGCAGCGCATCTTCATTGTCACGGTAGTGCTTCATCAAGCGCACATTGATCGGATAATCGTCCTCTCCGTCTTTAAAGGTCGATACTTCCCGGCCAAACAGCGCGGTGCGCAAAGCATCGCCTATTTGATAAGTCGAAAGGTTCAGCTGCCGCGCTTTTGCGCGATCGATGATGATTGGCATTTCAGGTTTTCCATTCTCGACATCGAGCTTTAATTCTTCCAATCCGGCAATATTATGATCTTCGATGAAGGCTTTAAAACCTTGGGCATCGGCCATAACCCGTTCGTAGTCATCGCCTCGGATTTCTACGTTTACTGGCGCTCCCTGGGGCGGCCCACCCTCATTCTTACTCACGGTAATCTGCGTGCCCGGATAGCCTTGAAGCGCATCGCGCACTTCTTCCATTACATCGCTGGAAGCTACACCTTCGCGATCTTGAAATTTTGTGAATTGCACAGTGATCCGCGCTTTATGCGGTGTATTCGCCAGTGAGGGCCCCTGCATCGGATCACTCGTGCCGGCGCCCACCTGCCCTATTACCGATTCGATCATAAATGATTCTTTTGGATTTTTAGGATCGGTGTAATACTTGTCTAAGGTTTGAATGACCTTTTGCTCAAGTGCTTTAGTCACCTTGTTGGTTTCTTCGATGTCGGTACCGATAGGCTTCTCAATAAAAATATTCAAATACTGGGGCTCGTTGCTAGGGAAGAATTCTACCTGTGGTGGGAAGACCTTCATTAAAGCAATTGAAGCGAAAAGTAAGCCCATGGTACCTATAAGGAAGAATTTTGGTCGACCGGCAACGAGCGCAAATTTTAAAAAACGCTCATAGGCGTTTTCCAACTTCGGAAGTCCTGAATTTTGAAGCCGACGTGTACCCGGATCGAGTACGTAGTAGTAAAGGAAGCTCAACAAACCAGCTATAATGGCTAAATTGCCAATGGTAACGAGAGCCTTGATATCCGTACTCAGCCCGATAGCATCGAAAAAAATACCAACTCCAATTAAGATTAGCCCATTGCGAATGGTTTTTGCCTTGTTGGGGCGTTCTTCGCCCACTTTCATGTACATGGCAACCAACACCGGATTAATCACCAAAGCCACAAATAAGGACGAACTGAGTACTATGATCAACGTTATCGGGAGGAAATACATAAACTCGCCCATTAACCCCGGCCAAAAAGCCAGCGGTAGGAAGGCGGCCAGTGTAGTAGCAGTAGAGGCAATAATGGGCACCGCTACTTCTCCCACCCCGAGCTTAGCCGCGTCCACGGCCGAATAGCCCTCATCCATCAATCGATACACATTTTCGACGACCACAATTCCATTGTCCACAAGCATACCCAAGGCCAGAACCAAGGCGAAAAGCACCATTACGTTGAGGGTAACCCCGAGCGCACCCAATATCATGAAACTCATCAGCATACTGAGCGGTATAGCAATGCCCACAAATAATGCATTGCGCAAGCCGAGGAAAAAGAGCAATACACCAACCACAAGCAATACCCCGAAGATGATACTGTTTTCGAGCTCATCGACCTGTGTTTTTGTTTGGTCGCTGGTATCGTTGGTGATGGTAAGTCCAAGATCTTCAGGAAATACATTTTCCTTCGCATCCGCTACAATCGCGTTAATCTTCTCGGAAGCTTCGATCAGGTTTTCACCTGCGCGCTTCATGATGTCGATCATTACCACCGACTTACCAAATTCTCGGGCATAGCTTTCTTTTTCCTTTTCGCCAAAGGATACTTCGGCGATATTCTTCAGGTAAACTACTTCTTGATCTTCACGCCGAACTATTACATCTTCAATTTCTTTGATATCTCGAAACTCACCGATTACACGAACGTTTCTTCGAAATTCATCGACCAATAAATCGCCTCCAGAAATTGTGACATTCTCCTGAGCAATGGCATTGGCGATATCGTCGAAGTTTATCTTCATGGCCTCCATAGCGAGTAAATCGACATCGATTTTCACCTCTTTATCCATCACGCCGCGTATTTCTACTTTGGTAATTTCCGGCAGGTCTTCAATTTCATCTTCCAGATACTCGGCGTACTCCTTGAGTTGATCGGTGGAATAATCGCCGGTAAGGTTGATGTTCATCACAGGCAACAATTCCGAAAAATTCATTTCAAACACGTTCGGATCGGCGGGTAAATCTTTCGGGAAGTCGTTATCGCTCATGGCGATATCTACCTTGTCCTTCACCTTGCGCAGTGCTTCTTCGGGACTTACGTCGAAGTTGAACTTTACTTGTATCGAAGAAAACCCTTGAATACTGGTGGAGTTAATTTCATCGACACCGGTAATGGCGTTGATTTCCTTTTCGAATGGGCGCGTAATGAGCTTTTCGATATCGAGCGGAGCATTGCCCGGGTAAGCGGTGCCTACGTATATTTCGGGCGTTACCACGTCGGGGAAATTCTCTTTGGGCATACTATTGTAAGCCGAGATTCCACCCAGCAGAATAATAACCGCCAATACCAATACGGTGGTGCGATTACCGACCGCGAGACTCGATAAGCCAAACTCTTTGTACCCTTTATCCCCTTTCTTCAGTTGTTGCTTTGCCATGATTTCAGATACTGGTTATTTCAATTTTATCGCCGTCGCGCACTGTGCGCGACCCTTTGTCAATGATTTTCTCATCGGCTTTAAGGCCCGACACCACAACGGTCTTGCCTTGGTAACTTATTCCGCTTTTTATAGGCCGCTTCTCCACTTTCATTTCGTCGCCTTCCGCATTTGTGGCAACAAACACATAGTCTGCACCTTTCCCGTCTTGCATCACCACCGACGAGGGTAGGTAAACCGCTTGTTCCTCAGTTAAATCATTGATTTTAAGTGCGACCAAGGAGTTCGGGCGAAGAGATGCCAAGTCTGTTTTTAGATCTACGCGCACCTCAAACGATCGGTTATTGGGATTGATAAATTTCCCAATTCGGCTTATAGTACTCTTCAGCGTGTCTTTTCGGTTTACGATGATCGACACAGAGTCGCCTTCCGCAAGTTGGTTAACATAACGCTCCGAAACATCGGCGGTAACGTAGAGTTTATCGAGATTGACCAATCGCACCATAGGTGATTGCATGCCGACCAATTCGCCTATTTTAGGGTAAATTTTGTCGACTACCCCATCAAAAGGTGCGCGCACCACAGATCGTCCGCGCTGCTCTTTGAGTGTCGCCACTTGATTTTCAACACCCTCTTTCCGATTCTTCGCTTCGAGGTATTGCACTTCGCTACCTATGTTTTGCTTCCATAGTCTATCTTGTTTTTCAAATAAGGTACTGGCCAGGTCGAGCTGGGTTTGGAGTTCCGCGAGGTTTCGATCAAGAATATCGCCATCCTGTGTAATAAGTACCTGACCTTTAAGCACTTCCTGACCTTCCGTAACCGATATTTGGCGCACCGCTCCGGTGCTTTCGGCGTAAATCATAGCGGCTTTGTCGCTCTGCACGCTGCCATACACTTCGAAGTAGTGCTTAAAAGTACCCGACTCCGGTGTGATAGTGGTCACGAGTTTCCGATCGACTGTACTGTCGATTTTGGCTATTTGCTCTTCGATCTCCGCGAGCTGCTCATCCACATCGCTGCGAATTTCCTTGAGAGAATCGCGCCTGGCATTTAGCTTTTCGAGAGCTGGATTGGTCTCTCCACCGCAGCTTGCGATTGCGGCGGCAAGGAGACTTACACTGATTATTTGATAAAGTTTCATGACTTTGTTTGGTTTGCTTAGTAAACGTTTAACGCTGCGTCTAATTCTTGTTTGGCGGTGAGGAGGTTATAAGCCGACTCTATGTATTTGCCCTGCTCATTGAGCAATTGGCTTTCGGCTACATTGAGCTCAAAGCTCGTTGACACACCTGCGGTATATTTTATATTGGTTTTCTCGCTGATGCGGCGGGCGAGCTCGTAGCTCTGTTTTTGATTTTCCCAGGTTTTCAGCGCATTGGCGTAATTGCTGCGCGATCGGGTGATGCCCAAGCGGAGATTTTCTTCCGTTTGCTCAAGTTGAAGTAAACCTTGCTCAAAACCTATTTTTGCTTGTGCCAGTCGCGCATTTCGGCGAAAGCCGCTGAAGATTGGAACATTCACCGTGGCGCCGACAATCGTAGTGGGATACCACGGTTCATCCCCATCGAGAAAATTGAATTCATTCCGCTGACCAACTTGCTGGTGATTGAAAAAGGCACTCAAACTGGGATAGTAGTAGGACTTTTCACCTCTCACGGTCAGTTCTTGTATTTCTAAATTACTCTTTGCCAAAAGGTAATCTGGGTGAGCCGTAAGGTTTGGCGCGGTTTCCAAATAAGCCACGTTGTTGTTGAGTTTCACCAGGTCTTCAATTTTATCGGAAAGCACTACGTCACGTTCCAATTCGAGCCCCAAAAGGAAGTTTAGCGTTTGCCGGGAAACGTCGAGAAACTGAAGCGATCGATCGTAATTAATCTGAACTTGATTCTTGTTTAGCTGAAGTTGATCTACGTCCTGCTCTTCTGTAAGGCCGTTCTCATAAAGCGCCCGCGTATCGCGAAGGGTCTTATCGAGGTTGTCGAGATTTTCCTGAAGGACTTTGATATTCTCTTCAGCCAAAAGAACGGTGTAATAGGATTCTCCAACGTTCAGCTTAATTTCCATCTCTGTGCGCAGCTCTTGATTGATGGATAGCTGCACCACCGTTTTCGAAGCTTTCAGTCCCACCAAATAAGTGCCATCAAAAATGAGTTGCGATGCAGAAAGTCCTGCGGTCAAATTGTATTTCGTACCGAATTGCAAAGCGGTAAAATCGCCCGGTTCACCTCCTGTAAATTCTGCTGGAACCAACGACACCGGTATATCAAGAAAATTCTGAAATTGTGCGCTTCCGTTCACTTGTGGCAAACCTGCAGCCAACACTTCTTTTACTTCCTTGCGCTTCTTCTCCGTGTCGTAGCGGGCGTTTCGCGTAGCATAGCTGCTATCGACCGCCATTTGCCTCGCCTGTTCAAGGCTGAGCGATAAAGGCTGGGCTTGGACGGCTGTTGCGAAAAGCAATCCTATCAGCAATATTTTCGTTTTACTAAACATTGATACTTGGTTTGTTTAATTGAGTTTGCTCAGTTTCTTCTCGTGGTATTTCAAGCCTTTTTTACTGGCAATGCCTCGAATGTGGTGATCGAAAATCTGCAAGTACACTTCTGCCAGGTTGTATTTCGGCATCGGGAAAAGATCGTTTCGGAATACGAGGTTGAGCCGTTGTACCCACAGTATCGACATTACTTCTACATGAAGGTTGTCGCGGTACACCCCTTCTCTGATCCCATTGTCCAGATTGCGCCGTATCACTTTAATTACGTGCTCATGGTGCAGGTTGTGCATGGCATTGAAAGCGCCGGGATAGTACTTTTCCAGGTCGTGGAAAATCGAAGGGTGAATGCTTCGGAGCTCTTCGAGCACATACTGCGAAATCTCAAATATCTCGTCGATAGCGTTGAGCTCTTTTGCTTGAATAGCCGTAATTCTGCGCTCCGTGTCTACGCAGTCGAAGTCGAGGCAGCGCTGCACCAGATCATTTTTGTCTTTAAAATACAGGTAAAGCGTCTTCTTCGAAATGCGGAGGTGTTTGGCAACGTCGTCCATGGTTACGCTCTTAATTCCGTAGGTCATAAAGACGCGGAGCGACGCTTCCACGATCTGCTCTTCTCTTAAATTTTTTTCTTCTTCTTCACTCATTGTGGGCACAAAAGTAATCCTTTTTTATACAACGGAAACGTTTTTAAATAGTTTTTGTTTCCAACGTGTCTAATGTTTACATTTAGGTAAGGCTGGCTTCACTTCGGAAATTTATTTCCTTTGCACTCGCAATAGAAAATGCTATGAAAACAGCCACCGTAAAAGACTTGCTCGCCACAAAACCCACTTCACAAACCGTTGAAATATCGGGGTGGGTGCGCACCTTCCGCAGCAACCGATTTATAGCACTCAACGATGGCACTACCATTCAGAACATTCAGGGTGTGGTCGATTTCGAGCATTTTGCCGAAGCTATCTTGAAGCGAATCACCACGGGTGCCGCGCTTACGCTGAAGGGATTGTTGGTGCCTTCTGAAGGAAAAGGCCAAATGGTGGAAATACAAGTCAGCGACATTATTATTCACGGCGACTCCAACCCGGAAGAATATCCGCTGCAGCCCAAGAAGCACAGCCTTGAATTTCTCCGTGAGAAGGCGCATTTGCGCGTTCGCACCAATACCTTCAGCGCTGTATTTCGCGTGCGACATGCGCTGAGTTTCGCCATTCACAAGTATTTTAACGACCGTGGTTTCTTTAACATTCACAGCCCAATTATCACCGGGTCCGATGCAGAAGGAGCCGGCGAAATGTTTCGGGTCACCACGCTCAATCTGAAGAAAATTCCGCTCAACGAGCAAGGTGAAGTCGATACAACCAAAGACTTTTTTGGCAAAGAAGCCAACCTCACCGTTTCCGGACAGCTCGAAGCTGAACTCGCCGCCCTTGCACTGCGGCGCGTTTACACGTTCGGCCCGACCTTCCGGGCCGAAAATTCAAATACTTCGCGCCACCTGGCCGAGTTTTGGATGATCGAGCCTGAAGTGGCTTTTTCCAATTTGACCGACAACATGGATTTGGTGGAAGATTTCCTCCAATACCTTGTAAAATATGCCTTGGAGCATTGCGCCGATGATTTGGCTTTTCTAGCCGATCGGGAAGCAACGGAAGAAGCTGGTAAACCGCAAAACGAGCGCAAAGAATTGCCCTTGATTGAGCGTTTGGAATTCGTTTCCAAAAATACGTTTGAGCGGCTCACTTACACCGAAGCCATTGAATTGCTTGAGCAATCGACGCCGTACAAGAAGAAAAAATTCAAATATCCTGTGGCTTGGGGCACCGATCTCCAAAGCGAACATGAGCGCTGGCTCGTGGAGCAGCACTTTAAAAAGCCGGTGATTCTTACTGATTATCCCGCCAGTTTCAAAGCCTTCTATATGCGGCTTAATGACGATCAAAAAACCGTTGCCGCCATGGACGTGCTCTTCCCAGGGGTGGGCGAGATCACGGGCGGCTCGCAGCGCGAAGAGCGACTCGATGTACTCAAGCGTCGCTGCGCCGAAATGGGAATCGCCGAAGAGCATGTGTGGTGGTACCTCGAAACCCGAAAATTTGGCACTTGCGAGCACGCCGGCTTTGGCCTCGGTTTCGAGCGTCTCGTAATGTTTGTAACCGGCATGAGCAATATCCGCGACGTCATTCCCTTCCCAAGGGCTCCACTGCAGTGTGAGTTTTAGCGGAAGCTTCTCGAAAAACCGGCAATCCTGTTACTGCAATTCGAATAATTGGGCACTGTAGACGAGCGGCATATTAATGTGCTATTTCCAATTATTCGAGCATTCAATTCCGAATTTATTACAACCAAAAAAAGCGCAACCCTTGTGTGGGTTGCGCCTCCGTATGCAGTCTTCTGCAAACGTATATGTGGAATTACTCCTTAATAAGCTTGATGGTTCCGATTCCTTCGGATGTGCTCACGCGGGCGAAATAAATACCGGCATTAAGCGCAGCGCCGTCTATTCGGGCTTGGGTGGTTTGCGGCGAAAAGGAAGCTACTTGTTTTCCCAATACATCGTACAAAGTAACCCAAAGGATAATTGACCCTTCAGCGGCAACTGTCCAAGCTTCATTCGACGGATTTGGATACGTTCGGAAGGTGGACTCCGATAATTCATTCACACCCACTGATCCTTCTTTTGAAAAGAAGATATTGTCAAAAAATACATCTCCATTTCCTTCGAATTTATATTGGTTCACCGCATTTAAGGTATAAGTAAACCCGGGGGTTGGGAAATCAAGGTAATGCTGCAACGGAATCGACACACGCACCCATTCTTCCTGCACAAGCGCTTCATCGCCACCGTTTGCCAATATGGAATAGCGCGGTTCCGCTGGCGAGCCACCCGGTATGCCATTCGAAGCATTAATTACAAAAAAAGCGAAACCTGCCGAATTCCTTGCCCAATAATCAAAGTGTAGCGAATCAAACTCATTAATGTTTGCATTTGCCCAATCGGCACCGTAGAAACTTAAGCCTTGAATTTTCCCTGTATTGTTGCCTTGGATTTGTATTTGCGACACCGCACCCGAGCCTTGAAAAGCGTTGAAATTATAAGCGGAAACCGTGTTGCTTGTGTAAAAATCGCTATACACCGACAGCACCAAGTCTTCGTCAATAATTGGATTTGGAGCGGGGGTTAGCGGATCCTGTGGTCCGGGTGCAGCCGGTCCAAAAACCACATTATCAAAATAAACCGTGTGACCCGTTTCCCTCGGGCCATAACTTGGGAAGAAGATGATTTGATCGGGCTGGCCGCCAAGCGGGTTACCGATCCATTGCGATAGGTCGAATACCGCAGTGACCCAAGCATTGGCAATTGTGTTTTGAACGATTACTTCTGGAAAGGCTGCACCAAAGGAAGTCGCAAATTTTAAAGCTACCGGGGCGGCAAATCCTTCCTGGTAAAATTGAAGGCTCACCGAGCTGTTTTCTGTCGTAAAAGAGAAAGCACCAAGATCTGCATTGTGCATCGATTCGCAGCCCGCGCTGCCCCACGAAGCATTTGTAGCATAGGCTATTTCCATTTTGGCAACAGTTGCAGAAGGATTGTTAGCGTCAACCAAAATATTGGGCGCGATGCTAAAGGTAGGATTGCTCTCTCCGGCTGGCGCCTCGAAGGTGGCCCAGGTCCATGTGGCACCGATGCCACCGGGCTCAAAATTTATGGGTGCATTTTGCCCAAAGACCCACTGCGCCGAAGACATTAAAAATAGAATGACAAATTTTTTCATGAGATTGAATTAAGTGATTGTGAGCTTGCAAAGTACGCCTTCGCACCGATTAATCCGCCACATCAAACGTTTCCCGGGGGTACATCTTTACTACATCACATTACCTTTTTAACTGATTATCGGGTACCTGGGGTTTGACCTGTCCAAATTAGGTCGTTCCAACATCACCACTAAGGAAAGGAAAGAACGAACGCTTTGAAAATGAGCAGAAGAGCAAATAGCTCGATATCAGGAAGCGGTTCAATAGGAACCTTTACGGAGCTACGTTCGCCGAGCGGTAGTCGCGAGGCAGAAACGAGCCGAAGGATGCAAATGCACTTTTTTACGGGCTTTTCTGTCCACTTCGTGGATCGGCCGTTGAAGCAAATTTTTTCTAACAGTTCAGCATATTTCCGAATTGTTTCAACTCCATTTGCATTTTTTCCAGCCTACACTTTCAGGCTTGGTCTGAGCCAATGACTCAGTTGCAGAACCAATGAATGGATTAAATACTGGAGCGTATGATGTTAATTTGATGCCCGCTTCAATTAGTATTAATCCGCGACATTTCCGCATCCAAACCTTCCCAGGGAGCTTTTTCTAATCGCGGTATCCCAGACCCAATTTATTTAAACATTACGTGAACCACCACGTTCATAATGTATATCAAAACAATATCAAATGGAAAACATAGTAGAAATTGCATCCGGTAACAAAGATTTCAGTACACTCGTAGCTGCCGTTGTGGCCGCTGGATTAGCCGAAACTCTTAGCGGAAATGGTCCTTTCACAGTATTTGCTCCGACAAACGAAGCATTTGCAAAATTACCTGCCGGTACAGTGGAAGAACTTTTAAAACCAGAGAACAAGGAAAAACTTGCTGGTATTCTTACCTACCACGTAGTGTCAGGTAAAGTAATGTCAAAAGACTTATCGAATGGCCAAAAGGCCGCAACCGTTAATGGTCAAGAGATAACAGTTACAATAAAAGATGGTGTGCACATTGACACAGCTACCGTAGTAACAGCCGATCTTGAAGCTTCAAACGGGGTTATCCACGTCATTGACTCAGTGATAATGCCTAAGTAAATAATGATTAACCGTGCGGCTCCTGTAATTTAGGATTCGCACGGTTTTTTTTTCTTCCATGCGCAACGCAACCAGCATCCGGCGCAATTTTGTCCATCTAATTGAGCGGAAATTTCATTCCGAAATATCCAGTTCAACCTAAATGACTCAATTCACTTCCTTTCTTTTCTAATTCTCTTTCGAAGATGCCAGTATCGACCGCTTGTCGCTGAGCTTCGATTGCAGAGCGATAGTTGCCGCGCGCAGAGTCGAAGCGGACTAAAGTGAGACGAAGAATGCAAGAGCTCCTTCCATTCCAGGCACTTCTTTCCAAATGAAGACCAGCGCATCAGGGGTCGCCCACTATTTAATTAGAGATACATTTGTTTTTTTCATGCGATAATTAAAGTTAATTGATTCTTAAACTGACCAGCTTTTGGGGTAGGTTAGAGAATAGCTGATTACCAACGGTTCGGGTAAATAGATGAAAATTGGGTGAAGGTTGGGCTTAAAGTGAAACAAAATCGAGTTTTGGGGAAGTCTTACATCGGCGGGTGCCGTTAGAGATTCGGTTTTCCGTTTTCATTGGTTACGGTGAGATTACGTCCTATCTTTTTTTATTCTGGTTTTGGACCTTTTAAAACAATCGTCCTCACCAAGCCAGGAAACCACCGCTGCAACCAAACTAAAACTCTCCCGTGGGTTGTGAAAACATAATTTCTTCTTCGCTTCATTATGGCCTTCACCATAACTTTCGCAGCTTTATCCGTTGGCCACATTAAATTTGATGGACGTGGATCTGGACGTTCAGGATGCCAAACGCCTTCATTATCAATTCTCGCAATCTCCGACACAACAAATCCCGGATGTACAGTAGTACAGCTCACACCGGTACCCTTTAATTCAGCTTGTAATGTGAGACCGATTGAAAGTACAGCAGCTTTTGAAGCGCCATAGGCTCCGACATAAGGATTAGGAAGATAAGCTCCCACACTGCCCACTAAACCAATGCGACCCTGGTATTGCTTCAAATGTGGCAGGGTATATTTTACCGTCAAGGCTAACCCGGTGACATTACCTTGTAATTGCCTGTTCCAATCTTTTGCATTCAACTTATCTATACTTCCAAAAACACCAAACCCAGCATTGGCCACGGCAATATCTAAACGCCCCCAAGTGGTTATGATACTTTGCACAGCGTTTTCTATTGATTTTTCTTCCATAATATCAACCGGAACTACCAATGCTTCTCCGCCCGAATTCCTAATCTCAAGTGCAATCTCTTCTAATAATTCTTTACGTCTGGCAGAAAGCACCACTTTATACCCTAATCTTGCCCACTCAAAGGCCATAGCCTTGCCAATACCAGACGAAGCACCTGTTATCCAAACAACGTTTTCTTTAGTATTTGTCATTGCAAGTTTTATTTAGTTCAACTTTTCGATTTTTAAGCGGTCGCACAATCGGGTCAGGCCGGGGAATTTCACCCCTGCCTTCCCACAGAACCGTGCGTGATAGTCTCCCATCACAAAGCTTACCCCAATTCACATCGGGGGCTCTTCATGTTTGCAAATCGCTGTTAAATATAGCTAAGGTTGTACCAATCTCCAATAGACAGATAAACCGGAGTTCTGCTTGTACTGCCTTTTGAGCCGGCGAACAGACCGGTGCTGGTTCCACTGATCAGTTTTACAAATATGCGCAGGGTGCACAGCCGCGGAATAGACCAGGCCACCAAACATATTCTCATGGCAGCCTTAACAGATCAGCGCATCAGCTATGCTCAGCACAGGCCTCAAAAATACCTGAAATAGACCAGCCAAAAATCAGCTGTCAAAGTGATGGAGCTCAATATTCCATTGAATACACTTCAAAATATCCTTAAAATGTCTCTTAAATCACTGTTAAGCCCTGCAAAAGCACTGTGGAATTTGCGGTGGCAGAACCGCGAATTTAATCTGGTGCGGGCAAATTGATGAAATTTGGGTGCAAGTTGGACTTAAAGTGACGAAAAATCGGGTTTTGGGGAAGTTTTGCAACGGCCACTGCTGATAGCTGTAGCCAAGCTATTCGTTCGGAGCGGTTCCGTTCGTGTCAGCAAGAAATTTTTTCAAGGTGATGCCGCCTATATGAGTTTTG
>JBBQFC010000075.1:0-13404 GCA_038321615.1 Flavobacteriales bacterium | reverse complement strand
GTGCTCCAAGCGTAAGAATAATTTCCGGAACCAGCATAAGCCGAAGCAAAGAGCTCAATAGACTCTCCGGCGCAGATCGTTATGCATTCAGAAGGCACGTCGAGTAGTATAGGCGTATTAGGAATTCCAAAGTTGAAATCACCATGGTCTGAATTGGCTCGCAAACCAGCACCTGTAGTGGGCTGAGCCAACACATTAAAATCTAGCCATCCACTTGCACCAAAAATATTTGGCTGGTTTTGATTCGCTCCAGTTCCTACTTGGAAAGCTTCTCCAAAACGGGTTATTTGAACCACAGCGCCGCTGAGAGCGCCAGATCCAATCATTACGCCATTTGTTTCAGCGTAGTAATGCCAATCACTCGTGGATTGAGATGAATTTAGACATAAGTCTAATTTTGGCGATCCTTCGATGGCTTCGAATCTACGCCCTGAAAGAACAACTTGGAAATTGAAAACCAATGAAGCCAGGGCATTATTTGTAACCGTACCGGTGAAAATTGCTGTTCCGTCTGGATTCTCCGTAAACACGCCGTTCGAGACACCCCAATGCTTTTGAGGGGTATAATCGGCTACCAAAGAGTTTGACCAGAAAGTGTAAGATTGACCAACACAATCTGCCGCATTTTGAACCGCATTGGAGTTGTCTGTATTCAGCGTGTTTGGACTTGCTTCGCAAGATAAGGTGCCGAGTAAGGGTGGGTTGACGATGAAAGCCAAGGTATTTGATTCACCCGCATAAAAATCGCAACCAGCCCGGCGCGAACAGCGAATGAAATAAGTAGTTTGATTGACAATACCGGGATCGTAGGTTTCTTGATTCGTTCCTGGAATCATGACCCAGAAAGCATTTCCAACCGTGTTCGGAACGTTCACTAAACTTTTTAGCCAAACGTATTCAATCGCACCAGAGCCACCCGCGGGGGAGCTTCCATTTTCTATTAACGTGCCTGTGGTGAAAGGGCCGCAAGAAAGGCCACCACCTGTAATGGTACCACCGTTGGTGATATTACTACAAACGAATTCCGCGCTTGTGAAATCCTTATCAGCAAAATCTTCTGCATGAAGGGGATTTAGACCCAAAAGTATGACCGTTAGCGTAAAGAAAAAAGTACTCAAAAATGAGCTCGTGTAGTGTTGGTTAGAGGCTTTCATAAGGGCTGGTTATTTGGTATATCTAGGAATAAATGTTGGTAGGTATCAAAAAGAAAAAGCCGCGTTAAAAAACTCGGCTTGAAAAATTTTAAAGAAGAAAAGGAAGTTCTAGGACAACGAAAATAATCGAACATCAACGCACGTGTGGTGCAGTTGGTCGAATATCCGAAAAGGAAATCGTACCCGGTTGGAGCTGGTTGGTTCAATTGGTTGTATGATTAATAGTTGATTGGCAATGTAATCGTGTCAAATGTAAAATGTTTTTTTCACTTCCCACTACTGCCAAAAGCCTTTTTTTTTCTTTAAGCGCCTGAATTTTATCGACGAACAATTGAAAGCCTTTCCACTGCTCATTTTTTACACGGGAAAAAAGTTTTGAACTTGTTTGATCATTACACCGATTTATTGGCATCTTTAAGAAGGTGTTAACGTGACAATATCCAACTTTCCGAGTCGACTAACCATGTATTTCTGCGTCGGTTAATCTGAGATTTTTGACCTGCATCTATTCTGCTGAGAACTTTCTCACGTTTCATTCTGCACTTTTTTTGTCCGAAGAATGAAAAAAGTTCTTTTCTTGATTTCGGCTCTCTATACACGGAACAATTCGCTCTTCGGACCAGGAAATTAATCGTGTGTTACGAGATTAATCCTTGTCGTCTTAATTTAAAATCCCAAGATGATGCGGGTGGAATTATTCTTTCGGGATGTCCTCATTCGCTTAGTGATCAGAATGTAACCGCAAATGGATTTGAACCTTTTTCGAGCGAACACCGCAAGTTCAATATTGATATGCGGACCGACCAGAATAATGCTGTGAAGAGCCTGAAAAATCAGATATTAATTTGATAACCTTTAGAGCGTCGACCAAAGTCAAGTGCGCAAGAAAGTCTCGCTCCAGAAAAACATTAGCGGGCGAACTCTTTGAACGGGATGATTTGCTTATAAAGGTTTTTGAATCAGACTTGTTTACAAGTTGGACTTTAAGCATGTGTCAACGTGCACTTGACTATTCTTCATCGCCACAAAAAAAGCAGATTTAAAATAATTTCAATTGACATTTTTTTCACTGTAATCAAACCCTTCAAGGGTTTAAAAAGGACGGTTTTCCAACTTTAGGCACTTGTTTTTCTTCGCAATGTTGCAATCGACGAAAAGGCAGTTTTCATATATTTGATAAAAATCTGGAATTATGTCATTTAAATTTTTTTCTGTCGCGCTCGGCTCTGCCATCATTCTAGCTGCTTGTGGGAGTCCTTATCGTTACTTAGGTAAAACCTATCCGTCAACGCCAAGTGCAGAGTTATTTTTTCGTGAAGCTGATATTCCTTACGCTTTTGAAATAATGGGAAAGCTAGATGTAGAAATGCCCGCGAATAGGAGCACAGTTAAAATTCAGAAGAAAGTCATGCAGATCGCTGCCGACAATGGTGCCAATGTAGTGCTTATCGATAATTTTGATCTGTCTACAGGCGGTTTTACATCTGCGGCAGTCGGCGGCGACGGCGTGGGGAATAATGGCGGTGCGGCTGGAGCTTCTGCGAGGAAAACGCGGGTAAATAAGAATATCAACGTAAAGGCCACCCTCGTTAAGTACAAGGTAGCCCAATAAGTGAATGACTTCGCCAATATTTAAGTGCTTTCCCATAGGAGTGCTCGAATGTTCAGCAGTCCATTTTTCTGGTTTCCCAGAAGTTTTCCTGTCAATGTTGTCCTTTTTCGCCATTCAAAGAGTCTTGTTTTAGGGAAATGAAATGCAGTCGCTTTATTATTAAGCGTAAAGTGAATGATGCATGCACTCAAACATAGGTGAAGGGATTACCAAGCATCCAGACTCATTGCCAAAACCCTTTGGGACAGATGGCTTTAAAGATTAGGATTAAGAAAAGAAAATTCAAGAACACCGAAAAGAATCTAATCTTCAAGTCGCCGGATAAGAAAAAATCGTAGAATGTTCTAATCGGAAATGCCACCTTCTTTGAGGTTGTTGATTAATCGGCTGCCTTATCAACGATTGGTAGACAACTCAAGAAGTGTATATCTAAATTGCTTTTAGGCTCACTCTAATGCGTTTTTTTTTTTGAATCGGTCATCTTTCTGAACGAATTTATTGAGGGGTTGCCTTCAATCTTTTTTTAATCCAAAAACAAGTTCGAACCGAAAAGAAAAATAGTGCATCAATAACGGTTTTTGAAGATGGTTCTAAATGTAAATCGCCCTGTTTCTCTGTTATAAAGATTCCTTTTTTCTTAGTTTATGCTATTCAGCAATTTGGACACATCATCTATTCTGCTTCGACCCTTCGCTCATTTCAATCTACTCTTATCTTTGCCGCATGAATGAAAAGATTCTTATTCTTGATTTCGGATCTCAATATACGCAGCTTATCGCACGGCGAGTGCGGGAATTGAACGTGTTTTGCGAGATTCATCCTTATTTCCATATCCCAGAATCCTTAGATGATGTGAAGGGAATTATTCTTTCGGGAAGCCCCTTTTCGGTTCACGATCCAGAGGCGCCACAGGTAGATTTAACCCTTTTTCGCGGCGAAAAACCACTTCTTGGCGTATGTTATGGGGCGCAATACCTTGCTCAGGTCGAAAAGCCTGGAGCCGTAAAACGCAGTTCAACGCGCGAATATGGCCGGGCGAATTTGAATTTTGTGGACCTTTCGTCTGCTCTTTTTAAGCATATTCATCAAGGTTCGCAGGTGTGGATGTCGCATGGCGATACTATAGCGGAATTGCCCGATACAGCACGCTTAGTCGCCAGCACAAGTGATGTAAGGGTGGCCGGATATGAAATAAAGGGGGAGTCCACTTTTGGTATTCAGTTCCATCCAGAAGTATTTCATACGACAGACGGGAAACAACTCCTTCAAAATTTTGTGGTTAATATTTGCGGTTGCTCTCAAGACTGGACTCCAGCTCATTTTGTGGAAGAAACAGTGGATGGATTACGCAGTCAACTCGGTACTGATAAAGTAATTTTGGGTCTGAGTGGTGGCGTCGATTCATCTGTTGCTGCCATGCTGCTGCACCGAGCCATTGGAGGCAATCTTTATTGCATTTTTGTAGATAATGGCTTGCTTCGAAAGAACGAATTCCAAGAAGTCCTCCATAGTTATAAGGATATGGGCCTCAACGTAAAAGGGGTAGATGCCAAAAAACAATTTTATCATGCGCTCGAAGGTGTAACCGATCCTGAAGCGAAGCGGAAAGCAATCGGTAAGGTATTTATCGACGTCTTTGACGAAGCGTCGCACGCTGTGAAAGACGTAAAATGGCTGGCACAAGGTACTATCTATCCAGATGTCATTGAGTCGGTTTCCGTGAAAGGACCTTCGGCTACTATTAAGAGTCATCACAATGTGGGCGGTCTTCCCGATTATATGAAGCTCCAGATTGTAGAACCGCTCCGGGCACTTTTCAAAGACGAAGTCCGCTTGGTGGGCGAAGAACTTGGCGTCCCCTTGGAGATCGTAGGCAGACATCCGTTTCCCGGTCCAGGATTGGCTATACGCATACTCGGCGATGTCACTCCAGAAAAGGTACAGATATTGCAAGAAGTCGATTCTATATTTATTCAAGCTTTGAAAGATTCGGGCGAATACTCAAACGTGTGGCAAGCGGGTGCTATTTTGCTCCCTGTCCGAAGCGTAGGGGTAATGGGCGATGAGCGCACCTATGAGAATGCGGTAGCCTTGCGAGCTGTAACTTCTACCGATGGAATGACTGCCGATTGGTGTCATTTGCCCTACGATTTACTTGGGAAAATTTCAAATGAGATTATCAATAAAGTCCGCGGTATTAATCGGGTTGTTTACGATATAAGTTCCAAACCGCCCGCTACTATAGAATGGGAATAAACCCTTGAGATGAGAATTATTCTAGTTGCCGTATTCGTACTTACAGGGTTTTTAGCTCTTGGTCAAAACTATCCTACCCGCCAAATAGGCAAAGAATCGTTTTACGTTTACACCGTAGAAGAAGGAAATACCGTGTATGGAATTTCCCGGCAATTTGCTGTAAAAGTCTCCGATATCCTGGGTGCAAATGCAGATCTGGATCAAGGATTGAAAGTGGGGCAGGAGGTGTTCGTTCCTCTGCAAGCGGTAGATAAAAAGGAATTGAAATCCAATGACGTTAAATTAGAAGGAAATTATCTTTTGCATTTGGTACAACCTAAAGAAACGCTGTTTTCAATTTCTAAGCGTTACGGAGTTTCAATCGATTTTATCAATGAAGCTAATCCGGAGCTCCAATCGGGATTGAAAGCAGGGATGTCGCTGCGGATAGCTACTTCAAATAGCACAGCAACCGACGATGCCTATGTTAAACCCGCTAGTATTGGCAATCAGAAACTCCACCGCGTAGCGGCTGGCCAGACGTTGTATAGTCTGGCTAAAATGTACGATTTAAGCCCTTCGCAGATCCAAGAGGCAAACAATATGATTTCTACTGATCTGCAGGTGGGGTATTGGATTCGAATTCCCGAAAGGCCGGTCGTGGCCTTGAAAAATCAGGAAGATGAGCCAGCCGTCGGTATCAGAAAAGGCAGCAAAAACTCTTACGATATAGTTTATGTTTTGCCCTTTCATTTGCGTGGGAACGATTCCTTGAATTCTTCTCTTTTTAATGGTGATGACCTCCATGTGCTTACTGAAATTGCCCTCGATTTCTATCGTGGTAGCCTATTGGCAATCGATTCCTTAAAGAAATTAGGATTTAATGCGAACGTCCATTTCTTCGATGTAGCCGAAGACGTGGTCGACGCCCGATCCGTTCTAAAGCGTTCAGAAATTGGAAGAGCCGATCTGATTATTGGCCCGTTTCACAAAAATAATTTTGCGGTATTCGCCGAAAAGGCCCTCAAAGATGAGACCTATATCATATCTCCAAACTCATTTTCGAATGAAGTTTTTGCAGATAATCCGTACTTAATTAGAGCTCAGGCTTCGCGTGAAACGTTGATGCGCTATCTTGCTAACTACGTGGCAATTCAGCATCAAAACGACAATGTGCTGATGGTGAACAACACGCTTTCGCAGGATGCAATGTATAGAAAGCTGTTTCGAAGTAGCTACAATGAAGCATTGGGAAGCTTTCCAAACGCACTTTCCGACTCTATAAAATTTCTCACAAAGTCTCAGATTACGGAAGATGGACTGCGCGCAGCTCTGCGACGCGATGTACCAAATGTCCTGGTGGTTCCTTCGAATGAACTGGCATTTGTGAGCGACCTTATTACAAAACTTTCGCGTATTAACACCGATTACCGCATTCAATTATACGGCCTTGACACTTGGCTGAAATATGATAATATCGATGCTGAATACAAGGATAAATTTAAACTGCGGCTAGTGGTTGCGTCTTATGTGGATTACGCAAAACCTGAAGTGAATGCTTTCTTAAAGCTGTATCGCGAAGCGTATAAAATGGATCCGACCATCTACGGATACGGTTTTCAAGGATTTGATTTAACGCTATTCTTTGGTAAAGCATTGATGAATTATGGTATGGATTTTTCCTACAACCTGAGCTCTTTAGAAGGCACGGGTTTGTTTTCCAATTACCGCATAGGTAAGTCGACTACCGGAAAAGAACTGGAAAATAAGGCCGCCTACATTATCGAATACAGCGACTATTCGATCAAACAAATCAACTAATGCCCGATCTGGATAAGGAGTTTATCGCTAGTAGATACCGTGCTATTCAAGATCATATCTGCAATAAAATCGCAGAAGCCGATGGAGGATGTGCGAATTTTGAAATCGACGAATGGGATCGGCCGGAAGGCGGCGGCGGTGTATCGCGCATACTTCAAAATGGCCGGATATTGGAGAAGGCAGGGGTGAATTTCTCGGCTGTTTCTGGCTCGCTAACCGAGCCGATGCGCGAAAGCTTGAAGATAGACGGCGACCAATTTTTTGCCACAGGGGTGAGTATTGTAATGCATCCCCATAATCCATATGTTCCTATAATCCACATGAATATTCGGTATTTCGAAATTGACGATGGTACCCATTGGTTTGGAGGTGGGATCGATCTCACGCCTCATTATGTTCATCTCGATCAGGCGCGCTACTTTCACACCGAACTGAAAACTGTCTGCGATGCGCATGGTGCAGACTATTACGCCCGATTCAAGCCGCAGGCCGACACCTATTTTTACATTCCACATCGTGCCGAAACCCGTGGCGTAGGGGGTATTTTTTACGATCACCTTTCTGGTACTAATGAGTCTGAAAAAGAAGCACTTTTTGGATTTTCCTGCGATCTCGGATTACTTTTTCCGAAAGTGTACGCTAAGTTGATGAACGATAATTTTGATAAACCTTACTCGAATCGGGAGAAGGAGTGGCAACTCATTCGCCGTGGTCGATACGCCGAGTTTAACCTGGTTTACGATCGCGGTACCCGGTTTGGTTTACACAGCAATGGTCGCACGGAATCCATTCTCATGAGCCTCCCGCCGCAAGCCAATTGGGTTTACAACGTAGAGCCCGAATCCGATTCGCCGGAAGGCCAAACACTCCAATGGCTCAGACAAACCAACGACTGGCTCAATTTACAATAAGCTGACGGGACAGGACTTTTTCGATCATCTGGATTTCAACGTAATAAATGCCCGGTGCTAAGGCAGTTTCACAAGTCAAATGAGTTGCAGCCATATGGTCAACTGAAATGTTCTCCCAACGCTGAATCGTTTCGCCTTTTAGATTCTTGATGGAAACCAGGTTACTCCACCACATGGGAGTTCCTAAAATTAGGTTCTTAGTGGCTGAATCATATTCGAAATAGTAGGAAGCATTTTCCGGATTCAGAAGAATACCGCTATCGACTATCGCCGTTTTCACCGAAAGCGACTTTCCATTTAAGTGTGTCCAAACCGGTCTCACAACTCCGTTTTGCGCAGCAATATTCGAATAATCGCCAAAAAACGTAGCGCTGTCCGGATAAAATGGTTCTTCGCTAATCAGGTGTTCTACAAAGGTAAGGCCCCCGTCTTGAGAAACGGCCAACATCACATCTGTTTGATTGTCGCAATTTTGCCGCCTATCGTAGTAAATGAAGTATAGATATCCTGTCGATTGGTCTACGTCCATCCAATTAAAGAACTGATGGCTTTGAGTAGAATCTTGATTCACGCGTTTGCGCTCACCCCAAGTCTTTCCGCCGTCGATGCTTTTGGACAGCCAAATATCGGTATCGTCTGTGCCGTTTCGCTGGTCTGACCAATTCACATAAATTGTTCCGTTGTGCTCGCCACCGGAGATATCGCATTTAGTAACGGGAAATCCATTGGCCCTAAAAATACCCGGTATGGAAATATCCCAACCACCAGGTTGGGAATCGATGAAGGTTTCGATTGTTTCCCAAGTGAGTCCATTATCAACAGCACTATTGAAAACGAGACCGGCCGGCCCCGACCAGGCCACATACACTTCGCCATTCGGTCCCACGGCTGGAACGGCGCCTTCTACCGTATCGTCGCTGTCGCGGCAGTCGCCACTTGTTTGATTTATTTGGGTGGGTTCCGACCAAGTTTGGCCAGCATCTGCGGAGCTGGCGTAAAGGATATTCGAACGATCGCTCAAATCATCCGAATCGTATTTATCAAATTGAGTCCAGCACAAGTGAATAGTATTCGATACCGGATCGATTGTTACCCAATGTTTGTCTTGTGCTTTGGTTCCGTTCTTTCCGGCATAGGTGCCTTTATCAAAGGTTTTGCCTTCATCGAAAGAGCGCTGACAGACGATGCGGTCGATAAAAGAGCCGCCTTCGACTTTTGAGAGATGAAAGTGGTAATAAGTGCCTGCGGTATCAATGGCCACTACTGGATCGCCCCAAACTCCATATGCCGATTTTTGAGTCTTTCTTTCCCAAGTCAACCCACCATCTTGGCTGGTGTAAACGGAATTAATATTTGCCGCCGACAAAAGTTTGTTTGGGTCTTTCGGATGGATAGCAATAGATATTTCGTTTGGATTGGCAACGGTGGAGATTTCCACGTTCGGATGTTGAGCAATAAGTTGATTTGTAATAGCAAGCAGAAAAAGAACAAGTAATTTTAACATATACAAAAGTAGTGCAAGACAAACAGATGGCATCATGCATAATTTGGCGGTTTGAAATAAATCGAAGTGTATTATGAAGGAAAAAAGGTACGTGTTTTCGTGACTTATTTCACAGGCTAGAGCCAGCCTGACCCTTTTGGTGGGGCCTTTACTAGCACGTGTCTTTTTTAAATCAAACGTTTTCTTTGGCAGAAAGACTTATGAAACATTATAGCTACGGTGTCAATTCATCTAAATTTTGTGAAATGCGATTATCTTTGCCCTCCGTGCCACGTTCAACTTGATGTACAGAACTAAATGCACTTTTCTTTGTTGTCTTCACGTTAAACCCTTTACATGACATCCATCAACCGAAAGTTTAAATTTTCTACCCAGTCGAATGCCGACTTCGTAACTACCCTGCGTGAGCGGGTAAACGCCTACTTTGAAACTAACAATATTGAACGCCACGGCGGGGCGCCGATTATCATTAAAACGGTGATAATGTTCATACTTTATTTTACGCCACTTGTATTAATGATTTTCGGAGTAGTGACCAATCCCTGGTTGGTTATTTCGATGTGGTTAATTATGGGTCTTGGAGGGGTAGGTATTGGTGTGAATGTGATGCATGACGCCAATCACGGTGCTTTCTGCAAAAGTGCTTTTTGGAACAATTTGATGGGTAAATCCGTCAACCTTATCGGTGGAAATGCCCGTACCTGGAAGCTTCAACACAATGTGCTCCACCATGCCTACACCAATGTGCACGGTATGGATCACGATTTGGATGCTCCGATCTTTTTACGATTTTCGCCGCACCAGGAGAAACGATGGTACCACCGTTTTCAGCACATTTACGCCTGGTTTTTCTACGGTCTGCAAACGCTCGCGCGTACCTTGGCCACAGATTTCAAAAACGCCAAACTCTTTCGCAAAGAAGGACTAATAAAGAATATTAGCGATTATCGCAAGATGGTTTGGCAGATTACCGTTGGTAAACTCATTTACTTCACCTACATTTTGGCGATCCCACTTATTTTCGCGCCCATTCCTTGGTGGCTAATTCTTTTGGGTTTTGCCACGATGCACTACGTCTCCGGACTGGTTTTAGCGCTTATTTTCCAAAGTGCGCACGTAATGCCTGAATTGGATTTTGCTCTGCCTGACGGAGAAGTTTCGGAAAATAACTGGTCAGTGCACCAAATGCGCACTACCACTAATTTCTCTCCTAAAAGCCGGATTTTTTCTTGGTTCGTTGGTGGCCTAAACTTCCAGATTGAGCATCACCTATTTTCGAATATTGCGCACACACACTACCGATCTATATCGACCATTGTGTCAGAAACGGCCAAAGAGTTTGGAATCAAATACCACACCCAGCGCAATTTTGCCATCGCTATTTGGGAGCATGGTAAGATGTTGAAGCGTTTGGGGAATGCGTAAAACGTTCTACAATAAACTATAAGTCTTCTCATAGTTGTCCTTCTCTAGTGGATTTAGTCTACGATGCAGACCTTTTCAGTGGTGAGAATGCGGCCACCCGCAATGAGCCGTATGAAATAAATTCCGCTGGGTAAATTACCCCGGTCTATTTGTACAGATTTGCCATAAATTCCGTTCATGGTATTGACTTGTTGCCCTAAAGAGTTGTACATGGTTAGCGAGACATTCATGAATTCATCATGTGTTTCTAGTCTTGTCGACTGTTGAAATGGGTTGGGGAAAACGAGCAGATTATTGTAGGGCTTATGGTTGTTAGAAGTATTGGTTATCCCGCAGTATTGCACATATTCGATATAATTGTTCAAACCATATTGGACGCCTGCTGAACCAATATTTATTGCATTCCTATCATAATTACTGCTAAAGCCGGCTTCATTTGGTGAATTTATTACCGCCAGAAAAACTGAAGTGCCCCATCTGACATAAATTTTACCATCTGGGCCAATTTTTAATGTGCCGTAGCGCTGAAAAGCCGGCAAGGAATCGATAATTACCTTTGAAGTCACGATTGCTTCGCTACTCCCTGCCGATAGATCGAACTGATAAAGATAATTTCTGTCGTCTACACTAAAGCCAAATGCTTTCCAAGTGGTGCCGTAGAGTTTACTATTGTCTGGTGAAAAAGACAAGCCATATTCCCCTCGACTAAATGGTAAGTCTAGAGGATTGGAAACCATTCCAGTGCCACTGTTAAAATCGAAAAGCGTGAGAATATTTGATGAGTCTAGACCTCCGATTCCATTTCCATTGAAGGCTAGTTTGTTGCCATCTGGCGAAAATTTAATCTCTCCCCGTGCATTAATGTTGGAAGTGCAGGGAACATGCGAAGGACCAATACTAGAAATGACCGGCGCTGGAGAAATGCCGACCGCGGAGACCAGATAAGCTAAAAAATTGTTTGACCCATATTCGTGAGTCATTAACCAAATATCAGTACCATTGCTATGATAGGAAGCAGCAATTTGCTCTGTGATGTTAAGGTTGGAAAGGGGAATATTCTTTTCCGTAACGTCGCCCAAGCCACCTGCCAAGTTCATATCAACCTCATGATATTGAAGACTCAAAGTTCCACTTGCTTGAATTTTGGTCGTAACGATGTAATACAGTTCTGGAAAATCCGGTTTGGCTATAATAATTACCTGGCTCATAGTGCCTTGTGCATTATGCAGTTGACCGTTAGGCATTGGTTGGTGCGCGCTGTTCCAAACGACTATCGAATTTGTATAGAACTGTAAATTTCCATCGCTATCTGAAATGGAAGAACACCCTTCGAAACCCGAATTGCTTCCTGAAATTACAACGGGATCGCAGCCATTGAAATCAAGCCCCACTCCGTTACCAAATTGCCATACATTTCCGTAATTCTGTCCGAGAATGATAGAATAAAATATAAAGCAAAACGAAATTGAAAAAAGAGCTTTCATAATACCGAAGTTTGTATTTAGTTGTTCTAGAATTTACTGTTGATTCAAAGTTAGGAAAATTGTGACATCGTATATTTTCCATTTTTTCAAATTCCTATTACTCTTGCGACCAGGATCGCTATCTTGATTTTATAAGTTCTAAAACAATGGCATTGAAATTAAAAATCCTTAAGTATTGGTAAACAAATTTTTACGTTCTGTTTCTTGGCTTCATCATAGCCAAAGAGTTCGGAATAAAATATCACACCCAGCGCTATTTGGGAGCATGGTAAGATGCTGAAGCGGTTGTGGAACGCATAAAAAAAGGGACGAAAGTCCCTTTTTTTCTATCCTTTTTTTCACTCCAATTAGTGTCAATTCTTTAGATTTTTCACTTCCCGTTCCGGACTCCCTACGTACTCACTCAGTGGGCGAATTAATCGATTGTCGGCACGCTGCTCCATAATGTGGGCGCACCATCCGGTAATACGGCTCATTACAAAAATAGGGGTGAACATATCGATGTCGAAGCCCATCATATAATAGGCGGGTCCGGCTGGGAAATCAAGATTTGGATAAATGTTTTTCTCTCTCACCATGGTTGCTTCCAAAATATTGGCAATATCGAGCCACTTTTCGGCTCCTGTAAATGATGCCATTTTCTCCGTGTACTTTTTCATAGTCGGCACCCGGGAGTCCCCATTGCGGTAAACGCGGTGGCCAAAGCCCATCACTTTTTTCTTTAACTCTAAGGCTTCGAGCATCCAGGCTTCAGCTTTTTCGGCTTCGCCTACTTCGATGAGCATGTGCATTACCTGCTCGTTGGCACCACCGTGGAGCGGTCCCTTCAAGGCTCCGATGCCGCCTACTACGGCGCTATACATATCGCTGGTGGTAGAGGTTATTACCCTGCTGGCGAAAGTCGAAGCGTTGAAACTATGCTCTGCATAAAGGATCAGCGATACGTCGAATGCTTTGATCACTTCTGGCGCGGGCACTTTGCCAAAACACATGTGGAAGAAATTTTCGCTGATACCCAAATCCGTTTTAGGAGCGATGAACTCCAAGCCTTTTTGATGGCGGTAAGCGGCGGCAATAAGTGTAGGAATACGAGCCAAAAGTCCAATGAATTTATCCATGCTCGCTGCCGGGCTATCATCCCAAATACGCGGGTCTTCCATCCCCAAAAAGCTTACTCCCGTGCGAAGTGTGTCCATCGGGTGTGCCTTTTTCGGGAAAAGGGAAATGGCTTTTAAAAGTTCCGGACTGATAGATCGCT
>JBBQFC010000074.1:0-13803 GCA_038321615.1 Flavobacteriales bacterium | reverse complement strand
TCATAATGAATGCACAACAATTTCTTAACCTGCCCAAAACCCTTAGCTAACCAGAAGTACGTTCTTTTGATAAATTTTTAAGCATGAAAAATATTCGCGTAGTAGCCATCGACGATGTAGGAGATATACTCGATCTCATACAGTACAACCTCAACAAAGAAGGAATGGACGTAGATGTGTACACCAATTCAACCATTGCCCTTCAAGAGATTTCCAAAAATCCACCTGATATTGTAATCAGCGATTGGATGATGCCGAGCCCAAATGGAATACAAGTTTGCAACTATATCAAGCAAAACGATCTTACAAAAAAGATTCCGGTCATAATGCTCACTTGCAAAGGAAGCATTCATGATTACAAAGAAGCAATGGCCGCCGGAGCTCAAGATTATGTGGTGAAGCCGGTGCGAATGGAAGAATTGATCCGCCGTATTAAATTACTCCTTCCCGATAATCGCCAACGCATTAAAACGGGTTGATGGGCAGCATATTCCGATCGATCGCTTTAAGTGGTATCGCTCTATATTTGTGCAGCTGCGGCTCTGCGCCTCAGCCAATACCCGAAATGAAGATATCGCCGTCTGTTGCCAAAAGGGAGATTGACACGCAAGGCCACCGCGGCTGCCGCGGACTGTATCCCGAAAATACCGTCCCCGGTTTTCTCCACGCCCTCGATCTGGGTGTTAAAACCTTGGAGCTCGATGTGGTAATTACCGCCGACTATGTGGTGATCTGCTCGCATGAGCCTTGGTTTTCGCATGAAATTACCACAAACCCCGACGGTACGTCAATCGAAGAATCGGAAGAGCGAAACTTTGCGATCTATCGCATGCCGCTGAGCGAAGTACAAACTTACGACGTTGGTTTAAAGCCACATCAACGGTTTCCTGACCAACGCAAATTGCCGGCCGTGAAACCCACTCTTCAGCAAGTCATTGCCGCGGCCGATGCGCATGCCAAAAAAACAAGTCGCCCGCTACCTTACTACAACATTGAAACAAAAACGACACCCGAAGGCGATGCCGTCTTCCATCCGTCGCCCATTGAATTTTCAGAACTTTTGATGGATGTAATTCGCGAAAGCGGAATAGAAAATCGCTGCACGGTACAAAGTTTCGACCCCCGCACCTTACGATACATTCATGAGCGCTACCCCGGGATTTCGCTTGTATTTTTGGTCGAAAATCAATTGACGTTGGAAGAAAATTTAAAAATTCTTGGATTTACGCCCGATATATACAGTCCAGACTATACTTTAGTAACCGAACAAACGGTATTGGAATGTAGGGAGCGCGGTATGCAGTTAATACCTTGGACCATAAACGAGCCGGGTGATATGAAAGCTATGCTCGGCCTGGGCGTAGATGGTATAATCACCGACTATCCTAATAGGCTGATGCCATTGGTTCGCAACTAATTTGTGCCTGTCCGCAATGGACATTATCAGCGTTGCACTTGACTTGAAAACCGCCTGCGTGCGGGCGTGCAGTTCTTCGACTGCGGTCAAGATGTCTTATTGAAATCGGTCAATTCCTTGATTTTCAATACGGCGTGCGCCTTGCTAATGAACTTTCTGGATTTGATACTTAAGTATATTGACAAACATTTACTTCGTCTATGATCATTAATATTAAAAGCCGCTCTATCAATCGGGAGCTCAGCTGGTTATCATTCAATCACCGCGTACTTCAAGAAGCCATGGACGAGCGTGTCCCTTTAATAGAAAGGCTTCGATTTTTGGGGATCTTTTCGAACAACCTCGACGAGTTTTTCCGGGTGCGCGTAGCCACCATGAAGCGGATTACTTCTGTGAGTAAGAAGAAAGAATTAATCGGCAATAAAACAGCGGGTGAAGTACTCGATGAAATCCACGGGGAGGTGGTACGCCAAAAGGCAGTTTTCGATCAGACTTACGCCAAAATCATTACACAACTCACGGAGCACAATATCCACATACTCAATGAAACCCAGCTCAACGAAGAGCAGCAGCAATTTGTAGACGAGTACTATAGAGAAGTAGTAGCTCCGTTGCTCGTGCCAATTATGCTCGGCAACGTACCCGACTTCCCTGAGCTTCGGGATAAGTCGATCTATTTGGCAGTTCGGATTTACAACAAGAAGAAGGGAATCAAAAAGCAAGTTGCATTGATTGAAGTTCCGAGCGAACGAACTACGCGGTTTATAGTACTACCAGAAGAAGGCGAAAAGAAGTTCATTATCTTCCTCGACGATTTGATTCGCTTCAATATGAATAAGATTTTCGGGATTTTCGAGTACGACCGTCTTGAAGCGTACATGATAAAAATTACGCGCGATGCCGAACTGGAGCTTGACGCCGACATTTCAAAAGGCTTCTACGAGCGGATAAAGCGAAGCTTGAAACAACGCAAAACAGGGGATCCTGTGCGTTTTCTGCACGATCGCACAATGCCAGAAGGGCTTCTGAGGCATCTAATAAAAGGAATGCAGATTGAGGACGAGAGCAATATTATTCCCGGTGGACGCTATCACAATAGCAAGGACTTTATGAAATTCCCGACCATCGGCCCGCCCGAACTGCATTGGGAAAAGCTCGTGCAAACCGAGCACACGTATTTCACACGGAGCCGCAGCGTTTTAGCGGCGATTCAGCGCAACGATATTCTGATACATTTTCCTTACCAACACTTCCGCGCGATGGTGCACTTCCTCCGCGAGGCGGCCATACACCCGCATGTGAAGGAGATCAAGATTACACTTTACCGCGTAGCGCGCGAATCGAGGGTATTAAATGCCCTAATTTCAGCTGTAAAGAATGGCAAATCGGTAACAGCCGTTATTGAGCTGCGAGCGCGGTTTGACGAGGAGAATAACCTGGAATGGAGCAAGCGATTGCACGAAGCTGGCATCAAGGTGATTTACGGCGTACCCGAATTGAAGGTGCATTGCAAGCTGGCGCTGGTCACCACCGTGCACGAAGGAGAAGAAAAGCACCACGTGGTAGTGTCAACTGGAAATTTCAACGAAAACACCGCTAAGCTTTACAGCGATTTGGCGGTCTTTACCTGCAACAAGGAAATAGTGGACGAGGCCGTGAAGGTGTTTAACTTCATCGAAAAACCTTATATAAATGTGCGCTTCCGCTCGCTCTTGGTGGCTCCTGCCGCTATGCGGTCAAAGCTTTTGGTCATGCTCAATAGAGAGATCAAAAACGCAAAGGAAGGCCGCCGGGCCGAAGTATTTTTAAAAATGAATAGCCTGGTAGATGAAACCTTAATACGCAAACTTTATCAAGCCAGCGACGCCGGAGTGCGGGTTCGATTGATAATCCGGGGTATCTGTTCTATCATTTCTGGTGAGCCGGGACTCAGCGAAAACATCCAAGCTCGCAGTATCATAGACCGTTTTTTAGAGCATTCCCGAATTTTCATTTTCGCGAACGGCGGCAATGAAGAAGTATATATTTCTTCGGCCGACTGGATGGAGCGGAATCTCGATTATCGCGTGGAAGTGGGCTGCCCCATTTTTGACAAAGCGTTAAAAAAGGAGATAAAAGACTTGATGGAGCTACAATGGCGCGATAATACGAAAGCGCGTATAATCGATGCGGAGCAGACCAACCCTTACGTGGAGCGAACACCTCGCCAAAAGGAAGTGCGTGCGCAAAAAGACATTTGCGAAATAATTGCTAAGCACCAGGAAACGCTGCGCTAATTGCGCTTGGCCGCGAGTTGTTTTTCGATTTCGACCGCTCGGCTTACGTTGATTTTTTGCCCGTTGTAAAAAGGCACTACAAAGGCGTTGGCGATGGCGTTGTTTCGCACGTAGTCGCTACCCTTACTGGCTTCGGAGTAATTGTAAAACAGTCCGGCATAAAAACGCGTTTGATCGCCCCTCACCGTTTCACCGGTTATGGGAAACAAGCCGTGAAATTGCTCCACATTTACATTGCTAGGGTAATAGCCGAGTTGAACCTTATAAACCAAACCCGAAGGAACTGCTTCGTCGATTACGACCTGAGAAGGATTGGTTGAAGTAGTCAGGTAGGCAGGCGCTTTAGGTGTTGGAACGTCCTTGAGCTCTGCTAGCATCTTCCGATCAAGCAATTGTCTGATCTCCTGAATTCGGTTGGAAGTATCTTCAAGATTTCCGGTTAAATCGGCTAATTGTGCTTCTACCTTATCAAGCTTAATCCGGTATTGAAAGCGGGGACCTTGATCGGGGGTGGTATTAATCAAATCCTGAAGCTTCGAAGAGGCTGCGTCCAGTTCAGCAATTTCGTTTTCATAATCGTTGGCGGCCATTTGATAAGCTGTTTCATCAGCTTCCAATCGCAGAATTTCATCTTCATAAGCCAATACTTCGTAGAGTTCTTGCTCGTTTTCTGAATCGGAGTTAAACAAAAGTGAAGCGTTGAAAAAATTCATAACCCCGTTGCTCAAGTATAGGGAGGTTTGGGCGCCAAAATAATGGTGCGCATTTAAATCGACCATGGAGTAGAAATCGCGTATTACTGCGTCGGCAAGGCCAACACTTTGTTTTCCGCTTTTTAAATATTCGATAGCTCCATATTTTTCAACAGGCGCGTGATACAGCGCAGTGTCAGCCAGCATAAGCGACCGCTTTACAAAAAACAGACAGGTGTCGGCAAAGAGTCTGGAAGTGTTAATAGCGCTCACATAGGTGGTGAACTTGGAGTAGTAATATCCTTCTTCGGCATAGCGCGCTGCCGCGATAGATGCATTTTTGGCGCGGGCATTGGGAAAGTATTCACGCTCTATATAGTCCTGCCCATTCACGGAAGTAAGAGCCGAAATGAGCATGAAAGCCGTGATTAAAAGAAGGTTGTAACGCATCAGGCTACAATTTTAGGTCAAAAGGGAGGAGATTGAAGGCCTAAAGATGATATTTTTCAACAAGGGAATAGCAATAATTCTAAATAACTTCGAATCAAAACTCTGAGAATTAATTGCTTCTTTGATCTCGTGAAATTATATCTCAACCATAGCTTCCTGATCGTATTGCTAATCAGCGTATTTGGAAGCAATATCATGGCATCGCCTACCGTCCACAATTTGTTCGAGTCCGAAGATTTTTTCTTAGCACCCGATTCTCCTGCCACTTCATCGTCGGCAGGTGGCGGCAAGTTCTTCGATGGGTTTAGTGTGGGCGCAAGCGCCGGAGTAGGATTGTTTCACGGAAGCCTGGCCGATTACGATATGTTTGCCCCGTTTGAAGATTTTAACACGTACTACAAATTCGCTTGGAGAGCCTATGCACAGCGCGACATTAAATGGGGCCTAGGCCTTAAACTTCAATTCGAGAAAGGCCAGCTGGGTGGTGGCCGCTTACCCGGGCTTCAAAGTCTACCTGTTACCTTCGAAAGCAAGTATAATACGCTCGGCTTAGTAATCGATTTCGATATTCTAAATGCGCTTTTCGGCAGCAAAAAGGAACTGAATGCGCATAAATTCTTTCTGAATGCTGAATTAGGCATCGGTTATATTTGGTTTCGCGCGGCCACCTATTGGGATGCAGAAGACGGCCGCGTACGCGATTATGTGGGCTACACCGTTACCGACCCCGACGCTCCTACCCAGCGCTACCTGCTCGATTCGAAAACGAAACCAGCTACTACTTTTAATGTCCCGGTAGGTTTCACATTTGGTTATCGAATTAATTACGCCACGGATATAACGTTTAGTTATACCCTCAATAATACCAGCACCAAACGTTTAGATGCGTGGGACCGGGATTTTAATTCGAATGACAAATACTCCTATTTTGGGATAGGGCTGCGCTATAACTTCAATCGAACTTCTGATCAATATCCGGCGAAGAAGGTTAAGAAAAGCGCCGAAAATGCGGAAAATGGAACCAATATGCCTTTGCCGGCAGGCGCAAATCTCCAAAAAGATGGAAGCCAGCCCAACAATGTAGATCTTGGTAAGCCCGTGCAATCGCGCAAGGCTATGACGGTGGAAGGCGCCAATAAAGCCGAAAGTATGGATGAAGCGCGGCGGCAAATGTTCGAGCTTCAACTTAAGCTCTTCGAAATGCAATACCTGCTGAATAATCCAGGCGGCACCGCTCCAAAATAACTACCAGGCTATTCGAAAGCCCGCTTCAGCCGTGGTGGTATTGTTTTGAAGATATTCCGGAGCGTAAGTGGTTTCGCCCGTGTTTTGCAGCAAGGTAAGCCCGACAAAAAGATGGAGATCGTTGATCACTTCCCAATTGGCTTTCAGTTCCGCACCGATTTGCTCCCAGTTTACTGTTGATAGGGTTTGCAACCCTGTAACATTAGCGTTGCCGCTAATAATGGCGTACACATGTTCGGGGCCTTTTCTGGCGCGCCAAGCCGAAGCTTTGATCGAAAGGGTTCGCCAGGGCTGCACAGTGATTGCCCCAAAAATCTCATCAGCATTCTCACCCAGGTAATGACCGAGGTTGTATTGGTTCGATGCAAAGGTGGTCGATTCTATCTGATGGCGATAGGTCCAAGGATGGGTGCGCGTGTACTCCGCCGTAAGGTGGACATTGGGCAAGGCATTATACCACGTTCCGCCCAGCTTCAGACTCATAATATTGGTTTGCTGGTCGCTGTCCCAAAAGTTGCTTATGCTCACTTCGTCGATGAAGAGCGAGCTGTAAAAATGGACGTTCTTGACTATTCTCGTGCTAATGTCAAAAAACAATTGGGCATTCTGTCCGAGTTCGTTACTCCCCGTGCCCGAATACGTATGATCGGCTGATTTGAAAAACATGAAAGGGATAAAATACACAGGTTGAAGGCCATTGTCGCTATAAACAATGCTATTTCCGAAGGTAAAATCGGTTTTGAAATTCGATTTAATGGTAATGTAGTTTGCCGCAATATTCTTGTTCATGTAGATGCGGCGATTGCCATTTGGCGTGAGGTAGGTACGCGCACTATCGATTTCTTCGCTCACGAGCCAACCGTGCATGTATTGAAAGTCGAGCCATTTTAATGGATAGAGCCGGTAAGAAATAGCCGCGTAGGAAGGCGCCTTTCCAGAAAAAATATTGGCCGAGCGAGCTGTGTTGCCCCAGATATATCGTTCCTTAAGCAGCGATACATCACCCCACTTCCATTGGTAGCTTATTGTTCCAAAAGCTTCATTGTAGTCGCTTCGATTATCGGCCGAAATGGCTTTGTAGTTTTCGCCCGGGAGGTTGGTAAGGTATTGAGGAGCGGCGAGCACTTCGCTCACAGCATTGTCGCGGAGGGATCCGGAAAATCCAAATCTGCCTGCTTTCGCAAAAAAGCCAGCTCCTACCCTTCTGTGAATTCGACTACCGTTTGCATTGCCCATAACAGAACCGGCCAAAATGGGGTAAATTGTGATACCAAAAGTGGAATCGCTGTGGTAGAACATATCTCTTCGGCGATCCCAATCTTTACCCACTTGGAGTTCCTTCCCATAATCGCGCATGTAAAATGCCAGCTGATCGCGTTGTCGTTGATTCAAATTCTCGGCATGGAGGGAAAGGCTATCAAGCTTTTCGGCAATCAAATTCCGGGCGTACGGTTTTGCAAAGGAATTGAGTGTAATACGCTGGGCGGCTGCCATCTCATCAAGAAATTGATAAACCGCATTGCCCGAAGGCTCAAACACTACTTGCCCTGCGAGTTGCGAGCATTGACAAATGAGTAAAAGGCAAAGGAATTTTCGCATAGCCGATTAATGGCTTCGTGCGCGGTTCAAGAATATATTGTTGAACGCTTTGAGGCAGTAATTAAAATCGGTTGAATAGGGGTCGCGCACATAGGCGTGGATGTAGCGCGACTCCGACTCCATTATTTCGTCAATACTTTGGGGCATATCGGCGTAAAATGGAGGAATAAGGCCAGGCTTTCCTTGCACGCGCAAGGTCTTGTGCTCGGCAGTATATAAGCTCAAATAATGCTCGCTAAGCGGTCGCACGCCTACAAGTTTAAGATCTCCACGTAGAATATTGTAAATCATGGGAACTTCATCTATCCAGCATTTACGCATCCAGCGGCCCCATTTGGTAATCCGGAAATCGTCGGCAAATTTGCCACCGGCTTGTAAATTATTACAAGCAAATACATAATCTTGAATGTATTGCGCGTAGGGATGCATGGTACGAAACTTATACACTGTAATTCGCTTACCGTTATGGCCTATGCGCGGCACTCGCAATATAAGCCCTGTGCTTGGCTCCGACTCCAGGCTTGGCTCCGATCTTTTCACGGCACGGAAGTAGAGCTTATTATTGATCTCTTCCACCTCATCGATAGCGAAACCGCAATACACCAATCGGCCTAAAACTTCCGACTTTGAAAGGGCCCTGTTGCGGCCATTGGTAAGAAAAAGGTAGAGCTTCTTCGTGTATTTAAACTTTGGGAAAACCCGCTTGAAAACAAAATCTAGACCGTAATAACCGGCGTTAACCCCAAAAGGAAACTTATTGAAGAGCCGCTCCCGGCGATGCTCCAAGGTTTCCATACAGCCGGTAAAAGAGCCGCCCGTTCGAAGTTTTGAATTTACCGATTTGAAGAACCCATTTATGCGCCGGAAATCATTGACGCGGTGGAGGTTTACAAAATGATCGAGGCTACCGTCGCGGTGCTCCAGCAGATTGACATCGTCGGTAATCTTGAGAATTTCGATGTTTTGGTTGCGCTCGTCAAAACTGACCGACAGGAATTTCAGGAGTTTGTTTCCAGCTTTCCCCTCTAACTTCGACATTTCCTTGACCACTTCGAGCATCGACCGATAGTTGTTTTATCTGGTCTTAAAAATAGGGCTCGATCGCAGGTGCTGCCGGAAGTGGCATTTATGTTACCAACAAAGTATTCAACGGTTTCTCGCAGCCAGTCGCTCGAAGGTTTCGATCCAAAAAGGTGTTACAGAAATCGTTGATTCAAGCATCGCAGCCCTTCTAGCGGCCCACAAATTGCCGATGGATGAATCTGCCAGCCAGCCGCTTGCAGTCAAAAGCAATTCTTCGGGCTGGCTCGTTGGAATGCCTTTGGTCAGCAAAAATCGATGTTCCAATTCTTCGAGGTAACTCAATTCACCCACGAAATCGTTGAAGCGAATGCTCGGCACACCTAGCACGGCGGCTTCTGCGGCCATAGTCTGGCTGTCGCCGATATAAAGAGCAGCATGCGCCATTACCTGGTGAATTTCCCGGGGATGAATTGGGATTCTGTAAGGTTCTAATTGCGGCGTCAAGAGCCGTTCCGAAGTGATGAGCACTTGGCCGTGTGGCTTCAATATCTCAATTAATCGCAACGCAAGTTCGTCGTCTATTCCTTTTTTACCCGCATCGTGGTGGGCATGAAGGGAGGCGAAACGCAAAATAAAATAGCGGTCTAAAGTCTGGATTTTGGCAGGAAGTAGAGCTCGGTCTATTTGAAAAAAATCGGGGTGCAAGTACGCCAACTCATGGTAGCCGGCGTAACCAATCTTCTTGTGGTTCGCGGGCGCTTGGTCGCAGCAATCGGGAGCCAGAATGGCGGTGGCGTAGGGAAATCCATACTTGGCCATCAGCGGAATTGCCGCGCTGTCGTCTTCGTTGATAAGGACGGATGGCACACCCATAAGTTTCCCCACGTGCGCTATCACGAGGTCGGTACCTGCCAATAGGTGGGGTTTGAATGCCCGCACGAGCTGGAATATTTGCCATTCGCGCTTTAAAATAGAAGCCACCAAACCTATTTTTCCGGAAGGTCTGCGAGCAGGAAGTTTGTGTATATCCCAATTTTCTTGCTCAAGTAGATCAAACAACACATCCTTACCCCGAGCCACTACTTTTACACTGTGGCCTTTTAATTCCAGCAGGCGGATGGCATGCTTGAGATTATGGTAGTGAGCAGGATGACCTAAATAAAATAGAAATCGGGAAGGCATAATGGGGCAAAAGTAAGGGGAATGGGCTAAATGCGGTTTAGGATTAATTCCAAAAGAAAATTCTCCCTCGATTGCCGATAAACCGAAGAATTGCAGGGTTAAATTAAAATAAGCCTGCAAATCTTATAGCCATGTGTAAGAAATGCAGGGTTAATAATTTAGAATGATTTGCTGTTATAATTGTAAATATCCCTAATTCTTTTCCTGTGCTTCGAGGAAATCGAATAGCTACGGCAAAATCACAACCACGTTACCCGTCTTTTGACCCGTATCGACGTAGCGATGCGCTGCCACTATTTCAGCAAGTGGATATTCCCGATCGAGCACTGGCTTAAAAGTTCCGGCTTCCGCCAATGTTCTGAGAAATTCGAGATCGGCCTTTGAGATAGTCGGGAGCGGGAAAAGCACATTCTTACTGCCAAGAAGTGGTTTGGCGAGTGCCAGCCACACATTCGCACCGCCTTTGCCCAACTCGGTGGAGATATAAATCCCAGGCGATTTCAAGAGAGGCTTACAAGCACGAAAAGATGATTTCCCGACAGCGTCGAATATAAAATCAAAACGGTGAGCAGTTTGGGTAAAGTCGCTTGTCTGGTAATCAATCACTTCAGAAGCACCAAGCTTCCGCACTAAATCCAGGTTTTTAGTATTACTTACAGCTATTATTTCCGCTTCGAAATAACGAAGTAATTGCACCGCCGCTGAGCCTATGGCACCTGTGGCACCATAGACCAATACAGTATTTCCCGGTGTCACTTTGGGGGCACGAATGGCGCTTAGAGCATAGTGGGCACCCTCGGTGAGAGCCGCTGCATGCGTAAAATCAAGATTCTCTGGAATGTGCGCAAAGCAATCGCCCGATTTTAGAATGCGGTATTCCGCATGGCCGCCAAACTCCTGATCGTTGTAGCCAAAAATACGATCGCCAATCTTCAAATCTTTGAAGCTGCTTCCCACTTCGGCTACCACACCCGAGAATTCGCAACCAAGAATGGGGTATTTCGGGCGAAATAATCCACTCCAAAATCGAGAAATGAAGTAATTGGCGCTTCTAAAACCTGAATCGGTGCGGTTTACGGTCGAAGCATGGATTTTTAGCAAAGCTTCGTTTTCGCTTGGGCTCGGCTTCGCGACTTCCTTGATTGTTACCACGTCGGCAGACCCGTAGCGTTTGTATATTGCGGCTTTCATAATTTAAAGATTGGAAATGAAACCTCCGCAAAATCGAAAATGGTATAAGCGGTTAAAATAACACTTAGGCAATCTTTCGAACGAAAATGAAATGATGAAGGCCTAATTATGGAAACAATGTGCTTAAGTCGGAAATCGAAATTTCCCAAAGTGGAAGCGATTGAGATACCCTGCCCACGCTTCTCTATCTACAGTTACTCTCCACCTCTAAGCTTGCGATAATTCCGGTGAATTTTAAGAAACTGTTTAATGGTCGGGGTGGTAAATGATCTTCGTTTTCCCTGTTTTGCGCGTTCTTAGGTTGGGTGTCAAAATTAGCTGTGCAATGAATTAAGCCTTTGGCAGAAGAGTTTAAAAGGTTCAAATACGTTCTGGAAACCGTCTCGCCCAAACTATCCGCACAATTTATGGGAACCGATTCCTGATGGAGAATTGCACCAGTATCTATGTGCTTATCTATCTGGTGAATGGTGTAACCCGTTGTGGCACTTTCGAAATACAATTGCCAGATTACGCTTTGTGCATTTTGAAACGCAGGTAAGATTTCGTGATGAATATTTATCATGCCGTATTTCGGAATATTGAATACGCCCGGAGCTATAAATCCATTGCCTAAACTCACACCCAAATCCGCATTTGCCTGGGCAAATAATTCGTGGGTTTCTGCGCAATTAATTCGTGGAGTGCGATGAAAATCAATGCGGTGCTCTTTACAAATTTGAGCTATGCTTTTTAATTGCTCGTCCTGCCCGGATAACTTATACCACTTCCGCATCCTTATTCCATTCAGCGTGCCGAGCACCCCAATTTTCCAGATCTTCGAAATTTTCCTTTGGTAATACTTTCTACGCCCAGTTTTCGTATTTTGGCTGCACACCACCATAGTTATTTCGCAGGTCTTGCTATCTATGAGAAAGGGCAAATGATGAGCTGCGGTGTCGAACTCCGAACTGATAAGGACGATTATCTTCATTTAGCCTCTTTCGGGTGTTCGTAGAAGTTTTGCTCGAAATCGGCATTTTTGCTGTTCTCCAGAAGAAAATGCATTATGTGGTCGGTTTTCCAGTCCAATAGCACGTGGTCCCTTCGAATGAAGAGCTCATGCAGGTTTATCGGTCTTAGCCCATTTGCATGGCAACCGCGCTCCGCGGAAGCGCAAGAGTTAAACCCGGTATCGAAAACCACTTTTCTTGCTGATTCACTAAAATGGAAATAGCGGCCATACGGAAAGGCAAAATGCTTCACTTCACCACACCTTTGGTTTAAAATTGCAAATGTTTTCTGGCAGTCTGCGGCAAAATCGGGGATTTGGGTAGTTGCGACATTCATATGGTTCATGGTATGCGAACCAATCTCATGCCCCATTTTTGCAATTGAGCTATATCTTTCCAATCCAAAAATTCGACCGGCGGAAAATTCAAGCGTTCTCTAAAATGGGTTTCAATTTCAACAAATGTTCGATATTCAATCATTGACGGATCCACAAAAAAACAAGCTTTTATCTCGTAGTTATCCAATATGCCGGCGGCAGCCATATTGTTTTTAAAACCATCGTCGGAACTAATACTGATATACGCTTTATCGACCTTATTTTCCAAAATACGCGCAACGCCTTCGCTGTAAGAAATAAAGGTGTGATGGGTGCTCAGCCGTTTCGCTAATTTTTGCTCTTCGTTCTTTAATATGTGGTGTATATAGAGAAATTGAACGTGAGGCTTGGTTAAGAGCGCTTCACTATTTCGAACGCTATCCCATAAAGTAAAGCCTTCCGCTGCCAAATGCCTCTATTGGCTCCTTCAAGGAATCAGGAATACCTGCCTTAACGTCTTTATAATCTGTTACAAAGTTCACGCGACCCAACTCCCTGCGCGGTGAAAAACCCGCTCGCCGCAAAGGTAGCCGATGAATAAACTTTACGCTAAAATCGAAGTAATTATGGGGAAGGATCTCGTCCATTATTTTGGTGTCAAGTCCGCCCCGGAAGAATCTCTACCTTCACGCAATGAAAACGATGGCATTTCTGAGTATTCCCGCATTTGTGGCTCTTTTCACGTCCTGCCAAAGCGATGATGATCAACCGCAAGTTGCCACCCATCCTTGTAAGCTAGCCGAAGTGGTGGGAGAGCGGACTTTCAAGATGGGCTTCAGCACCTGGCCATATGCCGCCACCTTCGAAGCCATCGACTCCACTTATTCCTTCATCGCTCACAACGGCGATTTGATCTCGGAGCAGGAAGACGACGCCATACCCTGGTCGGCGTGGATCAACGGCACTCCCCTACCCAAAGACTTCGAAAATGGAATTAATTATCGGGCGTCTCTTCGTCCGCCAGGCCACGAGCTCCTGTTATCGGTGAGCATACTAAACATCCTGCGCAGCGATTTAATCGAAGACATCGACGGAGCAATTCCGGCTTATACTGCTATGAACGACGCTCATATTGAAGACGCCTATTTTCTGCATGTAGAATACTTGATCGGGAAGTTTAATCCCGATTACCTATTGCTCGCGATGGAATGCAACCAACTTTATTTTCGATCGCCAGATAAATGGCAAGCCTACAAAGCCCTGATGGCTAATATTCGGTCGCGTGTGGCCACGGCCCACCCCGATCTTCCCCTTTCGGAATCTTTCACCCTCCACGACTGGGCAATCCCCGAGCCTGGAAGTCCCGAAGATTTCATTGAGGAAATAACAGCCTATGGATCTAATTTCGATTTCGCGGCC
>JBBQFC010000073.1:0-14294 GCA_038321615.1 Flavobacteriales bacterium | reverse complement strand
ATTGTCATCAGATAATTTCAATTCTACGGCCTCAATTTTCCAAGGCAATTGAAGGCCTAAAGCTGCTCCAAAAAGATCTTCTTGTGTCATGCACAAGATTACCTAATTTTGAGGCAACCCACTAAATACGGCAAAGGGCCTCTTTTTTAAATCGCCTGCCACTTCTACGACGAAGGCAAAAGCACTAATTTCTTTTATTACGCAGTCCAGGGTATCCCAATTTGAAAATACGAGTTGGTCTTGCCCGAATACCGAATTTGATCAGAGTAAAAGGAATAATGTTAGATACTTCATTTCGAATGTCTTGATAGTTCTAATATGCATTTTGATCGTTATCCGGTGGTAGCCCACGGTGATAAATGCGCTAATCTGTGGCTAAATATAGAAAATGCCAAAATTTCATTGTCGTTTTTACTCTGATTTAAAGCGACTGCTATTTAAATTTTAGCCGTCTGAATTCCCGCGGTTCTTTGCCCTATGCGCGTTTGATTGAGCTAATTTCATTTCACGGTTCTGATAACTTAATTTCTATTTCTAGGTCTATATGAGGCGATGTCTATGCAGAAGGAAGCCGCTTATTCAACTATTTCATTTTTAAAATATATCCGACATCATCGAACAAAGTTTCGCATTTATCGTACATTGTTGCTATCCTTAGAAAACTATTTTGATGAAAATTATCTCTCTCCTTTTTCTAGTTCTCTTTTTTAGTGAACTATCGGCTCAAGTACCATTTGTTTTTGAATCGCAATCTGCCATTGGAAGTAATGCATCAGATGTTGGTATACGGTACGCCCAGGATTCGGATGAAAATAAGATACTCTTTGGCACGGTTGGAAATGATATAGATATAGCACCCGGTGGAGAAGTAGTCAATGTTAATCCGTTGGGTAACCCCGATTTACTCCTTGTGAAATACGACGAGACCAACACTGTGCTGTGGTCGGCTAACTTCGGCAGAATCGCCTTAAACAATGGGATGCAAGCAAAGGATTTGGCCATCGATAATGATGGTAATATAATAATTAGCGGTTCTTTTCAGTCGAATGTAAACTTTAACCCTCTGGGTGCTTCTACTATTCAGACCAGCGCTGGTAGCGATGATGCTTTTATTGCAAAATACAGTCCTGATGGAATGCTGATTTGGTTCAGACAGTTTGGCGTTATCTCTTCCGATGCTTCAGGTGCATTGGTTCTGGCTGATAACGGCGAAATTTACCTTAGCTTAAAATATTCTGGTATTATTGATTTAGATCCGGGATCAGGAGAAGTGCTATCGGATAATGCCGGAGCCTTCGATACGGCTCTTATTCGACTCGATAGTGACGGACTTTACATAACCCATATAACCATTGGCACTGATGGAAATGACGAGTTTACATCATTGGCCATAAGTGGAAACAACTTGGCCGCGGGTTGCGTGCTATCTGGAGCTCTTTCCGGTCTGCCCACGCGTACAATGGCCGTTTTTATGTTCGATGAGAATCTTACGCCAGTATGGGACTATAACTTCAACAATGAAGCACTTTCGAATGAAATCTCCCATATTACCTTCAGCGCCGATGGCAATTCGGTTTATTTGGGTGGGCGAATTCTGGGATCTACCGATTTCGATAATTCGGATGATACCGAATTTCTCATTGACCCGCTCTTTGCAGATCCTTTCTTTGCGAAATACACCGTTGCTGGCACTTTCCAATGGGCCAAGTATATTCGCTCTTCGGGTACGGAAGATTATTTTGCCGGTTTTGCTGAGTCGGCTTCAGCCCTTATAATCGCAGGGAGTTTCGATATCAATGCGCAATTTATCCCGGGTGATTTAACAACAGAAGTATCATCAGCTGGTGGTCTAGATATTTACACGGCGGCCTACGATATCAATGATGGATCTTATTTATTCTCCGATGTTTTTGGTGGAGCCGGCTCAGAGTTCGCGCGCAATGTCACGTTCGACAGCGGACTTGCATCAGTCGTTGGGTCATTTACTACGAGCTTGGCCTTGAATCCACAAGCGAGCCCCATCAATTCGAATGGAGGAAGCGATATTTTCGTTGGTTCTTTCAGCTACGATACCGCTGTTTCCGTAAAGGAAGTCGCCGTAAATTCTCCACTTGTTATTTTCCCAAATCCAGCGAATGCGGAGATTTCCATTCAAGTTCCTCTAGGTCTTGTCGTAAAGAATATCCGAATTTTCTCTTTAAGTGGAGTCGAACTAACCACCAATCATGTCATGGCTTCTTCTGGGCAAATTCAAATCATTGTACAAAACTTATCACCGGGCTTGTATATTGTAGAGGTAGCGAGCGATTCAGGCATTTTCCGATCTAAGTTTATAAAAACACGCTTCTGAACCGATCATTAGCCGCGCTTACCTTAGGAATTAAGGAATCGGAGCTATCAAGTCCAGAATTTATTTCGGATGTATTCTTCGATGCTTTTTTTACCGAAAAACAGCGCTTTCTGGCCAAGCCATTTCTGCCAAAATTATCTGAAAGGCTGGTGCGTAGACTTTATCAACTGCAGGAAGCCGCAGAATTTTTAGGGCTCCAACCTGCGGAAGCATCCGCTGATTTAGAAATGAATTTGCCACTTCAAGCTAACTCCCTACTCCAACTTTTCAAACACTTTTCGGAAACAACTTCCAGATTCCAGGTCAAATTAATGCAGATCGAGTCGTCAACTGGCGTGGAGCTTTTAATGCACGTTTATAGTGCAGACTTTACTGCTTATGCAAAGAACTATATAGCCTTGTTCGAAAAGCTGATCTCCGCCCCGCCGAATGCCGAAGTGCGAGTTTCGGAACGAATCGACCCTATGGATCTACTCAGAGACTTGGAAAGCAAAAACTATTTGGCTTCTCCGGCCATAGAATACGCCAGACTTAAAAAATTGGGTTTTTAAGACTTCATAGCTCGATCCATAGCGCGCTTATCGTCTTTTGATTTGAGATCGTCTCTTTTGTCATGGGTTTTCTTTCCCCGTGCAAGGGCAATTTGTATCTTGGCGTAGCCGCTGGCGGAAAGGTAAAGATGGATGGGAATGATCGTAAGTCCTTTATTCTTTAGTTCCTTTTCGAGCTTTTCGATCTCTTTCCGGTTGAGTAGAAGTCGCCGATCGCGAATGGAAGGCGCATTGTTATAACTCGCTGGACCATAAGGGGAAATGTGCATCTGCTTTATCCAAAGCTCGTCATTCTTTAAAAAACAATACGCTTCGTTGATACTCGCTTTACCGGCGCGCACCGATTTAATTTCTGGACCAGTAAGCTGAATACCCGCTTCGAGTTTATCGATAAATTCGTATTCGAAACTGGCTTTTTTGTTCTTTATGTTTAGCGCTTGGCTCATGATTTCTGCGAGGGACTGCAAATTTAGCGTAAAAAAGAAAGGCCGCTCTGTGTGAGCGACCTTTTAATACCTTGTGAAGCAAGCAAATTACTTCGCAGCTTGGTATCGTTTGGAAACTTCGTCCCAATTTACCACATTCCAAAAAGCTGTGATATAGTCAGGGCGCTTATTTTGATAGTTCAAGTAGTAGGCGTGTTCCCATACATCAAGCCCGAGAATCGGGGTTCCCTTTACATCGGCAACTGGCATCAACGGATTATCTTGGTTGGGCGTAGAGCTCACCTGGAGCTTACCGTCGCTCGAGACAGATAGCCATGCCCAACCAGAACCAAATCGAGTTGCTGCAGCCTTCGCAAAATCTTCTTTAAATTTTTCGAGTCCACCCAGATCGCTTTCGATTGCTTCTGCAAGCGCACCGGAAGGTTTGCCTCCCTTATTCGCGCCCATAACTGTCCAAAAAAGACTGTGGTTGTAATAACCACCTCCATTGTTGCGCACAGCAGCACCCAACTCGTTAACCATTTTCATCAATTCTTCAATCGACTTGTTGGCATTCGGGGTGCCTTCTAATGCGGCGTTTAAGTTGTTGGTATAACCGGCGTGGTGCTTATCATGGTGAATCTCCATGGTTTTGGCGTCAATATGCGGCGCTAGTGCGTCGAAAGAATAGGGAAGATCGGGAAGTTTGAAAGACATAGTTTAAGGTTTTAAGGTAATTGATTACAGGTGGAAAATTACAAATCGTTCTCGGGTATCGAGATATTTTCTGATAAACAATATTTATTCCACAATAGGCTCCATACTCTGCTTCAGGCTCAAAGTCCATTTATAAGCTTCCTTCATGCTTCTGAATGACTTGATGGGAAAAGATGGTTTGTTAACGCGCATGTAGAAATTTGCCACGATCTTGTGTGCCAAAGTCGACAATACCAAAGCTTGCGAAGCTACCACCGAAAGATGACGCGAATCTTTTGCTGCATATTCTCGAGCTTCATTAGTGAAGGTTGCTGGCGATTTCTGAAAATCCAAGATCATCTTACACTTTTCGCCGCCGCATAAGCCCCTGAGAAGGGTGGAGTGCATTTCAGCATCGTCTTGGGTTATTTCTACTTCCATATCATTGTAAACAAGTATCACTATTTGATCTTCGAGCTTATAGAAGGTGGCGTATGGCATATCTGCTGTAGCGAGCACTGGAACATCTAAACATCCTGAGAAGATCATATTATCATTGTAAAAACCTGATTGACAAAGGTATATATAATTTTTTCTACTTCGATTAGGGTTTGATTAATTTCGAAGAAAATTTATGGATGTATAAGCTCCTAATCCGCCGCTGTCTTTTCTTATTTTCTCCCGAAAATGCACATACTTTCACTTTTCGACTTCTGAAGTTTCTCTGCTGGATACCCTTTGCGAAAATGATAATTGCAGCGATCTACCTTAAAAAAGACAAGGCCTTGGAGCGAAATTTATTCGGATTGACCTTTCGAAGCCCGGTGGGCTTGGCTGCGGGTTTCGATAAGGACGCCGAACTCTACGAAGAACTTGGATGCTTTGGGTTTGGTTTTGTAGAAATAGGAACGGTAACACCCCTGCCACAGACCGGAAACGACAAGCCGAGGCTCTTCCGCCTTAAGCCCGATCAAGCCCTTGTAAATCGAATGGGCTTCAACAATCAAGGAGCGGAAGCGGTGGCGAAACGCTTAAAGCGACGTAAGAAGGGATTGATCATCGGTGGGAATATTGGTAAGAATAAGCTGACGCCAAATGAAGATGCCGCGTCGGATTACTTGAAGTGCTTCGAAGCACTCTTTCCTTACGTCGATTATTTTGCTGTCAATGTATCCTCGCCCAACACCCCTAATCTGCGAGCCCTGCAGGACAAGGAGCCACTCACTGCGCTGCTCCAACAATTGATGGACCTTAATAAAAAAAAGATTTCTCGTAAGCCGATTTTACTCAAAATAGCTCCGGATCTTACAGATGCTCAACTCGATGATATTATAGAGATAGTGCACGCCACCAAAATCCAAGGCGTCATAGCCACCAACACCACCATTGGCAGAGGCGGATTACAAACCACTTATGATGAGTTGGAAGCTATCGGTGCAGGTGGGCTCAGCGGAAAACCAATTAGCTCGCGATCTACCCAAGTGATAAAATACCTGCACCAGAAATCGCAGGGAGGTTTCCCGATAATAGGAGTGGGGGGGATTCACAGCGCTGAAGATGCCTTGGAAAAAATTGCCGCCGGAGCGAGCCTCGTCCAGCTTTATACAGGCTTCATATACGAAGGTCCTGCATTGGTGAAAAATATAAATCGAAAACTTGCCAAAAATGCTGCAAATAGTCGAATGTCCGCGTGATGCCATGCAGGGGATTCACCCCTTTATCCCCACGGATCAAAAAATAGAGTATATCAATACTTTACTCGATTGCGGCTTCGATACAATCGACTTTGGCTCCTTTGTTTCGCCTAAGTCCATACCCCAACTTCGCGATACCGCCGAAGTACTGAATGGTTTGAAATTGCCTAAAAATCGCTCCAAACTCTTAGCGATTATTGCCAACACGCGTGGCGCAGAAGATGCGGTACAGTTCGACGAAATTGACGTTTTGGGCTATCCCTTTTCAGTGAGCGAAACCTTCCAAATTAGGAATACACAAGCCACCATTGAGGAATCGATGGGGCGCATCGAAGAAATTAAAGGGATTTGTGATGCAAAAGGTAAGTCTTTAGTAGTATATCTGTCCATGGCGTTTGGAAATCCTTACGGAGAGCCTTGGAATCCCGATATGGTCGCGGAGCATTCCTATCGGCTTGTTGAACAATTCGGAATTGAAATTTTGGCTCTTTCCGATACCATTGGTAGTTCCAATCCGGCAGTAATCTCGACACTTTTTAGCACATTGATTCCGGCGCTTCCCAAAGTGACTTTTGGCGCGCATCTCCACACTACGCCCGATACTTGGCGCGAGAAAGTGGATGCTGCCTACAGGAGTGGCTGCCGCAGATTCGACGGAGCTATCAAAGGTTTTGGCGGATGCCCAATGGCTTCTGATGCCCTTACTGGAAATATGCCCACCGAATTAATGTTGAGCTATTTTGACGAACACGGAGTCGACACGGGTGTCAATTGCTTGTCGCTGGCCAAAGCCTTGGAAATGGCGCCGCAGATAATGGGCTGATTTTTAACCCTTTTTTAATTCAAGAAGGCTTATTTCGGGCCGCATTCCCACTCGCCCAGCAAAACCAATATATCCGAAGCCACGATTAACGTGGAGGTGTTGATTGCCTTTTTGGTACAACCCGGCCCAGCGCGGGTAGCGGTATTTTACTGGACTCCACTTGATAATGCCCGGGATTTCCACTCCAAATTGCATTCCATGGGTATGGCCTGCGAGCGAGAGATTTATAGAAGTTTTATCCAGAACTTCTGCATCCCAATGTGATGGGTCGTGGGAAAGGAGAAGCTGGAAATTAGTCGGATCGCTTTTGGCTGTAGCTTTCGCCAAATCCCCATATTGGCTGAAGCCACCCAAGCCCCAATTTTCGATTCCAATGATTTCAATCTTTTTGCCGGAAGGCAGAGCGAAATCTACCTTTTCATTCAGTAAAAGGCGAAAGCCCATTTCTTCATGCCTTCTTTTTAAATCGTCTAAGTTTTTGGTTCGAACGGCTGCGCTTGACCACTGTACATAATCGCCGTAATCATGGTTTCCCAAAATGGAGAATTTGCCGTATTTGGCCTTTAGTTGAGAAATGATTGGTTCCCAGCCGTCCAGCTCGTTAGCGAAATTATTGACCATATCGCCGGTGAAGCAGATAATATCAGGCTCCAAAGCATTTACTTTTTCAATTCCCTCCAGTACTGCAGCGTGATTGTCGAAGAAACTACCGATATGCATATCGGAAATTTGAACTATCCGTAGACTGTTTTCGCCATCGGGCCATTGATTGGAAAGTATCTCATGTCGTTCAATCCGGAAATCGAAACGACCGCGTAAAATACCGTACAAGATTCCGACGAAGGGCAGCGCCGCCATTACCCAACCTGTGCGATTGATAAATTGCCAACGGGTTATTCCGGCTCTTCCGCCATCTGCAGGATTTGGTGAAGAGGTAATGATTTGTGCCAAGTAGCGCAGCCCATGAATAAGATCATCGAACAGATGGAAGAATACCACAATAATTTTGGGCATGATAAATAGCAACACCACGCTGAAACCCATGAAGAAAATGAAGTATTTTTCCTTGGCCATACTCTGCCGGTTGAAATTTAAAAAGGCATAAATCACCAGGCTATAAGTCGCCAATGACGCCGCCCAGTAGAGCATGTGGAAGAAGGTTCGAAGGCCTGTTTTTGATATGGGCGATGTAAGTAGGCGTAGCGATTTGTACGTGTAGAGATCGACAACGATTAAAATCCCGATGAAGACGAGCGCGGGAATGAGATTTTTCATTAAATATATGGATGTTTAGGTCGGCATTTGGATACCTGTCGGCATGCAAAGATCAATAATTTCGATCGTTGTAAAGGGCTGTTGGGCTGCTTCCTTTTGGTTAAATTTGCCCAATGGATGAAAAGGATTTGAACCGAATAAGGGAAACCCTCGGAGCTAGCCAGAGTTGGCCTGGCGTGTACATGTTTAAGTTTATAGTACCTAGCGATAATGAGAAAATAGCTAAGGTAGAAGCATTGTTCAATGCCGAGACGTCTGAGATTAGACGGAGCGAGTCAAAAAATGGCAAATACACCAGTATCACTGCAAAAGAGCTTATGCTCAATCCCGATAAAGTTTTAGAATGTTATCAAAAAGCATCTGAAATCGAAGGTCTAATCGCGCTTTAATGGAAAGCATCACCAGGTACCTATTGGTATCGAGCATTGTGCTCTTTGGATTTGTGTTTTATCGCTGGTTGTTGCGCTATTTGCGACGCAATGAGCTCCAAGCAACTTTTCCGTACGTTTTTCCTTTCGCCAGGCAGCTATTCACCAAGCCCGAAAGCCTCCGATTTGAGCTGACGCTAGCCGGCAACGTAGTTGTAAAATTGAGCGGAGAAGATGGCCGCATTTTGGCCGTGCTCCTAGAACGCAATTTTGCCGTAGGAACGCATGATGTGGAACTCGATTTTTCGAACCTTGCTGCGGGCGCCTATGAGTTGAAAATTGAGTTTCCAAATCAAACAACAACAAGGCATATAAAGCTTTACATGCAATAACAATCGCTTTATTAAGCTCCTTCAGATTATTGGTATTAAAAGTGGTAACTAGCCAAAAATTTTACGCTAACGAAGAAATTATATGTGCTTTAGAGTCACCAGATGATTGGGAGCCAGAAGCATATTGGACTTTTGAGAAACTTTTTGATAATCGCACAATTTCTCTTGAAGAATGCATAAAAGTTTCAGTCAATCTCTGGAGTGCGCGAATAGACGACTATTTGCACGCTCTGAGATATTACGCAGAACAGAAACCTCCTTTATATGTCAGTCGATTTCTTTCTGCTGGCGCTATGAAGGAATTAATAGAATTTAGAAAGTCGGTTTACGATCGCAATCAAAGTGACCTTAACAGCAATTTGGGCGTTTAGAAGTGCTACCTTAATTGAACAGAAGAGATCAAAAAAAAGCCACTCCAAATAGTGAAGTGGCTTTTTTATTAGTTCAATGGCTTAAGCCGCAGGATCGGTATCTGGATTATTCTGTTCTTCTTCCTTGGTTTTCTTAGCCTTGGTGATTTTTATTGTAATCTCTTCCTTCTCCTTCTTGTAGCCGATGTGAATGGTATCTCCTTCCTGAAGGCTGGAATTGATGATCTCTTCGGCTAGGGGATCTTCCACGTACTTTTGAATGGCACGTTTAAGTGGTCTGGCTCCAAATTTCTCATCGAAGCCCTTTTCGGCAATGAAGTCTTTAGCAACATCGGTAAGTTTGATGTTGTAACCCAAAGCGATAATGCGCTTGTACAATTTCTCCAATTCGATGTCGATGATCTTGTGGATATCGGCTCGAGAAAGGGAATTGAAAATCACCACGTCATCGATCCGATTTAAGAATTCAGGAGCGAAGGCTTTTTTCAAGGCGTTTTGGATGATCGACTGGGTGGCGGTTGCTTCGTTTTCCATTCGGGTGGCAGTGCCAAAACCAACGCCTGTTCCGAAATCACTTAATTGACGGGCTCCGATATTCGAAGTCATAATCATGATCGTATTTCGAAAATCTATTCGGCGACCGAGGCTGTCGGTTAGTTGGCCATCATCCAACGCTTGCAGGAGTAAATTAAACACGTCCGGATGAGCCTTTTCGATCTCGTCGAGCAAAATGATTGAGTAGGGGCGACGCCGCACTTTTTCTGTGAGCTGTCCGCCTTCTTCGTACCCAATGTAGCCGGGAGGTGCACCAATCAGTCGGCTTATGGCAAACTTCTCCATGTATTCGCTCATGTCGATACGGATTAGAGCTTCGTCGCTCTGGAAAAGGAATCGTGCGAGCTCTTTGGCGAGCTGGGTTTTACCCACACCCGTGGGTCCCAGGAAAATGAAGCTTCCTATTGGCTTGGTCGGATCCTTCAACCCGGCGCGATTACGTTGAATTGCTTTCACCACTTTCCTGATGGCATCTTCTTGGCCAATCACTCTGCCTTGCATTTCTTCGTTCATCCGTGAGAGCCTTCCGCTTTCCTTTTCTGCAATGCGCTGCACGGGAATACCGGTCATCATGGCGACAACTTCTTCCACATTGTCTACAGTAACAGTAATTCTTAAGCTCTTTGACTCTTCTTCCCAACGTGCCTTGGCGCGTTCAAGTTCTTCGAGCAGGCTCCGTTCCTTGTCGCGAAGCTTAGCTGCTTCTTCGTACTTCTGGCTTCGTACTACTCGGTTTTTTTCGTCCTTGATCTCTTCGATCTTGCGCTCTGCTTCGATTATCTCTGCAGGTACGTTGATGTTTGTGATATGCACGCGCGAGCCCACTTCGTCCATGGCATCAATTGCCTTATCGGGTAGGTGGCGATCGGAAATGTAGCGCGTAGTAAGACTTACGCATGCTTCGAGCGCTTCGTCGGTATAATTTACGCTGTGGTGAATTTCGTATTTCTCCTTGATGTTTTTGAGAATCTGCACAGTTTCTTCAGGCGTAGTAGGCTCTACCATTACCTTTTGGAAACGGCGTTCGAGCGCCCCATCTTTCTCTATGTACTGGCGATACTCATCGAGTGTGGTAGCTCCGATACATTGAATTTCGCCACGGGCAAGAGCTGGTTTAAACATATTGGAAGCATCGAGCGAACCACTCGCTCCACCAGCTCCAACGATCGTGTGAATTTCGTCGATGAAAAGAATCACATCAGGCGATTTTTCCAACTCGTTCATCACGGCTTTCATACGTTCTTCAAACTGGCCGCGGTATTTAGTTCCCGCTACCAGTGAAGCCACATCGAGCGATACAATACGCTTATCGAAAAGAACTCTCGATACTTTGCGCTGAACGATTCGAAGAGCGAGACCTTCGGCAATAGCTGATTTACCCACACCAGGCTCACCGATGAGTACCGGATTGTTCTTTTTCCTTCGCGAGAGAATTTGCGAAACACGTTCAATTTCTTTTTCCCGGCCTACAATGGGGTCGAGTTTATCTTCTTCGGCCATTTTGGTAAGATCGCGACCAAAGTTATCGAGCACCGGGGTTTTTGATTTAGACTCTCCAGCTTTCTTTGTTCCGCTGCCAGAAGCCGAGAATCCGCTTGATGCATCATCGTCGTCGTCGTCTTGGTTGCCAGGGAAATCAGCGCGGGGAGCTTCGAGATTCCTTCCTTCGTCACCCATCTTCATGGTTTCGAGTTCTTCGCGTACCGTTTCGTAATCTACGTTGAACTTAAGAAGTGAACGCGTAGCGGCGTTGTCCTCATCTTTAAGAATACTTAAAAGTAAATGCTCTGTACCGATGGTAGGACTTTTGAAAAGCCGGGCTTCCAAGTAGGTAATCTTCAAAACCTTTTCGGCCTGCTTTACCAAGGGAATATTTCCTAAGTTACCCGATTTCACAGGGGCTGTACGGGTAGATGATTCCACTACGCCGCGAAGTTCTTTAAGGCTTACGCCCAAGCTCTTCATGATCTGTATTGCGGTACCTTCACCTTCGCGAATAATGCCGAGTAAGAGGTGCTCCACACCTATATAGTCGTGGCCCAAACGCAAAGCCTCTTCTCTGCTGAAACTGATCACATCTTTAACTCTGGGCGAAAATTTTGCTTCCATTTTTGGACTTTTTAATTCGATTGAAAAATCACTTTTTGGTAAATATTCGATTAAATTAATCGGTTTTACCATAGTTTCAAATATATCTCTGACATTTCTGCCATCTTGACACCTTGCGCGCTTTTATTGCACACGTTTTTGTTGAAAATTACGCACTCTTTTTAAAGGGCTTCGGATAAGGGAATGCGTAATTTCGAACGCTCGCTCCGCTTGGAGCAATAACCATACAATTTCTTAAAAGTTTACCATAATGGCAGAAGGAGAAAAGATCATTCCAATTAATATTGAAGACGAGATGCGCTCGGCCTACATTGATTACTCAATGTCGGTTATTGTATCTCGTGCCCTACCCGACGTTCGCGACGGCTTGAAGCCGGTACACCGACGGGTGCTTTACGGAATGCTCGATTTAGGCGTGCTTTCAAATCGAGCCTACAAGAAGTCGGCTCGTATCGTTGGTGAGGTACTCGGTAAATACCACCCGCATGGCGATTCATCGGTTTACGATACCATGGTGCGTATGGCGCAGCCCTGGTCGCTTCGCTATCCGCTAGTAGATGGCCAAGGTAACTTCGGATCGGTAGATGGCGATAGCCCCGCAGCGATGCGATATACCGAAGCCCGCCTGCGCAAAATAGCTGAAGAGCTTCTCTCAGATTTAGATAAGGATACCGTCGATTTTGCAAACAATTTCGACGATTCGCTCACGGAACCTACCGTTTTACCTACGCGGGTTCCTAACCTTCTCATTAACGGAAGTAGCGGTATAGCTGTAGGAATGGCGACCAACATGCCTCCGCACAACCTCACCGAGGTGGTTAATGCCACCATAGCATATATTGATAACCGCGATATCGACGTAGCTGGATTAATGGAGTTTGTGAAAGCACCCGATTTCCCCACAGGTGGGATTATCTACGGCTACGAAGGTGTAAAGCAGGCGTTTGAAACCGGTCGTGGACGCGTGGTGATTCGCGCTAAGGCGAATATCGAAGAAATACGTGAAGGTCGGGAAGCCATCATTGTCAATGAAATTCCCTACCAAGTGAACAAGGCCGAAATGATCAAGAAGACGGCCGACTTGGTGAACGATAAAAAAATCGAAGGTATCAGCGATATTCGCGATGAGTCTGACCGAAACGGGATGCGTATCGTGTACGAACTGAAGCGCGATGCTATTCCAAATGTAGTGCTGAATAAATTGTTTAAGTACACGGCTCTGCAAAACTCATTTTCTGTAAATAATATTGCTTTGGTTAAAGGTCGTCCTACGATGCTCAACCTCCGCGATATGATACAACACTTTGTAGAGCACCGACACGTTGTGGTGGTGCGCCGCACCAAGTTTGAGCTTAAAAAAGCCGAAGAGCGAGCCCACATTTTGGAAGGTATGCTTATCGCCCTCGACAATATAGAACAGGTGATTGCGCTCATCCGAGCCAGCAGCACCCCCGAAGATGCCCGAGAAGGCTTGATTCAAACGTTTGGACTTTCGGAGATACAGGCAAGAGCGATTCTCGATATGCGCTTGCAGAAACTTACCGGCCTCGAGCGGGATAAGATTCGCGAAGAACATGCCGACTTGATGAAATTGATTGAGCATTTGACTAATTTGCTCAATGATGAAGGTATGCGTATGGCGCTAATAAAGGAGGAGTTAATCGAAATTCGCGATAAATATGGCGACGAACGTCGAAGTATCATTGAGTACTCTGCGAGCGAAATGAGTATCGAAGACCTTATTGCCGACGATAGCGTGGTGGTAACTATCTCTCATTTAGGCTATATCAAGCGTACTTCACTTACCGAATACCGTACACAAAGTAGAGGCGGAGTGGGGTCGAAAGGAAGCGCTACGCGCGATGAGGATTTCTTGGAGCATCTCTTTGTAGCCACCAACCACAATTTCCTCCTGATTTTCACCGAGAAAGGTAAATGTTTCTGGATGCGGGTGTTTGAAATACCCGAAGGCACCAAAATCTCAAAGGGGCGCGCTATTCAGAACTTGATCAATATCGAACAAGATGATAAGATTATGGCGTATATAAACGTGCTCAATCTGAAGGATCCCGATTACATTAACACGCACAATGTAATCATGGCTACCAAGAACGGGATTATTAAAAAGACTTCGCTCGAAGCCTATTCGCGTCCCCGACAAAATGGTATCAATGCCATAACAATCAAGGAAGGCGATCAGCTTCTTGAAGCCCGTTTGACTACTGGGAAGTCCGAAATTATTCTTGCCAAAAAAAGTGGGAAAGCCATTCGCTTCAACGAGTCTACGGCGCGTGCAGTCGGAAGAAATTCGCAAGGGGTGAAAGGTGTGACGCTCGAGAACAAGGACGATGAGGTAATAGGAATGATTTGTCTAAATGATCTGGAACAGGATATTCTTGTGGTTTCCGAAAAAGGCTACGGCAAGCGCAGCTCTATCGACGATTACCGCATCACGAACCGCGGAGGCAAGGGTGTGAAAACCTTAAGTGTTACCGAGAAAACTGGTGCACTGATTTCCATCAAGAGCGTTACCGATAAAGATGATTTGATGATTATCAATAAAAGTGGAATTATTATTCGCATGGCTGTGGCCGACCTAAGAGTTATGGGTCGGGCTACACAAGGTGTGCGGCTAATCAACCTTCGAAAGGGAGATGAGATAGCTGCTGTGGCCAAAGTGGACGT
>JBBQFC010000072.1:0-14319 GCA_038321615.1 Flavobacteriales bacterium | reverse complement strand
TTAATTAATGAGATAATTAATAAACTGCACTATTCCGCTGTTGCGATTGAAAATAGATTACAAGGGCATTCAATTATCTCTTTTGAAGTAGATGAAAATGGTAAACTCGCCAGTTTTATTCGAATAGAAAGTGTAGGAGGTGGATTAGAAGAAAGATTGAAGGTAATTATTGAACGGTTTTCATTCTTGAATTCTTTGAAAGCAGAGAATGGGTCTACATCAAAATACTACTTATCTCTTAGTTTCAATCTCATAAATATTAATCATGAAATACAAAGCACTGGAATAATTCCAATTGGAGGGAATATGTTTGATTTCATTCAAAAATAAACTACGCTCAATACTTTGTGTGGTGCATACCCAACGGGATACGTACCATACAGCGCCACCGCTGGTTTCTTCATATTTTTTATAGATCCGGTTGGCAAGTCAGAAAAGGTACAGCAGTTTCTAACAGGCTCAATAAAAGGATAGCTCCAAAAAAGAATACCCCAAGAGCACACGCGCCATCACACTTCAAAAAAATCACTGGCGATCCCATCTGCCCGGAACAATCCCGAAGGGTTCAATGACAGCACATTTCCGTCCATCCGCGCAAGCCCTTCGGCTTCAAGCGTAGCTATATAGGCCGCATGCTTTTTGTTCAAGTCAACCCCAAATTTAGCCTTAGCGGCCATCAAATCAATTCCCCATTTGGTGCGCAGACCCGTCATGATCCACTCATTTAAGCGATCGTATTTTGCCGCTTCTTCAATCGTTACCGGGAGTTTTTCCTCATTGATCGATTTAATATATCGGGCGTTGTTGGCTACATTCCAACTGCGTTGCGCACCGTCGAAGCTATGGGCAGAGGGCCCCAAACCGAGATAGGCCGTACCTTGCCAATAGGCGGTGTTGTGTCGGGAATAGAATCCGGGTTTGGCAAAATTGCTCACTTCATATTGCTCAATTCCGGCTTTGGCCAATTCGCTGATCAAGATTTCAAACTGATTTCCTGCCGCCTGCTCGTCCATGGGTTTTTCTTCCCGCCGACTTACGCGTTTGCCCAGTACTGTACCCGGCTCCACTGTGAGGCAATAAGCCGAAATATGCGGAACGCCAAGCTCGATTATGGTTTTGATTTCCTGCTTCCAGGCTTCGGAGTTAAGCCCCGGCCGACCGTAAATAAGATCGACGGAAATATTATCAATTCCGGCGGCTTGCGCGCGACGCACAGCCGCTAACCCTTCGTCGGCGCGGTGCGCGCGGTTCATCCATTGTAGCATGGCGTCGTCGAGCGCCTGCAGCCCAATACTTAATCGGTTCACGCCGGCATCACCCAGTTCGGCAAGTTTCGCTGCCGACAGATCATCGGGATTGGCTTCGAAGGTGAATTCCAAATCGGAACTAAAGTTAAAAAGCGATCGAAGCTGCTGGAGTATCTCCTGCAATTCGTGGGCTTCGAGCAGGCTGGGCGTTCCTCCGCCAAAATAAAGGGTCCCGACTGTTTCGCCACCCAAATAATTCCTACGCAGTCGGGCTTCCTGAGCGATAGCTGTGGCCATGGCGCTCCGGTGGCGGGTGGATGTCGAGAAATGGAAATCGCAATAAATACAAGCTTGCTTGCAAAAGGGAATATGGACGTAAATGCCAGCCATGTCTAAGCCTTTGTTTTGAGCACAATGCGGAAGGTAGTGCCCTTGGCTGCTTCGCTGCGCTTCACGAAAATCTTGCCGTTGTGGTAGTTCTCAATGATGCGCCGGGCCAGGGAAAGCCCAAGGCCCCAGCCGCGCTTTTTGGTGGTGTAGCCGGGCTGAAACACCGTCTTGTGGTTCGAGCCTGTTATGCCCTTTCCGGTATCCGAAATATCGAGGTACACGCTCTGGATTTCATGAAAGATATCGATGGTGATCGTTCCGCTACCATCCATGGCATCCACGGCATTTTTAAAAATATTCTCAATAACCCATCCGAACAGCGGCTTATTGATCATGGCCTTAATCTCGGGGTCCTGGTTTTGGCTGAACTCAAATTTCACCCGTGGCGATATGCGCGGCCGCAGGTAAACGATGGCTTGCTGCATCACATCCAACACCGAAGTGGGCTCCAGCTCTGGGTTGGAGCCAATTTTTGAAAACCGTTCGGTGATGGTTTCCAAACGCTCGATGTCTTTATTGAGCTCCGTAATGGTCTCGGCATCGGTACCGCGGGCTTCGAGCAGCTGCACCCAAGCCATAAGGCTCGATAGGGGCGTGCCAAGCTGGTGAGCAGTTTCTTTCGCCAAGCCGATCCATACCTGGTTTTGCTCGGCGTTTCGGAAGGTGCTGAATATGAGATAGGCGATGAATAGGAATAGGCCGATAAGCAGAAATTGCACATACGGGAAGTACTGCAATTGGGTAATGATCATCGAGTCGGTATAGAACACGTAGTTCGTTACCTTTTCGCCGAAACTCACCTTGATAGGTTTGTTTTTGGCGCTCATTTCCTCAATCGTTTGCCGCAGCGATAAGCTATCGCTCATTTGCTGAGCGTCGAGGTTGCTGTAATTGATCACCTTGGTTTGGGCACTGTCGGTGATAATTACGGGCACCGATGCGGTATTCATCACCGTTTCTGAAATAAACGAATTGATGAGATCGTCGAGCGTTTTTTCGAGCTCTACAATAATGCGCGAATCCTGGTAGTAGATTTTTTGCTCAATGCCCGAAATCCGGATTTCGATAGGTTTGTACACCAACTTCATAGCCTGAAGCACGCTGTCGCGCTGGGCTTCTGTTTCCAGATATTTCCGCTCGATATTCCGGTCGAATTGTACCCTCCCTTTAGCATCGGTGACCAATACAGGTATGGTATTGTTATTCGAAAGGATGTTTTGCAAAAACTGCAATTCCTTGTCGCTCGCTTCGATTACACGGCCTGTGGCTTGCGCCCAAATATCGATCTTGGCGCGTTCCTCCCGGCGCATGTCCATAAAGAGTCGTTCGGTATAGTTGATCAGCACCAATCGGCGCTTCACAGCTTCCGACCAGAGCTGCACTTTCTGCCGCTCTTCATCGCGTATTTTGCTCACGATGTAATTGGAATACCACAGCGAAAGCCCGACGATAATAGCCGCCAAAATAAGAAGCAGGGCTTTCCAGCGCTGCTTTTTAAGATAAAGATTCATTTAGGATAATGAAGTAGGCGTAGAGCTTTACTCGATATGAGGCTTATTTGCGCTAAATGTAGAAATCTTTTACGATTCAGCTTGCCGGTAGGCAGAAATCGACGGTAACGATCACAGATCATCATCTCCGCCAAGGACATCTTCTTCCGATTTTTCCTTGGGGTTGAAGACTCGTTTAGGCTTCTTTTTGCGCTCCTCCTGGCGCAGCGAATCGGCCTTTGTTTTTTGAGCATCCCATTCTACTTCGAAGGCGGGTTTCTTTTTATCGGGTTTTGGAATGGCCGTGCGTGTGGTATCTTTTCGGAAAAGGCCAAATTCTTTGTGAAGCACTTCTTTAAAAACTCCCTTCTCAGCTTCAAGTTGAGCTTTGCGCTTAGCGCGGGCGCGTTCTTGATCGATTGCAAATACGGGCTCATCGATCGTGCCCGACATGCGGAGAAAGAGTTTTAAACCGGTGCCGTCATCTTGTACATCCCCAAATTCGGAGTCGGCGGTCTTTCCGGTTTGCAGTAATTCGCTTATGCGGAAATTGAAGGAATAGTCGATTTTGTTATCAAACCCGTGAACGCCCGAAAGGCCAAGGTTCAAGGCATTGGAATTGATCTGCATCTGCGGAATACGTATCTCTTCGTTGGCAATACTGATCTGATTGCGCAACGTATCAAAATCTATTTTGGCCAGCTTTTTCTCAAAGGCATCCATTTTTATGAGCGATCGCCAAAGAGGGCTTTTTCGTAAATACACCCCAATTTCTTTCAAGGACGATACATCTATGAGTTTCCCATTTATAACGGTGAGCTTGCTTTCAGCGGTGATGCTCTTGGGCACAATGCTCAGGTCGTTCTTGAATTTTGCGGCAAAACTCAAGTCGATATCGGCCATTCCGGCAATGTTTTTCGAGCGAATAATCTCCTGGCCAAAATCTTCAAACTCGTATAAAAGAGCACTTAGATCAATGTGTTTCACGCGGGCTTCGATGCCGATGTCGATGGCTCCACCGGCAGCGCTGCGCATGGATAAATTGCTCCACATCTCGCCCGAAGCGGTTGTAAATTCAAAAGGATTTACTGTGAGTAATTGCTTCTTATAATGAGCGGTTCCAGAGATAGATTTGGCTTCAAACTTTCGGAATATCAAGCGCTCTGCGCGAAACTGTATTTCAAAACCAATGCGCTCGGGAAGCGTAATGGTGTAGGAGCCAGGCTTCGCCGAAGGTGAAGATGCCAAAATGCGATTGAAATCCAATAAATCGGCTTTGCATAAGGCTTTAATAAACAAACCCTGGTCGGAGCTATAGAGGTAAGGCAAGGCATTTTCGATCGACCCGCGCAGTTCGAAGGGATTTTCGTTTACGCGGCCGCGCGCTTCTTCTACCAGTATGGTATTGTCTTTTATCTGGATGGCGCCATTCAACCGGTCGAAAACCTGATCTTGACCGGCAAGTTGAAACGCACAATCCTTTAAATCGAGCTGGCCGATGAAATTTACGCGCTTGAGAGTCTCAAGCTGCTTATCGGCTGCATCGCGCGGAAATTTGCCTTTAAGTCTGCCATCAAGCGAAATGCTCCCTTCCAGAAGTTGGAAAGTTGTGAGGTTAAAGAGTTTTTGAAGCTCGGTGAGTTCAAGCAGTCCACGCAGTTCCAAATCGATTGAAGGTGCCGATAAATCGATAATCCTGCCCCATAAGTTGAAGCGCCCCGCCCCAATCTTCGCGTCGATATCGTCGATGAATATAGAAGCGAGCTCATCGCGCAATTCAATTTTGGCGTTGGCGCGGCTTATTTGGCATCTTCCCAGCCCTTCGATGTGTTTCACCGTGCCGCTCAGTTTATCAAATTGCGCATCGAGCGAAAACTGCTCACCCGAGCTCAGCTTTACTTCGAGATTGGTAGTGCCGCTTACTTGAAAGCGCTGAAAAGTGCTTCGCGAAGTGAGTGGGATGAGCTGAAGCACCCGCTCTATGGAAGCACCATTGGTTGCAAAGGCGAGTTCCAATTTCGAAGGTTTATCGACATAGCTTCCAGAGCAGGCATATTGCTCTTTGGCCAGCTCTAGCTTTTCGCTCCGGAATTTATACGTTCCCGCATCGGTATCTACATCTATGGTCATTTCGCCCGTAATGGGCGTATTGGCGTACCATTGGTCTTTTCCGTTTTGATAGCTTTCGACCAACGCGGTGGTCGATAGTGACACGCTATGGCGGGCTTCAGCGAAGGCACCTGAAACTTCAGCAGTCTCCATATAGGTGCGGAGCACGGTTTTTCCTTCTTGGTTCAGGAGATACCGAAAATCCTGAATTTCAACGTTTTGAATTGCCAAATTACGCGCTCCAACGCTGTCTGAGCTGGCTTTCCAGAAATGGTAGTTATCGGTTCCGTCGGCGTAGATGGCCATATCGAAAAAGCCGCCATCGACCGTGGCTTCACTCACCCGATAATTCTTACGCAGGAAGTCGAGCAGACCGATCTGCAGGTAAAGGTTGTCGATGAAAATCAACGTATCGGCTTGGGGCACACCCGCTCTGATTTGGGGAATAACCACCTTGCTGAAGCGCAGCGATGCGTATGGAAATCGCTGGAGCAGGCTGAGATTAATATCTTCGACCCTTATTTCCACGGCGAGTTGCCTGTTGAGCTCCGAAACGATAATCGACCGGACTTCAGGCTCGTATTTTTTCGCCAGAAAATAAGCGCCAACCGCGGCCATTGCGAGCAGGACCAAAGACACAGAAGCGTATAATAGAATTTTGCGGATCAGTGCAGCAGGGGAGATTAATTAAACTCTTTAACGGTAGACCAAGGTTAATATTACAGCATTTTGAGCATCGTGACCTCCTGCGAGGTGAGGTGGCGCCACCGGCCGCGCGTAAGGTCTTTCTTGGTAAGCCCCCCGTAAATCACCCGGTCGAGCTTCAGCACTTGATAATCAAAATGCTCAAAGATCATTCGGGCCAACCTGCCGCGGCCTCCGCTCACTTCGATACCTACTTGTTTTTTATCTTTTGCATCGATTACATGGGCTGCGCTGCTCACTTTTAGCCATCCTTCGGGTGTTTCTACCCCCTCTACCATCTTATCGAGGTGTTCCTTCTTCACGTTTTTATCGGTGAAGACGTGGTAGATTTTCTTAATGCCCTGGCGCGGCATGGTGAGCTTCTTTGTCAGGGCATCGTCGTTGGTAAACAGGAGCAAGCCAGTGGTGTTTCGATCCATTTTGCCTACGGGCCACATGCGGATTGCACCAGCACCTCGAAGCAATTGAAATACCGAGCGCCGGGTTTCCGACTCCGCTCCAGAGGTGATGTAATCTTTGGGTTTATTGAGAACGATATAAACGGGTTTTTCGATGTTGAGCTTCTCGCCGGCGTAGCGCACCACGTCGCCGGGTTGCACCTGATAGCCCATTTCGGTAATTGTTTTTCCGTTTACTTCTACCAGTCCAGTTCGTATTAATTCGTCGGCTTCGCGCCGGGAAGCAATGCCTGCATTGGCGATGTAGCGGTTCAGTCGGATGGTTTCTACCCCGGTATCTGGCCGTTTTCGTGCTGGAGCCGCCGACTTATCGCGGTAACCGCCAGGCTTTTGTCCAAGCGATCGCTTCCTGCTCGGGTCGTAACTTCCTTTTCGATGCGGTTTTTTCCCACCGGGGCTTGCCGTTTTATCACTTGCCTGGTTGGGCGCAGCAGTATCGCTCTTCCTACCGTACGAAGGTTTGGAATCGCTTTTCGGATATTTTTTATCCGTTCGGGAATCCGTTCGGGAATCTGTTCGTGCATCGGTTCTGGTATCCGTGCGCGTATCCTTTCGGGAATCCGTTCTGGAATAGGTTCTTTCGGCGGCGGGCTTTTCCGATTTACCGGCACTGCGCGTTGAGCCTGTATTCGATTTTGGTGATGAGTAACTCTTTTCGCGCGGAGTTTTGGCAGCAGAAGGTCTTGCAGATGTTTTGGATGCAGCCGGTTTGCGTGTAGCAGGCTTACGCTTGGGCTTTTCGTCCGAGTCTTTTTCCGTGTTGAACGCATAATTCAGCGGTTTGCGGCGCTTCGGGTCTTCTTCAAAGTCTGCACTCCCGCGCCTTGGCTTCGTAACTCGTCTTGGTTTAGCCGGGCTATCTTTATCTTTTGCCACAGCCCTTTTGGGACCTGGCTTAGGCTTCTCGGTCTTCGCACTTGCTTTGGGCTTCTCGACCTTCGGACTTGCCTTGGGTTTCTCGACCTTCGGTCCTGGCTTGGCCTTTTCAGGCTTGGCGCTTGCCTTGGGTTTCTCGACCTTCGGACTTGCTTTGGGTTTCTCGACCTTCGGTCCTGGCTTAGCCTTTTCAGGCTTCGCGGTTGCTTTGGGCTTTTCGACCTTCGGTCCTGGCTTAGCCCTTTCAGGCTTCGCGGTTGCCTTTGGCTTATCAGTCTTCGGGCTTGCCTTGGGTTTCTCGGTCTTCGGGCTTGCCGCTTTTGCGGATGGTGTGCTGGTAGTTTTAATTTTCTTCTTTGGGTCTGTGGCCATAGCTATAGGGTAGGATAAAAGGCAAATGGAATATGATCTATTTGCTGGTTTGGCTCCATGCCGGTAATGGCAATAATGTCAAATCGAGCTTCTGTCTGCACATTCTTTTGCCTGATGTAGGCATTTGCAGCCCGGATGATGAGTGCCTGTTTCTTTCGGCTCACAAAACTCTCGGGCGCACCAAAGGTATTGCTCTTTCGATACTTCACTTCAACAAAAATTATAAACTCTTGATTGTCAGCAATAATATCTATTTCCGCATGGCTAAATTGCCAATTTCGTTCTAGAATTTTGAAACCCAAGTTTATCAAGTGCGTAGAAGCAATCGATTCGCCCGACTTCCCGATTGAATAGGTCGATAGAGACATTATTAATTTTAATTAGAGAATCGAAGGGTTCCTTAAACTTTACAACTGTTATGAAACTGTTTAACAAAAAGATCGCAGCACTTGTGCTGGTAGTTACCATGGGTTCGGGCGCGTTTGCATCGGGACCTTTTCAAGGCACCATCAAATTTACCAAAACGATTGGTCCTGTTACTGCAAATTACACCTATTTTGTAAAAGGTGATAAAGTGCGTGTCGAAGAGCTCGGCGAAAATGGCGAAGTCCAGGGTATCATGATTGTAGATATCAAGGCCAACACCGTAAAAGCATTGAGCCCGGAACGAAAAATGTATATTGACGTGCCAAACAAGCGCCCTACCAAAGAGCCAGAGGTGTACGTTCAAAAAACGAACAATACAAAAACCATCAACGGGTACAGCTGTACCGAGGTGAAGGTAACTGGCAAAACCGACGGTCGGGAAGTGACCTATTGGGTAGCCGACGATGATTTTGACTTTATGGTTCCACTTTTAGAAACGCTTAACCGCAAAGATAAATTAGCCGTGTATTTCATGAACATTCCCGACTTGGCTGGTTACTTCCCAATGGTAGGTATAGAGCGCAAGACCGATGGTGTAGAGCTCACAAAGCTCCAGGTAAACACCATTACAAAAGGGGAACTGAACAATAATTTGTTCATCATTCCATCTGACTATACGAAGTTCGAGCGGGAGTAATCGGCCCTCTTTACCACAACGCTACAGGCTGATCGTGATTCACGGTCAGCCTTCGTTTTTTACCATGTATCCATGCATGGTTTTGATGAATATGCCCCGAAGGGAAACCAAAAGCCACAGGAAAGTTGAAAGGCTCCACGCTTTCGCCAATGATTTCTTCAGCGCTTTTTCCGAAAGGGACGGCATTGTCGTGCATATCGCTCATTCCGCCTATGATGAGTCCTGCTAAATTCTCAAGCTTCCCAGCTCTTTTTAACATTATCATCATCCGGTCGATGTGGTAGAGGTATTCATCGAGATCTTCGAGCACCAATATTTTTCCCGCGGTGTCTATTTCGCTTGCCGATCCGAGCAGGCTGCACATTACGCTCAAATTTCCTCCTACCAGCTCGCCTTCTCCGGTTCCAGCCCGGTTTAGCAGGTGCGGTGCCCAGGTAGTTTCCCGGCTTTCGCCAAATAAGAGGGCACGCAAGGTTTCAAAGCTCTCCGCCGAATGGGTGGGGATATTCACAGGCATGGTAGCATGGATCCCAGCCACTCCCGAAGCTTGAAGGCTGTGGTGGAGGAGTGCAGTAATATCGCTGTAGCCTGCTATCCATTTCGGCGTTTTAGCGAAAGCGGCCCAATCAATCTGATCCAAGATCCGCACCGATCCATAGCCCCCGCGGGCGCACCATATGGCGCGGCAATGCTTATCGCGAATAGCAGCGTTGATATCGGCGGCTCTGGCAGCGTCGCTTCCCGCAAATTGATTTTGACGGTCGAAAAGATGCGTGCCAAACTCGGTGCGTAGCCCCCACTTTTGCAGTAGGATCCGCGCTAAATCAAGTGTTTCGCGCGCTATGCCGCGGGCGGGAGCTACCAGGTGTACAAGGTCGCCGCGCTGAAGGCTGGGAGGGAGTAGGATGGGCATAATTGGCTAATGGGCTTTATTATCTTTGCGGGTCACAAACAAGCACATTCTTGGTGAATATTCCAAAAAGAACTACCGTTACTGCCGCTCTTCCCTATGCCAATGGGCCTTTACATATTGGCCACGTAGCGGGCGTTTACCTCCCGGCCGATACCTATGTGCGCTACCTACGGCTTCAAAACCGCGATGTTATTTTTGTTTGCGGAAGCGATGAACATGGCGCGGCCATTTCCATAAAGGCGCGGAAAGAAGGCGTAAGCCCGCAGGAAGTGGTCGATAAGTATCACGCTATAAACGAGAGAGCCTTTGCCGACTTCGGGATTGGTTTCGACATTTACCACCGCACTTCCGCCCCCCTGCACCATCGCACAGCTCAAGATTTCTTTCTGAAATTATTGGAAAACGACGCTTTTGAAATAAGCACATCAGAACAATATTTCGATACGGAAGCCAATCAATTTTTGGCCGACCGCTTTATAGTGGGTACTTGTCCCAAATGCGGCAATGAAAACGCCTACGGCGATCAATGCGAAAATTGCGGCTCGACCTTGAGCCCGCAAGAGTTGATTAATCCGCGTTCTACCCTTAGCGGGGGCAAGCCGGAGCTCCGCCAAACCGAGCATTGGTACCTCCCGCTCAACAAGCATGAAGATTGGCTTCGCACCTGGATACTGGAAGGAAAGATCGGGGAGGAGCAACTGCACGACCCAGCCCTTTGGAAACGCCAGGTAATAGGGCAATGCAAATCGTGGATTGACGGCGGTCTTCAGCCCCGAGCTATGACCCGCGACCTCGATTGGGGAGTGAAAGTACCGCTCGACAGTGCGGTAGGCAAAGTGCTCTATGTATGGCTCGATGCGCCTATTGGGTATATTTCGGCCACCAAGGCCTGGGCTGAGCTTACCGGCAAAGATTGGAAGCCTTATTGGCAAAGCCCCGATACCAAGTTGGTGCATTTTCTTGCCAAGGACAATATCGTGTTTCACTGCATTATTTTCCCTGCTTTGCTGCGCGCACATGGCGATTTTATTCTCCCCGAAAATGTACCGGCCAATGAGTTTTTAAATCTCGAAGGCAAGAAAATTTCCACCTCGCGCAACTGGGCCGTTTGGCTGCATGAGTACATGGCCGATTTTCCCGGAAGGGAAGACGAGTTGCGCTACGTGCTCACCGCAATCGCTCCAGAATTTCGCGATAGCGAGTTTACCTGGGGCGATTACCAAGCCCGGGTGAACAATGAGTTAGTGGCTATTTTGGGCAATTTCGTGAATCGCACCTTGGTTCTCGTTCATAAATTTTTCGATGGCAAAGTTCCAACGGCTTCCGCCGATGAGCTCCATAAGCCAGGGGAGAACAGTTTGCAGTCGAGCCTTGAAGCCGCTCGCGATAGCATTGCGGCAAGTATCGAGCAATACCGCTTTCGCGATGCGCAGGCCGAAATGATGAATGTGGCGCGGATTGGAAATAAATTGCTCACCGAAACGGAACCCTGGAAGCTCTTCAAGACCGATCCACACGGAGCGGGAATTATACTCCATGCCTGCCTTCAAATTACGGCGAATCTCGCCGTGCTTGCATCACCTTTTTTGCCCGCTACCGCTGCCAAACTGAGCCGTTGGTTGGGGCTTGGAGCCATCGATTGGTCTTCGGCTGGCAGCATCTCCCTATTAGAATCCGGCACGCCGATAGCCGCTCCCGAATTGCTGTACACCCGCATAGACGACGAAATGGTAGAAGCAGAAATATCCAAACTCCAGGCTTCGGCGGCGGAGTCTATCGTAAATACAAAAAAAGTGAACCCCGAAAAATCGACCATTGCTTACGACGATTTCATGAAAATGGATATCCGTACAGCCAAGATCATCGCTGCTGAGCGCGTACCGAAAACGGATAAACTGCTAAAAATTACTCTTGATACAGGCGTAGATACCCGCACCGTGGTATCGGGCATAGCCGCTTATTTTGATCCCGAAAAATTGCCTGGTCAGCAGGTTAGCGTGTTGCTGAATTTGGCTCCACGCAAGATAAAAGGCATCGACTCGCAGGGTATGATTTTGATGTCTGAAGATGCCGACGGCACCCTCCGATTCGTGCGCGCCGAAGGCGAACCCGAAACGGGTAGCGAGGTGCGATAGAATCGTACTTTTGCAAAGATTTCCGGCCCCGTAGTTCAATGGATAGAATAGAAGTTTCCTAAACTTTAGATACAGGTTCGATTCCTGTCGGGGCTGCTTTTTAACGATTGTCTGACTATTGCCCAGTACAGACAGCAAGAAGCTTTATCCTTTTTGCGCCAGGGGGCTTTTCGTCCACACGCTCTAATTGCGCTGGTTTGCCTGCGGTTGGTAGCTGCATGATTCAACCACGATTGATTTTGACATCAATTTCGTTTTGAGCAACAGCCGGGCGTTCAATTTTCTGATGGAGGAGCTGAAGGTTTATTCAGTTGCTGGAAGTTTGGAAATCGAAAACGCCGCCAGGAAGTAGAAAGTAGCCGGAAGGTGTTCTATTCCACTATCAATTTGGCGGAATAAATATCCCGGGCATGAACTGCCTTTAAAATATAAATACCGCTTGGATAAGCAGACAAGTCAATTTCGGGAGAATTATTGGTCGAAATCATTGAAAGAACCACTTGTCCAAATGCGTTGTAAATAAAAATTTGGTAGGTAGTTGAAGGATTTGAGATACCCTCGAAGGAGAGTCTGAAATGTCCGTTGCCCGGATTTGGGAAGACGGTAATCGGATGCACCTGGCTGGTGCTTTGATTTGCCGAATTGACTTCGGTACCCCATTTTAAGATGAATATGTCCATATTCTGGATATTTAGAAGACTTGTTGCCGCTGGGCTTGGGTCAAAATCGACGGGCCCACTGAAATATCCTGTACAATAGAGTTGTTGATTTTCGTCTACGGCTAAGCCATATCCGATTTCTGCCGTTCCTGATCCAAGGCCGTGAGCCCATAACAGCATACCATCTTCATCGAGTTTCTCAATTATTATATCGTCAATGCCTTGCGAGGTGATAGAATAATTTCCAAATCCCGGATCGGCATCAATGGTACCAGAAATATAGCCAGTCAAGTAGATATTGTTTGAGTTGTCTATAGCCACACTAAAAGCCTGTGCCTGGTTCGTGCCGCCAATCTGTTTTGCCCAAAGCAGACTTCCATTGGGCAAAAGCTTGAGCACGTAGATATCGGAATACCCAAATGCAGAGAGCTCAAAAGTGTCGGAGCCGGGGTCGAAATCTGCCGTAGAGCTGAAGTATCCTACAACACAGATATTTCCATCGGTATCAGCGGCGACATCATAACCTCTATTATTATTGCCGCTACTTATAGATTTTCCCCATTCGAAGTTTCCGCTTGCATCAAGTTTGACAATAAATGTGTCAAAGTCTTCTATCGCGGTTAACTCAAAGATATCGTGTCCGGGATCAAAATCAACCGTCCCACGGAAAGCTCCGGTCATTATAACCGAACCCGAAGGATCTATGGCGAGCGCATATCCTTCATCCAGACTGTCGTTGCCAATTCCTTTACCCCAGATAAAATCTCCATTCGCATTAAGTTTAAGAATGAAAATATCGGAATTGTTATTGTTCGGATTAAGGTCAATCAGAAACTCGTTTGGTCCGGGATCAAGATCAACTTGTCCGCGGAGGTAACCTGTAATAAAAATATTTCCGTCTGCGTCCATTTCAAGGTCAAAGGCTTGGTCCCAATCATTTCCTCCCATAGTTTTGATCCATATTAAATTACCCGAAGAGTCGTATTTAGAAATGAAGATGTCCAAGGAGCCATTGGAAGTAATTTGAACCAAACCCGAACTTGTTTGAGCTTGAAATGCTCCTTCAAATGAACCAACAACAAAAATATTCCCGGTATCATCTATGGAGATTCCACTGGCGGCATCATTTAAATAACCACCAAATTGTTTTGCCCAAATGACATTTCCTTGTGCATCTAATTTTGAAATAAAGGCATCGCTTCCTCCTTCCGAGTTTAGAAGGGCATAATCTTCACCTGGATCGAAATCAACTAAGCCTTGAAAGGAACCTATTGTGATCACATTTGAAAGGTTGTCTATCGCAACGGCAGAGCCAGTTTCGTTCTCTGTCCCGCCCATCCGTTTGGCCCAAATGAGCGATTGCGCTTGCGTGACATGGTTAATGCCGAATAAGGAGAAGAGAAACAGGAGCAATTTAAAATCAAAATCTTTCATGCGGGTGAATTAATTAGATCCTGAAGGATGCTATTATGAAGCCTGGTAATCCGGCATTTCAGTTAAAATCTTTGAGCAATCTTAACAGGTCTTAGACTTTTGATGACTAATTTGCCGGCTATTGCAAATGAGCTTGAGAGAAAAAAAGGCGCAACTTGCGTCGCGCCCTACTGTTTCAGCGGTAAAAACTAATTTTCAATCTTCCTTCTTCCCGAGCAACAAGAAGCTCTCGAGCCGTACTTCGGTGGCGTAGCGCTTGGTGCCGTCTTTATCGTCCCATTGGCGGTTTACCAATGCGCCTTCCACAGCGATCTGCTTTCCTTTGGTGCAAAGCTTCTCAGCAAGTTCGGCGGTCTTGTTCCATGCCACGAGGGTATGCCATTGGGTGTCCTGCACTTTTTTGCCATCCGCGTCTTTGTAAGAAGCGTCGGTGGCGATGCTCATACGGAGCATTTTGGAGCCATTGGC
>JBBQFC010000071.1:0-14491 GCA_038321615.1 Flavobacteriales bacterium | reverse complement strand
GAAATTGTCGAAATGCAACAATTTAGTGGCAGCCAGTCAAAAGTCTACTCTATTCTTCCAGATGATGGCACGGAGCAAACCTTGTTTGAGCAATTTGTCGACGAGAACGTAACAGAATTTAGGTCGGAAATCAAAGAGATACTTCGGAGATTAAAACAAATTGGTCATTCGACAGGTGCACGGGAAAGTTTTTTTAAGCACGAGGGTGATAAGACTTTTGTAGGAAAATATGGAAGATGTGTTTGGGCTTTATATGATGATGAGGAAAGAAAGCTTCGGTTGTATTGTATAAGGTTTGCCAATGTGGCAATCATACTTGGAGGAGGCGGATATAAAGATAAGGCAGTCATCAAATGGCAAGATGATGAAAAGTTGTCTCAAGAAGTTCGAAAAGTTATGACGTATGCTGAATGTATTTTCAAGCAATTGGAGGATACAGATTTGTATTGGTCAAAAGATGGCACATCGTTGGAAGGAAACTTAAAAAATTACGACAATGAATAAGACAACCAAGGCGAGAAAATATAATAGTTCAAAACTGCGAGAACTATTAGATGAAGTCACTCCATTGGAAATGGAACAAACCAAAGTAAAAATGCAACTTGCGGTGCGTATTGAAGATTGCATGAAGGCAAAAGGTTGGAATAAGTCGCAGTTTGCCGGTAAGGTTGGAAAACATCCATCTGAAATAACAAAATGGTTTAGTGGCACTCAAAATTTCACAACGGATGTGTTGACGCAAATTGCTTCTGCTCTGGGTGTAGAGATAGCTGCATTATACGGTAAAAAGGACATTCTAGTGATTTATCGAAAAGAAATTGTGGTCAAAACTGTTGCGCAGCAGTCGATGTTTGTTATTACTACGCCTGTGAGTCAGGGTTCTGGTAACTATGATTCATTTCCGTTGAAAAGACATGGGAATAAAACCGCAATCACCAATTATTATTCAGCTTAAAATGGTTAAAATCAAAAATAAGGAGTTCAATGTCGAGATGCAGATCAGAGCAATTGAACTATTGAATGGTTCATTGCATTTACCAGCAGCACCAAACACAGCTATTGCAACTTTTAATTTCAATATTGGTATTGAAAGTAAGGTAGATGCTCCAAATAAGCTGGTATTTGTTATCGTCCGCGTTGAAATTAAAAACGATGACTACTCACTTGTGTTGGGAGCTTTATCAGTAAGTTGCATTTTTGAAATAGTCAATTTTGACGAAGTAATAAAAATCGAAGAAAACGGCACACTTACTATTCAGCAGCCATTGATAGAAACGCTCAACAGTATTTCAATTTCAACTACGCGAGGCGTCATGTTCTCAACGTTTAAAGGAACTTTTTTACATGGAGCTGTACTCCCAATAATTGACCCTAAGCAGTTTCAAACAGGCAATCAAATGATTGGGAAGTGAATCAGAATGGATATCCCGCTCGTTGCAAAGACGCTTTCCCCAGCCTGTTCCGATCCCTCCTATCGGTAACCTGTACCGATCCCTATCGGTATAGCCCAAAAACGTTAGCAACCGAGCGTTTCAGCGAGCTCAACCCGATAGCCATCGGGTCTGTAAGCGAACACCGGCCCATAAAAGGCTCTCCTAAATTCCTAAGGAAATTGGTCTTTCTTTTCGGATTCGAATACTAAATAAACGGAAATTTCGTCCCGAATTATTTCTCTCCGCCCTTTTGGAAAGACCCAAAAGGGCTGCAAAAGGTCTCCTGAATTCCTAAGGAAGTTGGTGCGCTTATTCCTATTGCTTTAGCGTCCCGATAGCTATCGGGGCCGACAGCTTTTTGGCCAGCATTTCACTCGATGGATCGTCAAACATTTAAAGACTTCGTCTCGAAACGAACAGCACCAAACCAAAAACCCGCGGTTACTTCTTGTAGGAATTCGTTATGGCTCCTCCTGAGCCATTCCCGCTTCCCGACGGCGGGACGGATTATTCTTTGTTTGATAAATAACTTGTAAAACAAGAATAGTCTCCAAGCTTGTGTCATCAGTGAAAGAAATCTTTCCAGATCGAGAATAGACTAGTGCGCGAGCCTTGGGCGGCATAGCGGGCGTGTGGTTGCTGTGGAAAAAAAGCGCGGCGGAAATTTGATCATTCAAACAAGAATAGTCTCCAAGCTTGTGTCATCAGTGAAAGCGATCTTTCCAGATCGAGAATAGACTAGTGCGCGAGCCTCGGGCGGCATAGCGTCCCGATATTAATCGGGATTTTAACGTTGAGAAAAAAACCGCTGCGTAAAAGCAGCGCAAAGTCCAAAATAAGTCGCCATCCCGATCGCTATCGGGGTTTTGCGTCTGTTTTCTCAGCGGTTTTTGAGAGCGAGAGCAGCATTATGCCGCACTTGACTTTTGCTCCACTTTGTGTCAAGACAAAGTGGAAGAGAAAGTCAAAATTTCGAATTTACGTATGAACCAAAAGCGTCAGTCTTGCTAGCGGACTTAAAATCACGAGATTCTTCGCTATCAATTGCAAACGGAGATTCTTCACGCGTCTCGATACAATTAAAAGGCCCGTTTAGATTGCAAGATCACTTTTGATCGTCGGCCTTTTAATCACTCGACGTGACGGGGATAATCGCGTATTGTTAAAGAACTCCCATGTTTCGTCAGGTCGAGTGATTTTTGAAGGAGCAGCGCGGATTCAAAAATTGTATCGAGACCCGATGTAACGGGAATTGTGATTGTTAAGTCGAGATCCTTCGCCGGCGCTCTGAATGGCACAGCGCACCTGCGGAATCAGCGTTTGAGTGAAATGTTGGAAATAAAAAAAGGCGCGGAATTCCGCGCCTTTTTTTTTATTTCTAAGAAGCTATTACCATTAAAGACTTAATAATAAATGTCGAAAGTACCATTGGTCAATGCCACTGTTTGCGTAGGTAGAGTCTGCGTATCAGCATTGAAGCTGAAGGTGCCTCGGATTCGGTCTAAAATCATATCATGGGCTGTGATAGTAAGCGTGCCACCGGTAGATTGGTAGATAACGAGAGAAGGTGGGCTCTGTGACGACACGGAATAAGTTCCGCTAAATTCACCACCAATCTCAGTTATCTCATAGGTGCCGGGACCTGCGGTGGACAAAAGCTGGAGCGAAACAGTCTTGGTAAAGTCAGAGCTCGAACCAGAAGCAGATATTATATTGCCGTTAGCCACTACAACTACGGGCGACGAATTTACGAAAGTGCCACCCACTGTATAAGTAAGAGCGGAATTGCCGTTTGGCGTGCCATCGTCCACGATGTAAGGAAGATTCGTAAACGTTCCATTGCCGAAAAAAGCAAACTGCACCGTGCTGTCGGGGTTTACTGTTCGGACGGTGAAGATCCCAGTGCAAGTTTTGGCCACCGTGTCGCGCGATGAGATCTGTACCACGAATGCAGGAGTTAGTTGACCGGCATTTATATTAGATACCCATGCGTTGGTTGTGGAGTTGCGTATGTAAGTAGCCAAGCCCAAATCTGCGTTGGTAGTACTATTTTGTATCACATTGGAGAGCGGATTGAAAGGGCCTGTGAGTACAATTGATTCACCAGTGGTGGCATTGGATGCACTAATGGTGAGTGTTTCTGAGCCGAATGGGCTCGTTTCGAATACAGCGATAGCATTACTTAACGACCAATCGATGGTAGAATTGGCTCCCGTTACAGGAAATACTGTGCGACTTGCTACCAAGGTACCTGTAGGTTGGGTGTTATCGGGTCCATCTCCACCATCATCATCGCCGCAAGAACTGAAAACTAAGGTAGAAGCTATTAGAATAGCACTTAAATAATTTAATTTCATAGTGTAGGTTTTTATTAAGAAACGCGAATATAGCACAATTTGATTTGCCCAACCGGTCGTTGACGATCCTTATAGATTTGATAATACAGGATTCTTCAATCCGAAATTTAGCCTGACTGCCAGGCTTCAGCCGGTATTTAGAATACTGATTCCAGCAGCTTGCCGCTGATACGGAGCATTTCGATTTCGCGGCTTTTGGCATTGAATTGCGCCAAAAGGAAGCGACTTTCGGCGTTGATGGCGTTGAGCTGGATGATGCGGAAATCGATGTTGGTAATTACCCCCACGCGGTATTGCTCCGTAGCAATTGTCATGGCCTCGCGCGCCGCGCTCACTCCTTCCTTCTCCACTCCTACCTGTCGTACGGCGGCGCTCCATTGGAGGTAAGCGGTGCGCATGGTGGCGTCGATTTCGGCGCTTACATCATCATAGCGCAGGCGCTCATTTTCGGCATTGATGGTGGCGGTTTGGCTGGCGATACGGGCTTGCGAGCCGGTAAAAAGATTAAACCGCAAGCGCAGCCCAAAGTCGGGGCCAAATGTGCGGCTCTGTTGCAAGAATCCGGCTTCGTTGGTCTGCCGGTTGTAGCTGTAATTGCCAAACACCTCGATCTCCGGCCACATGGCTCCTCTAAAAATCTTTGCCTCGCTTAGCGCGATGAGTTCGTTGAGCTGTTGCGCATCAAGCTGGGAATTCGCGGCTTGGGCTTCTGCCAATAAATCGACCAAGGCGAAATCGAGGCGAAGAACGATGGAATCTAAAGCGGTAATATTGGCTGCCACATCGCGATTCATCAGGCGATTAAGCGCAATGGTAATCTCCTGAAGGCGGGCTTCCTGACTGATTACGAGGGAACTATCGGTGTTGCGATCGACGCGTGCCAACTGCAAATCGAGCTGGTTGGACGCCCCCACTTCCACTGCGCGTTTTTCGTAGTTGAAGCGTGTTTGCGATACATCCAGCGATTTCTGGTAAGCGGCCAGTAATTGGGTTTCCTGCTTGAGCTGGTAGTAAGCATTTGCGATGTCGGCCACGGTCTGCTCCATGTAGAATCGCTGGTCTGCTTTCGATAGGCGCTCGAGCTGGTCGAGCCGATCGCGGCGGCCAAACATAGCAAATCCATCGAATACGATCCACCGCGCACCCAGATTTGCCGAAATGCCTTCGTTTAGCGCATTATTGGCTACCTGGGAGTCGCCCGAGAAGAACACCTGCCTGGTGTTGTTAAGTTGGCGGCGAGCCTCCGCTTCCGCAAAAACTTCGGGAAGCATACCGGCATTGCCCGCTGTATTGTTAAGCTCCGCCGCCGAAGCTGTATTTCGAAAGATCTGAATTTGATAATTCTGCTCTAAGGCTATGGCAATCATTTCCTGTAGGTTGAGCTCCGTTTGAGCGCTCAGACGGGGAGCAACTAAACTCATAGCACATACTGCGATGACGGCGATTTTGATAGTCTTCTTCATGCTGCAATGGCTTTGGTCTCCTGGGTTTCGGATACGAGTGCCTTCTGTTTCCGGGCGGTGATGAGGGTGTATAGCACGGGAATAACGTAGAGGGTAAGTACAAGCGAGAAAATGAGCCCGCCGATGATGGCCACGCCCATAGGTATGCGGCTGGTAGCGCCACCGCCCAAAGCGAGGGCAATTGGGAGCGCCCCGAGTATGGTAGCGAGGCTGGTCATTAATATCGGGCGAAATCGCTGAGCCGCCGCGTCGATGGCGGCTTCCTTTATGGAGAGCCCTTCTTCGCGCCGTTGATTGGCAAATTCCACAATTAAAATTCCATTTTTGGTGACAATTCCCACCAAGACAATCATACCAATCTGACTGAAAATATTGAGCGTAAAGCCGAATAACCAAAGTGCAAGAATGGCTCCGCCTAGCGCCAAAGGCACGGTAAACATGATGATTAAGGGATCGCGAAAACTTTCGAATTGAGCGGCAAGCGTGAGGTAAACCAGAACCAGCGCCAAGAGAAAAGCGAAGAGCAGGCTCCCCGAACTTTCGTTAAACTCCTTACTATCGCCCGCCAGGCTGGTACTGTAGGTTTCGTCGAGCACTTCGTCGGCAATGGCCTTCATAGCATCGATGCCCCCGCCGAGGGTAACTCCTTCCGCCGGCGATGCCGAAAAAGTGGCTGCCGCATAGCGGTTGTACCGATAGAGCTCGGGCGGACTACTATCGAAACTGGTGGTAATTAAATTATCGAGCTGCACCGTTTCGCCTGCCTGGTTGCGCACGGTGATGCGCTTTAGGTCGCCGGGTTCGTCGCGCGCTGTGCGAAGGGCTTCCCCAATTACAAAATACTGTTTCCCTTCCTTGATAAAATACCCAAATCGTTGTCCGCTGTAAAGCAATTGGATGGTTTCGGCTATATCGGCAACGGCCACGCCCATTTCGCGCGCTTTTTCGCGGTTTATCTCCACTTTCAGCTCCGGCTTCGTGAATTTTAAATCGAGATCTACGGCGCCGAACCGCTTGTCGGCATTGGCTTTCGCCAAAAATGCGGGTATAACTTCTTTGAGCTTTTCAATGGTGGCTGCCTGCACTACAAATTGGATGGGTAAGGACCGGCCACCGCCACCTACTTGTATGGTTTGCTCTTGCGACACAAAGGACCGGGCAAAATTGTATTCGCGCAATTTGGCGTTAAGCTCCGCGGCAAGCTCCATCTGCGATTTCTCGCGATCGCCGGGCGGTACAAGCGTGAGACGCACGAAACCACTGTTGATGCTGTTTGAAGAACCAAACCCAGGTGAAGTAACCGAAAGTAGCGATCGCTTTTCCGACATGGTATCGGTGAGCGCCACCAATTCTTCGACATATCGATCCATCATTTCGTAGGAAGTACCTTCGGGAGCAGTAGAAAGAATGCGCAGTCGGCCCTTATCTTCCATGGGGGCGAGTTCGCTGGGTAGCAAGCTGCCAAGGCCTAGTATGAGTGCGAGTGAAAGGGCGATGACTCCAAAAGTGAGCCATTTTTGGGCGATGAAACCCGTAAGCGAGCGTTGGTAGCGGCTTCCCAAATTGTTGAGCCAGTTTCCAATTTTTGCTCCGAGATCGGTCTTGGGTTGCGATTTTTTAAGCATCCGCGAGGCCATCATAGGCGTAAGGCTCAAGCTCACAAAGGAAGAGATGATTACGCTGGCTACCACCACCACGCCAAATTCGCGGAATAGGCGGCCCGTGAGGCCCTGGAGAAATATTACCGGAAGGAAAACCGCTACTAAGGTGACAGTGGTAGAGACTACGGCGAAGAAAATCTCGCGGCTTCCGGCAAAAGCAGCCTGAATGCGATCTTGGCCTGCTTCGACCTTGGCGTAAATATTTTCCATTACTACAATGGCATCGTCGACCACCAGTCCCGTGGCGAGCACAATGCCCAAAAGGGTAAGTATATTGATGGAAAACCCTGATATGTACATAATGAAGAAAGAACCGATAAGAGAAATCGGGATGGTAAGCACGGGAATAAGTGTGGTGCGCCAATTGCGCAGGAAGAAGAAGATGACCAAGACTACCAGAATAAAGGCGATGATGACTGTTTGCTGCACTTCGCTTATGGCGTCGCGAATGCTCTCGGTGGTATCGAGGGCTACACCGAGTACAATGTCTTCGGGAAGGTCAATTTTGATTTGTTCTACGCGCTTTTTTACTTCATCCACTATCTCAATATAGTTGGCACCAGGCTGGGGCTGTATGGCAATACCGATCATGGGTATACCGCCATTTCCGCGGAGAATCGAGCGTTCATTTTCGGGCGACAATTCGGCTTTGCCTAAGTCTTTCAAACGGATAAGCGCACCGTTCCGGTTGTCGATGAGGAGGTTGTTGAAGTCTTCTTCGGTGGTAAGCCGGCCGAAAGTTCGGATTAGAAGTTCCGTGCCGTAGCCCTCGATACGCCCACTGGGCAATTCTACATTTTGCGACAGCAGCGCATTGCGCACATCGAGTGGGGTAAGCCCAAAGCCCGAGAGCTTATCGGGGTCGATTTTGAGCTTCATGGCATAGCGCTTATCGCCCCAAATGTTTATTTCGCTTACGCCGCTTACCGTTTGCAGCCGCTCCTTGAATACGTTGAGCCCGATGTCGGAAAGCTCGAGTAAGTTGCGCTTTTCACTTTGAACCGTAAGTGCATAAATAGTTTGAGAATCGGCGTCGCTTTTCTGCACAATGGGCGGGTCGGCGTCGGGCGGAAGGTTGCGAACGGCCTGCGCTACCTTGTCGCGAATATCATTGGCGGCATTGTCCATTTCGGTGCCGAGGTCAAATTCTACTTTAATGGTACTCCGACCGTCGGCACTGATCGACGACATGGAATTTATACCGCTCACGCTATTTATTTCTTCCTCGAGCGGCTCGGTAATCTGCGATTCGATAATATCGGCCGCCGCGCCGGTGTAATTGGTGGTAACTGTTACAATAGGCGGATCGACACTGGGGTATTCGCGAATGCCGAGGTAACTGAAACCAATGATCCCAAAAATGACGATCACAATGGCGAATACGGTGGCCAGCACGGGGCGTTGTATACTTACGGATGAGAGATTCACTGCGCTTCGGTTTTCTCGATTTCTACCAGCTTACCTGCTTTAAAGGGAAGCCCTTCTTTGGCTTGAAGCAAGCCTGTAACCAGTACGGTATCCCCGGCGCTCAATCCGCTTTCTACCTGTATCATTCGGGAGAGCCGTATGCCGGTTTCAACTTGTTTTTCGGCGACTATTCCGTTCTGTATCACGAATACCACCTGGGCGTTAAGCTTAGGAATAATGGCTTCGGTGGGAAGCAGAATAGCATCTGGAATTTTATCAAATTTGAGTGTGATATCTGCAAATTGGCCGGCGGTAATGAGATTTTTCGAATTTGGCACTTCGGCGCGAACCAAAAGGGAGCGCGATGATTCGCTGATGGCGGGCTCTACGGCATATACTTTGCCACGAAAGATGGTATCGCTTCCCGCAATGGTGAAGGTGACGGGAAGACCCGGCCGTACGTTGGCGGCGTAGCGCTCGGGTACGCTGAATTCTAATTTTAGGAGATCGACTTTTACCAATCGGGCCACGGGCGTTCCCGCTGCGAGGTAAGCTCCTCGGCTCACATTGCGCAAGCCTATTTGTCCGCTGAATGGCGCGCGGATTGATGCATAGTCGATCATTACATCGAGTTCTTTTTTGTCGGCTTCTACATTGGCTATAGCCAATTCGGCTTCGTCGAGCACAGCCTGGCTCACCCCTTTAATGGTGGAGAGTTCGCGCTTTCGTTCGGCGTCTTTCTGTGCGGTTTCTAGCTGCGCCTGAATTTTCATGCGTTGGGCTTGGAGTTGGCGGGCATCGAGCGATACCAGGAGTTGGCCCTGTTGAACACGCTGGCCTTCGTCGAAATGAATTTCCAGAATATGCCCCGAAGTTTGGGCGCTGACCATAGCCGATTCGCTGGGCAAAAGGGTACCTGTAACCCGTATTTCGCGAGCCAAAGTGTCGGTTTCGAGCACTACATAGTCGGCGGTAAAAGCGGATGCCCCGCCTTTTTGCTCTTCTCCGGCTTTGGATTGGCTACAGCCGATGGTGAGGACGGCCAGGAAGTAGATGATGTACTCAGATTTATGCGTCATTCCTGGGTACGAATTGAATGGTATAATCGGATGAAGATTTGGACTGAAAGTCGCGCATAAGTGCGGTAATGACTTTCTCAAAGTCGGGAATACCGAGCGTCTGGGCTTGCTTCGCCACGCCAGCATTGGTCGATTGGATTGCATCGGCGATCTCGGGTATCATGGCCAGGGCTTTGGGGGTGAGCTCCAGAATATGGGCTCGGCGGTCGCGTGGATTTGGTTTGCGAACAATGCAATCTTCTGCTTCGAGGTAGTCGAGCATGCGCACCAGGCTGGCTTTATCGACGTAAAGCTCGCTTGCGAGATCAGTTTGGCTAAGGTTGCCGCTGTGCTGATCGACTACTACCAGGGCATAGAAATAGCGATTGATGGGCAGGTGCCGCAGTCGATCCACGAAGCTTCCGGCGTAGGCTTTCGCCAATTCAGTAAAGACTTTTCCCAGGGGTTGGTCGTTGTGATTCATCCGATTTGGTTTGCATTGAAATAGTTTGCACTGTAAACGATCTGTAAATAAACCGTGATTCCGGGCGGGATGTTTGGTTGGGCATGTTAAAATGTGGTAAGCGATGTGGAGAAACAGGTCTATTCTCAGAAGGCTTTAAGCAAGCTTCCAGAGCGCTTCAAGCAAGCTTCCAGAGCGCTTCAAGCAAGCTTCGTGAAATCTTTCTTTACATGGAGAACACAGAGAAAGGCACAAAGAAAAAGGTCGGTGAGAATGGCCTCTCTGTGAAACTCTGCGAAGCCTTGGTGAACGCTGTGACTCCTTTCTTTGCGCTGAGCGCACAGAGAAAAGCACAGAGAACCACAAAGAAAAAGGTCGGAGAGAATGGTCTCTCTGTGAAACTCTGTGAAACCTTTGTGAACGCTGTGACTCCTTTCTTTACCCAGAGCACACAGAGAAAGGCACAGAGAAACACAGAGAAAAAGTCAGTGAGAATATTCTCTCTGAGAAACTCAGTGACTCCTTTCTTTACACTGAGCACATAGAGAAGGGCACAGAGAAACACAGAAAAAAAGGTTGGTGAGCGCAATCTCCCTGTGCAGACGGAGATGCCAAAAAGGACGACAAATAGGTGAATAACTTTGTTGATAAGGAAACGCCCTACCCACCTGTCCTTGCCTATCTATCCCCTTATTTTTGACTAATCACTTAAAAAGGGACTTCCGCTTATGCTCACACTTTTCGGAAAGAAAAGACTTACCGAAGAAAAAGTTGCAAACGTGTTCGTTAACGCGATCCAAACAACCATCGACGAAGGTTTCGAAAGTGTGGTGGGCCTTATTAAAGATTCTCCCGAATTTATTACCAAGCCAAAAATCTCGGAGGAACAGAGCGGCCCTTTCACCATGATAGTGCTCGCCGGCAACCTTCAATCGATTCCGATTTATTTCGATGGCGACCAGGACCAGCGCATCATTGAGCACGTACTCGAGAAGTTTTCTGCGCTGTACGAAATGGATAAAATGGATTTAGCCAAAATGGTGGGCGAAACGCGGAAGTTTATGGCTCAGAAAAATCATCCGAGCAAAAACACCCTCAATGCGATGGCAAAAGCTATTTTTTGCCGCTATGAGCTCAATGCGTATCAAGACGAATATTTTCGAGGTCTGCATGCGCCAAATCCTATTTTCATTCAGCGGCTCAAAGAAGCGCTCGAATGCTTTATATGGGATTGGAAACCCATTACCGAGAAGTTCAAGATCGTTCAGGCCGACTGAAACCGGAGCAATTTAAATTCTTTTTCTGCCAACTCCGCCACTTGATTGCCAATTGCTAACGCTGCTGTGGCAGCCGGTGAAGGCGCATTGAGCACATGGATGCTTTGGTTGCCGCTCTCGATCCGGAAATCGTCGCGGGTATCGCCATCGGCTCCAAGCAAAAGGGCGCGCACGCCCGACCGACCGGGCTTAATATCGTCCATGGTCAAGGAAGGCACGAGGCGCTGCAGGGTTTTTAAGAATCGCTTTTTCGAAAACGCCCGGCGGTATTCATTGATGCCGAAACTCATATTTCGGAAGAATAGCTTCCACGTGCCGCCATAGGTGAGCGCATCCCAGGTATCGCGCAGGTTGAAATCAGTCCGACCGTAGCCCTCGCGCTTGAAGGTAAAAACGGCGTTTGGCCCACACTCGATCTCGCCGTTGGTCATGCGGGTAAAGTGCACGCCGAGAAAAGGGAAATCGGGATTGGGAACGGGGTAAATTAAATTCTTGACTTTGTGGTGAGCCTGAGGCGTTAATTCGTAATAATCGCCGCGGAAACCCACCACTTGCTCGCGCAAGCGTACCTGGTCTTTGCGTGCCATGCGGTCGGCTTGGAGGCCGGCGCAGAATATTCGGAAACGGCTGGTGTAGCGGCCGGCACTGGTGATAATCGTTTTCACCTCACCGTCAATGTCGGGCTCAATGGCCAATACTTCTTGTCCCAATACCACTTGGCTTTCGGGGTTGATAGCCAAAGCTAGTTCCACCATTTTGGCCGTAGCTGCCCGGTAATCAATTATTCCGGTAACGGGTACCCAAATACCGGCAATGCCCTCGCAGAAGGGTTCGCGCTCCTTTATCCCAGCTGCGTCTATTCGCTCAATACCTTCAATTCCGTTCTCCAGCCCGGTTTGGAATATTTTCTCAAGCATAGGCAATTCGCTCTCATCGACCGCCACAACTATCTTGCCGCAAACCTCGTGCGGAATGCCATGCGCTTCGGCGAAAGCTACCAATTCTTTCCGACCCGACACGCAATTTTTGGCCTTTAGAGAACCTGGGGTATAGTACAATCCGGAGTGAAGTACGCCGCTGTTATTGCCCGTTTGGTGGGCGGCAAAGCTTGCTTCCTTCTCTATTAAAAGGAGTTTTAGATCGGGAAACCGCGATTGTAACTTGTAAAAAGTAGCTGCCCCAACTATCCCTCCGCCTATTACGGCCACATCAAACCAATTCTTCAAAGCCGTGCTTTTTAAAGATCCAAAAGTAAGCCTTAATCAGATCATTCTGACACCGCCGCGAGATGTTCGGTTTTCGGCATGCGCCAAAGCAAGAATAAACCAACCACGAAATAAACACCGATCGCCAACGCCGACATCCGCAAATCACCCGTAAATTCATAGATCAAACCGAAGCTCAACGTGCCGAAAACGATGCCAAGCTTATCGCAAACATCATAGAAACTGAAGTACGACGCGTGATCGACCGTTTCAGGAAGGAGCTTGCTGTAAGTGCTGCGGCTTAGTGCCTGTATGCCGCCCATGACACCTCCCACAATTGCTGCCAGCGCGTAAAACTCGCCAGGCGAGTGAATGAGATAAGCCATGTAGCAGACGCCAATCCAAATGACCACTGCCAGTGTCAAGGCGCGAATATTGCCCCAGCGAGCACTGAGCCAGGAGAACGCATAAGCTCCAATTACAGCGATGAGCTGAATGATCAAAATGCTGATAATTAAGCCGCTATCGGGCATATCGACAATTTCTTTTTTGGCGAAGCTAATCGCCAGATACATCACCGTTTGCACTCCCATGTTGAACACGAAGAAGGCCATAAGGTAGCGGCGCAAGCGAATAGTACTGCGAAGTTGAGCCCAGACCTTCGCCAATTCGCGGTAGCCGCTGTAGATTACATCCTTTCGCACACCTATTATTTTGCCTGCCGGCGGAAGGCGATTGAAGGAGAATTGGGCAAAGCCGATCCACCAGATACCCACCATTACAAAGGAGATGCGAGCAGGTGTACTGTTGTTTTCCAAGCCAAACATTTCGGGGTACATGATCATGGCCAGATTTACAATAAGTAATAAAATACTCCCGATATATCCCAAGGAAAATCCCTTGGCGCTCACACGATCTTGCTCGGGTTTACTTGCTATTTCCGGAAGGAATGCATTATAGAAAACCTGGCTTCCCGAGAAACCGATGCCTGCGAGGGAGACCATAATTAGGCCGAGAACCAGGTGATCGGCGCTGAAAAAGTAGAGACCCACGCATGAAATCGCTCCGAGATAGCAGAAGAATTTCATGAAGGTCTTCTTGCTATCTGTAAAGTCAGCGATGCCCGAGAGCAGCGGAGAAATAAGCGCTACGACTAGAAAAGAGATCGAAAGCGTGTAGGAATACAGGGCTGTATTGCGGTACACACGCCCGAATAAACTCACCTGTTCGGAGGTAATATTTTCATAGAATATCGGAAAGATTGATGAGGTAATTACGAGGGAGTACACCGAGTTTGCCCAGTCGTACATCGCCCAACCATTTACGATGCGCGGATTGTCTTTAACGAGAATGGTTGGGTGTGCCTTGGCAGCAATTTCCATGGCCTCGAAAATGGGTATTTTTTCTTTACGAAAGATGCGAGCTGGGAAAGTTACTACCGCGGCGTGTTTATCGGGGGCCTGGTAAGGAGGGAGTTGCGCTTTTATTGGTCAGTAAATTAAATGTAGCATTGAGATCAGCTCGATTTTTGGATGAAAAAGGGAAACGCGAAACGCGCACTATAATGCGGCGGGCGAAAGCGTTGATCGAGTATTTGCCCACGCTCGCGAGACGCAAGCGCGGTGATGGATTCTATTGTGAAAATTAACATTCGGTCAGGTCGGGTGATTTTTGAAGGAGCAGAGCGGATTCAAAAATTGTATCGAGACCCAATTTTGATTTATCACGCGTCTCGATACAATTAAAAGGCCATTTGCGATTGCTATTTCACTTCATATCGTCGGCCTTTTAATCACTCGACGTGACGGGGATTCTAGGTTCTATTTTGAAAGTCAACATTCAGTCAAGTCGAGTGATTTTTGAAGGAGCAGAGCGGATTCAAAAATTGTATCGAGACCCGATTTTGATTCTTCACGCGTCTCGATACAATTAAAAGGCCACTTCAGATTGCTATATCACTTGTGATCGGCGGCCTTTTAATCACTCGACGTAACGGGGATTGTGGGGTCTATTTTGAAAGTCAACATTCAGTCAGGTACTGTGTACATATCCAAATTTATTTCGACATTTTTTATGTCGTACCTTTATGCTTCCAAAGGAATACTTTCGAGTATATCCTGTGTAGCTTGGGCTTTTGCCCGAGCTATTTTTTTTTGGTGATATCCTT
>JBBQFC010000070.1:0-15091 GCA_038321615.1 Flavobacteriales bacterium | reverse complement strand
ACCGCTAACGTGCGCATATACGGAAGTTTTCCGCAGACTTCCGTATATATCGCACTTGGTTGAATGTGGATTTCTTTGGTTCATCTCACCGCAATGATTTTCAAAGTTAACCCCATTTCTCAAAAATCCAAACCGTCCAACGGACTTTCCAATTGATCCCACCACGTTAGAAATTAGTTAGTTTTGAATATGGAATGCTATTATGTTTATTTACTGGAATCGGAACTGGATCAATCCTGGTACATTGGATACACTGCAGATTTGAACAATCGGATTGCGCAACATAACGGAGGTAAATCTTACTACACCAAAAGAAAAATGCCATGGAAAGTAATATACTACGAAGTTTCTTTTGATAAGTATGATGCCATCGCCAGAGAGAAGTATTTGAAAACAGGGATGGGTCGTAGATTTTTGAAGAATCGTCTTAAAAATCAGTTAAATTTCTAACGTGGCCCAACCCTTACTCGTAATATGCGTGTAAATCTCCGTAGTTTTGCTGCTCTTATGCCCAAGCAAATGCTGGATGTAACGCAGGTCTGTTCCACTTTCCAATAGATGGGTGGCAAATGAGTGACGAAGCGACTTAAAACTTACATCTTTCTCTATACCTGCCTTATGGGCTGATTCACGGAATATCTTTTGCGCACTGCTCGACGTGTATAGGCCACCGGTCTGACCAGAAAACAGATACTTTTTTGGGGCATATTCTTTCAAATATTGGGCATACAGGTCTATCACTTTTTGCGAAAGCAGGGTATAGCGGTCCTTGCCTCCCTTACCTTCTTTTACCAACATACGCTTTTTATCTGGCTCCAGGCATATGCGCTCCATCCCCACAGCTTCGCTCACCCGCAGGCCCCCGCCATAGGCCAGCATCAGCAGAAAGCGGTGTTTGAGATTGGTGGTGCATCGTATCACCGAGGCCACTTCCTGCTGCGTGAGCACTGTGGGCAATGGCCGATCGCGGCGCGGTCGCTCCACGTGATATATCTTGCGTTGTCCGCCAAGCACCCGTTCGTAGTAGAACTTGATCGCGTTTATAGCCTGATTCTGAGTTGACTCACTCACGCACCGTTCCATCACAAGATACCGCAGGTACGCCACGATCTGCGGCTCCGTGATGCGGTCGATGGGTAGGGTGGGGTAGTAATTGATAAATTCCTCAAAGCAACTTTTGTAAATCTTTACAGTACGCGGTGAGTAGCGCAGTTCGGTGAGCTTGAGGATCATCTCCTCGGGGCAGGCCCTCACCATATCCGGATTGGCCGGCATGCGCCGAGCCTTGGCCACACCTTCTTCCTTGTGGGTATGCACCTCCACCCTGAAGCCATGGGCCTTTGCCGCATTCTCCAGATCCATAAAGTTGATATCGGTATCGGGTACACTCCACCACTTGTGCTTGCCATCCCATTTGGCCAGACCTATACGCCTGATGGCATCCATCATACCCTTATGAAATCCAAATACCATACGCATACGCCCCCTGTATCCGCGCGCAATGATTACATCGCCCTTTCTCGATGGTATCTTTTCATTCGCATCTACCGCTACCTCATACATCTCATGCTCAGTGAGTCGGGCCAGCCTTCCGGCAAAATGACTTTTAAGTGCATCCAGATTACCCGGATAGTTTGGTATTTCCCACAAGAAGTCGCTCTTATTCCAACGCGCATAACGCAAGCCTGTTACAAACTTTACATCTGCATCGCGCTTCGGCATTTTGAGCAAAATCTTGCGCCCCATCACTTCGATCACCACATCTGCCAGAGAAAGGGCTTTGATTTCTTTCGGCAATGGTTTCTCAATTTCTGCAGGTTTATCCGTCACCGGATTTTCTTTGTTAGCTGCCTTGCGTTTACGGATTTCAAGGCGCCGGATGATGTCAGCGATTTTATCGCGGTTGGTGGCAGTGTCGGCCACGTGCCATGCACGGTGGGTTTTGCTCCACTTTGCATCAAATTCGCTTTTTAGATAAGTAGTAAACGCTTGGTTATAAGGAAAATCTAAGCACAGGCGCGCATCGCCGCGGTGTAGTATTTCTGTACACTTCAGGTCCATGGTCATTCCTGTTTAATGGTTGGTGGGATGAATATACGGAAGATTTTTATTTTGCGCCTGATGCTTTGACTCTGGCTTTTTGAAAATGAAGAATGAAGTTCATATAGATTCATACACTCATCATTTTTGTCATTCCCTTTCTGTAATCTCTGATTTTAATATTCGGGATGACAAGATCTTTTTTAAATCAAGGGAAGGGGGAAAAGGGCGGCGTAGCCTCCACTGTTATAGCTACTTAATGTTTTTTGATCGGCAAAAATAAGGTGTAAGACGATAAATAATTGACATTGATCTAAATTCAATAGACCTTTGTTTCGATTTTAACGGTAAATCAAATCAAAAACAAAAACATGAATAAACTTAGATGCTTACCCTTGGCCTTTACCTTATCTTCTTTCCTTCTGGCCGGAGGAGTTAACGCTCAAGAAGGCACAAACGAGCCATGCTATCCTGCAGAAGTGATTGATTTTAGTCAGGGTATTAAAACCAACAATCAGCCCATCGGAGCAGATCGTTCAGACCCTTATAAAGCCTTAGGCGAACCAGATGCGAGCAATGCTGCTGGTGGATTCGTATCGCTCGGTGTGGGTGGATCTATTACTCTGTCATTCGACGGAGTCGTACTGGATCAGCCCGGAATTGATCTTATAGTGTACGAAACTTCTTTTTAAGGAAACAATTGTGGTGCCAATGACGATGAATTTGCTGACATCGAACTATCTGCAGATGGTATCACCTTTGTGTTTGCTGAAACAATTTGTCGTGATGGTCAATTGGATATTGCAAGTTATGGTCTTGCTAGCGTAAGCCAGATTCGTATTACCAATGCGGCTCAAACCGCCACTTCCGACGGATACGATGTGGACGGTGTAGTAGCCGTAAATGGTTGTTCCCCGGAATTAGTTGACGAAGATCCTTGCTACAGTTCGTTTGTACTCGACTACATACCCGGGCTAACCAATCAAGGTCAAGCTATCACAGACCCTTTGCGCATAGATCCTTCCAAAGCGCTCGGAGCTCCACAACTTAATGATACCTACAACTTTGTGTCCCTCGGATATGGTGGACAATTGATTGTAGGCTTCAGTGGAGCTGGCGCCATTAATGGTCCTGGTGATGATATCTTCATTGCTGAAACTACTTTTGGAAATAATACATTCGCATCTTATCCCGAAAGAGCAGATATTTTCGTTTCCCAAAATGATGTTGATTACTACCTTGTTGGAGAATCATTCACAAGCAGTGCATCATCTTTTGATATTGATGCCGCAGGTCAGGGATTTGAATACATCACCTCTGTCAAAATTTTTGATACAACGCCCATTAGTTCAGTATCAGTTGATGCATATGACGTTGACGGTGTAGTTGCACTTCATGGCTGTACGGAGCCTGATCCAGAAATCATCGTTTGTGAAGGAGTATTCCGCACCCAAACGCAAGGTGGATGGGGTCAGCCTGCGAATGGCAATAACAATGGTGCATACCGCAATGCCAATTTCGCAGCGGCTTTTCCTGAAGGTCTTACCATCGGTTGTGCTGAGGGTTTCACCCTCTCACTTTCATCTGCTTCGGCAGTTCAGAATTTCCTTCCAAGTGGCGGTCAATCAAATGTATTCTCTGAGAACCTGATTGATCCAACGGGTAACGAAGGTGCTTTTACAGGCAACCTTACTGCGCTTACTATCAGCGTAGTGTTCGATAATTATGACGCTAATTTCGCGCCCAATTCAGATTATGCACTCGAAGACTTGATCGTTCAATCAGGAATATTTACCGGCTTCACGGTGGGAGAAATTCTTGCCATTGCCAATGATGTAATTGGCGGCTGCAGCAATGCTTATGCTACAAATCAACTGAATACTGTCGTAGATGGTATTAACAATGCTTACGTGGATGGCAATGACAGCAATGGCGGCTTACTCGGCTGTGAAGCTCCAGCAGGGCAATCTGCCTTGATTACAAATAGTGTTAATGTAAGGATAGCTCCTAATCCAAGCGCTGGAAATGTAGTCATCTCTTTTGATGCGGTAGCGGATGAGCGTGCAACATTAGAAGTAATCGATATAAGTGGACGTATTGTTGCCACACTTTACAACAGGGATGTTCATGCAGGACTGCTGTATCGTTTTGATTTCAATGGTCAGCATTTACCAAACGGTATTTACATTGCAAAACTTACTGGTGCCAATTATGTAGCGACCGAAAAAATCATGATTGCGAAATAATTTCAACAAATCAGTATTTTTCTACAAGGCAGGTGCGAAAGCACCTGCCTTTTTTTATGGTGATATAAGCACTACTCATTTCAAGTAATTGCGTGGGCAATTATATCAATTAAGGTCAGTTCATCAAGGATACGTCCTGCATTTTGCACATGCAGGCGGGATTCTCTATTTCTAATTGATACTTTTAAAGCGCAGGCATTTAGCTCTGCTGCTATCGGTAAAACAGTTATTCGAGTCCGAATCAGAGTACGAAAAAACGATCCTTCTCCATTATTCATCCTTCTCCGAACATTCCTGTGTGAGCTCCTGGCAGGGCTGCGGCTCAATGAGATTTTTCGCGGCTGAACTGCCAGCTGCCCATAAGGCATTATGTCTGATGCTCTTGAAAGGTCAGCGCGGATGTACACAAACGAACAAGCAGCCCACCTGCCGCCCCTTATTTATACACGAGCAAGCATAGGTAGTCTGGTTTCAGTGCATTTCAAAGCCCATTCAAGAGCAATTATAACCCGGTGCTCGGGCTATTCCATACCACCAAGTAATCAATTCCTGCATCGCCCCACATCACGCTACGATCACTGTCCACAATGATCCAAATTGGTTCCGGATTTTTTTTGCGCATTTGCTGCATCGAATAAAGTCGCGTTGAATTTTTACTTTCGAATTCAAATCGCATGAATGATCCAGATTAACGACCGCCAAAATCCGCATTGTCTAAACTGCGGATATACTGACGAGGGTGAGTTTTGCTCGAATTGCGGCCAGCGCAAAATCAGGGTTCGCAAGCGTTTTATAATGCTCATAGGCGATTTTTTTGACAATTATTTCAACTTCGATTCAAAGCTTAGTCGCACCCTGCTGCCTTTGTTGTTTCGCCCGGGGTTTCTTACCAACGCTTACCGCAATGGGGAGCGATCTGCGTATTTCGTGCCTATCAGGCTCTACATCTTTATAAGCATTGTGCTCTTTTTGATCTTACCCTTGTACAATTTTCAATCGGGTAATGGGCTGCAAATTGACCTTGAACCTGATTTTGACACTACGAGCCGCATATCGGAATTAGATTCATTAGCCGATGCCAATCTTGCCGATACCGCTTCGGCTGATTCGATCGATGTTTTAGGCACCATTTTTCCAAAATTCAAATCGGTCGGTGCGTACATGGCCTATTATGATTCCCTGCCCGAGCCGAAGCGCCCGGGATATTTCACACATCTTATCGCCCAGCGTAGCTTCAGAATATTGGAAGATGATCCCAAAAGTGTCTCAAAAGACGTGGTCAAGGAGTTTTTTAATCAATTCCCGAAAATTGCCTTTTTGCTCCTACCGATTTTCGCCCTGCTGCTCAAAATGCTCCACCTTAGAAAACCCTTCTATTACGAAGAGCATTTCATTCACTCGCTTCACTTTCACGGTTTCGTTTTTCTCCTACTCTTATTGTTGTTGCCATTTTCTGACTTCACGGGTGTCTTTTTGTTATTGCTCGCGGTTCTCCCGGCCATTTATTTATTTGTATCGCTGCGAAAAGTTTACGGGGGTTCGGTATGGTCCGCTCTTGGAAAACTTATTACCATAGTGTTGGTTTACGCCTTTGTATTCACCTCCGCTTTGATATTTACCTTCCTGCTGGCGGCGATCATGTACTAAGTATAATATAGAATTTTTGGCTTTCAGTAAGGGTCGTGGACGGAATTGGCCTTTGGGAACGGGAGCTTGATGAAAATTGCATTAATAGAAAAACCCTGACCAATTGGCCAGGGTTTTGAACCTGCTACATTTTACCGGACAGAAAGTTAAGGGTAACTTTCGAACCCTAAAAACCCTAACGACATGGCAGAGACCAGGAAAATTTACAGTCAGGAATTCAAACAGAAAGCAGTTGAATTGAGTAGCGTATGCGGGAACGTGCAAGCGATAGCCCGCGGACTGTATGTCTGTGGTATAGATACACCGTGGTAACATAAGTTGTTACTACATTACAATAAGGTGGGAATTATCGGTACGCTTTCATCCAACTCCTCAGCGCAATCAGCGCATATATCAGCGCAGAATGGTCTGCGCTGCCGCTCCGGTGCACATCAATAATTCGACGTGCGGCATCCATATCAATACTTGGAATAGATTCTAAAAACTCCAAAGGCAGCAGATGAGCTATGGTTTTCGGATTTTTGAGTAAGGTGCGCAAGGGCATCCCAAAGCCTGCCTTCCGGCGATGAGTTATATAGCCCGGAAGCGCGTCGGTATACGTTTCTTTAAGAATGCGCTTGGACTTGAGCTTCCAGTCGAGCTTGAAATGCGTAGGTAAGCCCGCCGCAAACTCCACCAATCGATGGTCTAAATAGGGCACCCTGCTCTCCAAACCAAAGGCCATGGATGACCGATCGAGGTAGTGGAGATTCTTGACCAGAAAATTTTCAGTTTCGAAATGCAAAAGCGTTTCAAAGGTGTTTTCGTCCGTCTTGAAATAGGGGGTAAACACGTCTGCGTAGGCCGATTTACCATTAAAAACAGAAAGCGCCGAATCTACATCGCCTACCACGCTATAGCGGCCGGCTTCGAAATCTTTCCCCCAATTTTCGCCCCATTTGCGCAAATAGCGTCGGTAAGCCAGGAAGCTCCCGCTACCGGCATCAATTTGGCGCAGCGACCTGCCGAGACTGTTTTTTAAAGCCGGAACACGCGCGGCGTACGCGCTTAGTTTGAGCAGGAAATGGCCGTTGTAACCCAGAAAAAGCTCGTCGGCACCCATGCCACTCAGCACTACGCGGTGCTCTGCTGCGGCCTGCTCGGCAATCAACATGGCTGGAATTATCGAACCGTCGGCGATCAAATCATCGCAGGCCCAAACCGCTCGATCGATATTTGCTTCGCTCAACTCATCATTACCAATCCTTATCTTTCGTAAATCCAAGCCCCACTCATCAGCAAGTTTTTTGGCGTAAAATCCGTCAGAGGTGGTTCCTTCGGCCTTTAGATCTGCGCTGGATTTTACGGCGCAATAATGCACATGCTGACCGCCGCGCAAATAATGCGCAATGATGGAGCTATCGAGCCCACCAGAAAGGTAGTTGGCTATGGGCACATCGGCTATAAGCCGAAGGTTTACAGCACTTTCTACTAAACGTCTCAACTCCGATTTGGCTTCTTGATAAGTGCCCGGGAAGGCTTGCTTATTTTCTGCCAAACTCCAATATCGCGTTGTTTTTTCCGAACCATCGGCCAAATCAAACTCGAGCATCGAGCCGGGCTGCAGCCTGCTCACTTCCTGCAGAAGGGTTTCTTGCCCCGGACTGTATTTAAATACCAAGTAGTTACCAATTCCCGCCTCATTCAGCGAAAGCGGAAGCCCCGCAGCCTTAAAGGCTTTTATTTCGCTTGCAAAGGCAAATTGCCCCGCCCGGCGATAAAGGTACAAGGGCTTAATCCCCAACCTGTCGCGAACTAAGAAGAGCTTCGCAATGCGCGAATCGTAAATTGCCAAGGCGAAATCGCCATTCAACACGTGCAGAAAGTCGGCTCCATATCGCAAGTAGAGCTTTAAGATTACTTCGGTATCGCTTTCCGATTTAAAACTTTCGGCGGGAAGATGTGCAGTCCGCAGTTCGCGGTAATTATAAACCTCGCCGTTGTAAATTAATGTTACTCCACATTCGCTCATCGGCTGGCTTCCGCGGGCGCTTAAATCGATGATAGATAGCCGCCGATGCCCCATCCACAAACGGTATGCGCCAGCTTCCGCCGAAAACGTTCCCGCGCTATCGGGTCCGCGATGCGTTAGGGCTTCCAAGCCCGAAGGGGTATCAATGGCCGATAAATCGGTGGCGATAAACCCGACTATTCCGCACATAGCGAAGGTTTCAAAGTATTGTGGTGATGCGGAGCTGATTTCACAGGTTGCCAAAAGTAAAAGGATTCGCGATACCTCACACGGCGATGTATGAGCCTACGGAGACACATGGTAAATGCTAACTTTACGCCTTTCTCAATTAAAAAATGGCGGAAACAAAACTTCCCAAAATATTAGTTATCAGCGATTACCGCCCCACGGTAGGTGCCCGACCGGAAGCCGAGATTTTTATCGGATTGGCGAAGCGCGGTTTTAAAATCGACATCTTTACCTATCCGGGCGCCGACTATACCGCTCGATTTCGCGATGCTGGTATCGAAGTAACGGAGTGGCATCCCGACAAGAAAATAGACCGAGCGGCATCCAACCGCATCCGGGAAAAACTCGTCGACGGGAAACACGATATTCTCCAAATGTTCAATAGCCACGCTTATTACAATGGAATAAGAGCCGCTAAAGCACTGCCCGTAAAGGTGGTGATGTACCGCGGCTATCAAGGCAATCTGGAGTGGTATCAGCCCGGGCTTTACTTGCGCTATTTCCATCCGCGCGTCAATAAAATCGTTTGCAATTCCATCGGGGTGGAAGAAGAGTTTCGAAAGAATCCATTCATTAATTGGGATAAGAAATTGGTGACGATCAATAAAGGTCACCGCTTGGAATGGTACGCCGACGTGCAACCTGCCGATCTGAGCACCTTTGGCGTAAAGCCGGGCTCGGTGGTATTTACCTGTATCGCCAATGTGCGGCGCATGAAGGGCGTGAAATACTTACTCCAAGCCTTAAAATTGCTACCGCCGGGTTTGGACATAACTTTGCTGATGGTGGGCAATGGCCTCGACAATCCGGAATACCGAAAATTGGCCAATGACAGCGCGTATCGCGATCGGATTATTTTTGCGGGTTTTCAATCCAATCCATTAGAAATAGATAAGGCAAGCGACGTGTTTGTGCTGGCTTCAATTTATGGCGAATCGATTACCAAGGCTGTGATTGAAGCTATGGCGGTAGGCACTGCACCATTGATTACGAATATTCCCGGCAATAAATTCTTAATTGAAAATGGGATAAGCGGCATGATGATCGCTCCTCGCAACCCCCAAGCTTTGGCCGATGGAATAACGAGTCTATACCAGCGAAGAGGCGAATTGCCAGCTCTGGGGGCGGCAGCACAGGCAAGAATTGGCAGTGATCTAAATTCCGAAAAGACCATAAAAGAGTACGGCGATTTCTACATTGATCTTGCTTCTGGTAAGGACAATTACCGCACAAAACCAGGCGTGATGTAATCAGGCGGTCGCAGAAATCTTCTCCATGGCAGATTTAAAAACTTCATCGAGTCGATCTACCATTTTTTGGGCTGTGAAATGCGTTTCGTAAAGCGAGCGGGAAGCGGCTCCCATCGCGATACGTAAACCCCTATCGAGTAGCAGGGTTTCTAATGCTCTCGCGAGATCGGAAGGGTTAGGGTCAGCCAGGAGAAAACCATTTTCTTTGTCGATTACGCTTTGCGAAATGGCTCCACGATCGGTGCTTATTATCGGCAATCCCGCAGCCATTGCTTCGATTATGCTCCAGGGATGGCCTTCGGGGTCGCGCGGGGCAAACACAAAGATATCGGTGTCTGCAAAGGCCTGCCATTTCATATCGCCCGATATTGCAGGGTGGAGCCAAACGGAGGGTAGCTGATTGGCCAACGATGTGCATTCTTTTCGGTATGCGTCACTATCCCAGGCGCCATACGCATGAAATTCAAAATCGGGAATCCGACGGTTATTTTTTAGAATTAATAGAGCCTGTAGCAATTCTTTCAAGCCTTTTCCCGGAAGGAAATTGGCCAAATAGGTAATGCGAAGCTCTGTCTGCCGGCGTGGCGGAAAGTTAAAATCGCCTCCATTGGGCACCACATAAATCTGGTGGCTGGGCAAAAAATCTTCAAACTGGCTTCGCAGGTTTTCACCCAGTACTAAAGCGCCATCGGCATCTTGCAGGCTCCGCCGCAGCAATTTATTGCTCACTCCATTGAGCTGTTTCGACCAATTGGCAAACAAACTTCCACGGAGTTGAACCAAGGTGCAGGCGCCCGACCGTTTGGCCATGCGTATAAAAGCCGCATCTTTAGCAAAGCCTATCGAAGTTTGCGAAATGGGGATAAGCACGAGCTGTGGTTTGAAACGATTTAGCACCTGTCGAAACTGCCGGTAGTGTCGAGCTACCGATACGAATTTCGCGATCTTAAACCTCCCCATATCCGAAAGCGAACGGTTGATGCGGGTGTCGAAATGTTTGAGTTCGTACCGATGGCGAAGGTCGGAATTCATAATGATCTGCGTGGCAATAGCCGGCCCCATGAGCGGCGGCGGTAATTTTCCTAAAATCAGGATTCGTTGCGGTTCCATTGGGTCAGTTTTTCTTCGGGCAAGGCCAAAAAGGCAATGGCTGCCATAGCGATGTACATAAAAGGGGCGTAAAAAGTGGGGGTAACACTGATGCTGTAAAAAAGCAAACTAATGAATATCCCAATAAGCAAAAATCGCTCCAACGCTCTCACTTTGGCCAGGCGAGCAAGCGAAACCGCCAGGAATCGAAGGTAGCAAATGAGACCAAAAAATCCGGTAGCAAAAAGTATCCGAATGAAATCGTTGTGCGCGCCAATACCGATAAGTGAATAAGGCGGCTTCGATTGAAAGGAATAGCCGAAAAACTGCACCCACAGCGGCTGCGTAACAAAAATCTCCAGCATCTTTCGCCAGCGACCCACGCGCCCATGTAGCAAGCGATCGCTATCCTTGTCGCCGCTTATTACTTCCAAGTCTGTTTGCAATAGCGGTGATATGCGCTCTTCGACTATTAAGCTCCCCCAGTAGCTCATCGCTAAGCCTAAGAGAAGGAGTAATATAATTCCCGAAACAGGTGCTTTCTGCCGAAATTGGTAAAGAAAGAACAAACCTAATATCAAGGTGAAAATGCTGTAAGTCGCCGTGTGGTGAATGTTCACCAAGGCCAGAACGCCTAGCACAATCACCGCGATCATTGTGCCCATGCCATAGTGGGCTATTTCCCCTTTTTGCCGAACAAAATAGAAATACGATGCGATTATGAGGCTGAATATCACATACATTCCATAGCTTACCACGTCGCCAAAACCGCCTTGTATTCGCTCCAAGCCCCTGCTCTCCTGCACGCCGATAGGATTCACCAGCAGTTCGTAGAGCATTACCGCTGCCACAAAAATGGCAGCGTAGATCGTGCTTTGAAGTATGCCCCGAAAATCTTGTAGATCCGTGATGAAAATCCGCAGGAAGAAGAAGAGATAGATCGGAAGGCCTAGTTTTAGAACAAATTCTAAGCTGATTAAGCTAAGCGGATCGTAAATAATCAAACCTATAATAGCTATGAGAATAGCCAATCCCCACCAGGTAGCTGCGCGATCGATCGTGCCTCGGTTGGGGTATTTGAAACTCAATAAAGCTATTGCGCAGAGCACCGGCGTGAGCACTCCAATAATATAAGGAGGTGAAAGAAAGGGGCTAACATTTTTTAGAAAGTAAAGGTTATCGGCTATGGGCCTCACAAGGATCAATATTGGAAACCACCGCAATAATGGGGGCAAGCCAACAAGCCAAACGAGATACGCTCTAAAAGTCAAAGTTGCGCCGGCGGGCGATTTTCTAAAGCCACAAAGTAAACCGAATATGGGCAACACGAGGTCACGAATCTGAGCGACTTTTCCACCGTAACCATTGGGGCGAAAACCTACCCAATTACGGGGAAAAAACTGCCCTGTTCTAAAACAAGTGGAAAGATCCTTTGCCAGAGATCACACATGTAAATACCTTTATTTCAACAAGTTATGGTTGAAAAACGCGTATTATCTGAAATGGCACCACTTCTGCTTGTATAAATCCGAACTAAAACCCCTAATTATGCACACGCAAGAACATACAGTAAGCGCCCTAAACGAATTGTTGAAGAAAAATCAAGATGCAGCAAGAGGGTACGAAACCGCCGCAGAGAATGTACCCGAAGAGGGTCTAAAGAATTTTTTCAGAAACCGAGCTCAACAGCGCGATTCATTTTCGCGCGAGTTGGAATCGGAAATCAGAGCCTGGCATGGAGAACCAGCCGAAGGCGGAAGCGCAACAGGGTCTTTACACCGCGCCTGGATGGATTTGAAAGCTACCTTTTCGGGAAATTCTAGCGAAGCCACATTGGAAGAATGCATTCGTGGAGAAAAAGCGAGCGTTGAAAATTACCGGGAAGTACTCGAAGACCCCGAAGTACCTGCTACTCTTCGCACTAAACTGCTAACCCAAATAGCCCAAATAGAAGAAATGCTCCTAGAAGTGAAAACTCTCGAAGACCTTCAATAATATCCCCTTCTACATATGAAAAGCACCTTTCGGGGTGTTTTTTTTGATCTTTAATTTCGCCGTTGCTTGCAAGAATTGCATCAGGGGTAGTTGACGTAGTTACAGAGCGCTGCCGTCCGTCAGTTTTCGTGCAGCGCGTGGCGCTATTTGGATTTTTAATTTTTAAACCCAAGCAAGTTCTCAGCCTGGGCTATCCACCCAAATCGCGCGGCAAAGGCGATGGCTCGACTTACCCGTGCTTGATCGTCGTGGGTTATCAGACCCAATTGCGTGTATACCACTGCGCTTAGTGCAGCATAGTATTTTCCATCATTTTCCGATTGAATAATATGGCTCAGGCTCTTGGTCTCGGGCAATATCGCTCGCAGCCCTGTACCCATTGCTTCAAAAACCGAAATGGCAGGAATGGTATAAACCGCAGTGTCGGCTGCCGAGTAAATTGACCTTAACTCGGCTTTCGCCAAAAAAGGAATGATTTTGAAACGGGCTCCGAGAGCCGTTGTGGCTTTTTGCCCCAGTTCGGTGGAATACGCGCTTTGGTCGCTCCCCACCAACCACCAACACATGTGCTCGGGCAAATCTTTTATCCAGGCCAAGGCTTCTTCGAGTCGCTTTTCCGGGACAATTCGCGTGGCGGTGATTAACACATGTTGCCCCTCTTTCACCCCCATGTTTTGCCTCAACTCTTGCCTTGCAGCGCGATCAAAATAAAATTCATCGGGCCAAAACCCCAAACTTATAAACCGCTTTTCTTTTCGAAGGCGGTGCGCGGCAATTGAGCCGAGCAATTTCGAAGCCGCTTCAAAGCTTTCGGGGGTGTATGCCACCATTTTTCCATCCGATCGGGCAGCCTTCCGGTAAACGCGCTTTTTCAGAAAATTCAAAAGCACTGCGTTCTTCATTCGAGCGGGCAGGCTTTGCTGCGCATAGCTATGTGCATTATCGCCAAGTAGAATGAGTTTTGGATAATCCAAATCCAATACCGGTGCGGGAAACAGCTTTCCGAGTCCAATTAGCACCATCAAGTCGGGCTTGAAGGCAATCACTGCATCGTTTAATCCGCGAGCTACAACCATCTGCCCTAATTCGAAAAAGGGTGAGAATCGATGAATTTCGACCCCGTCCAAGCTACCCAGTTCACGGTTCAATTCGGCGGCATATGCCGGAACCCTATCGCTTGTAAATACGGAAATCTGATGCCCCAATTCAGCGAAAGCCCTTGCCAAATGGACTTCGATATATCCAAGTGCTGGTATGAAATGGCCGCAAACCAAAGCAATTTTCATACAATTTCGACTTCAAATAAATTGTACCAGCGCAGGAGCGAAAAGATTCTCCAAAAGGCCGTTTGATCTTCTGCCGACTGCATTTCGCCGTTCCACATGGTGTAAAAAGCGGCTTTGTCGATCTGCTCCGGCCACCGCGATTTTTGCAGCAGCTCTTCGAGCTGCGGCCTGAGCGCCTTCATCCAGCTTAGCTGTGGAGCGGCAAAGCCGATTTTATCTTTCCGCCAGGCCAATTCGTTAAAACCAAGGCTATCGAGCGATTTCCGTAAAGGGTATTTCGTCCAGCCTTCACGGAGCAAGTCGCCGGGGTTTTGAGCCAAACCCCATTCCACCAAGCGATGATCGAGAAATGGAACACGCGTTTCGATGCTGAATCGCATGGAATTTCGGTCTTCGTAATGCAGCAATTCATAGAGCCCAAATGCTACCGAAGCCCGAGCCATGTTGTGGAAACCGCGCGCTGCTCGGGCTGGACTGCGCAGCTTTTCAAGCTTTTTGCGGAAAGCAGGGGCAATGATTGCGGCTCCCTTGCGCATCTTTTTTCGACCAATTCGTTGCACCCAAGCTGGCAAATGGTAGTAGGCGGCTCGCATCATTGCTTTGCGCATTTTCGGATTGAAATTGGCTTTTAATGCTTTATAATCCTTGAAGAATAACCGGATTCGTCCGCCACGTAGGTGATCAATCAGAAACGCCCCGGCAAATGGATAATAGCCCCCAAATACTTCATCAGCGCCCTGGCCGTCGAGCAAAACCTTAGTTCCTGCCGCATTGGCCGTAGCCATCACCGCCCGCTGTGCAAATACAGATGCCGAGCCAAACGGGCGCTCGATACTCCAAATTAAATCGTCGATGGCGGCGCCAAATTCGGCTGCGCTGGGTGTAGTGAAATGCTGCACTATTCGCTCCGAGGCCCGCTCCAACTTACGGGCGTAAACGGCTTCATCAATCGGTTCGCCAGGGAAACTTGCCGTAAAGGTCTGGAATGGATAATTGATTTTCTGCGCGGCAATGGCCACTATTAAGCTGGAGTCGAGTCCACCACTTAAGCATGAACCCACCGCTACATCCGCGATGAGATGCTCGTTGATGCTGTTTTCAAAATGTGTGGTAAAATCGGCACTTCCCATGTCTGGGATGACAGTTCCTATTTCATAGTAGGGCAACGCTGCTTTGGCACCCGAATCGAGATCGAACACGATGCTATGGCCAGGCTTGACAGCAGAAATCCCTTCAAAAAACGTTTCATAAGGATCGGAAGCCGCGCCAAAAAGCAAAAATTCCAGCAAGCGTTCTTCT
>JBBQFC010000069.1:0-15245 GCA_038321615.1 Flavobacteriales bacterium | reverse complement strand
CTGGTGAACCACCTTCTTTCGCAAGGGCAACTTTGAATACAAATGCATGCCATAAGTGTTTTCCTGAGGCACTTTTACATAATGAGCGTAGCTGTTTTCAAGCGGCTTTAGAGCGTTTTCCCAAGCCTTGTTTGATTCCATAGTGATTACCAAATCCGGATCCGTCTCAGCGATTGTTTTGAGTAACAAATGGTACTTGGAATTGAACTGATAAACGTTGCATGATACGATGGAGACGGGTGTTTTCCCTCCTTCTGTAGCTTTTTTTACTTTACGGGGATAGAGGCGTGTATAGGGGAAAAGCACCCAGGCGTGGTAAATAACGAGTGCAAAAGTAATTCCAGCCGTTAATATGAACTGCGTGGAATAGCGTGGAATGAAAAACCAGATCCCTATGAGTAGAGCTAGATGGATGAAAAACAATTGAATACGACCAAAATCCCATATTCGAAAATACCAATGCTGGTCTTTGACAAGCGGTAGCAGGCTTACAGTGGCTGCCATTCCTACCAGTATCGTAATGATGATTTCCAATTTGGCTGTTCTCTACGGTAAATCTACATTCTTGATTGATAACCAAGGCAATTATCTCCTTTTTATTGTCGGCGATTGGCCAAAAGCGGTGGCGGTTCACCGTTGAAGGGATTTGACCGACCTATTGTTCGCGCATCCATACCCGTAGCGCGGATGATGGCTCTATCGCCAAAACGGATACGCATCTTGTCCATGGCTTGGTAGAGGTTTACCATTTCTTCGGTATCGTCAAAGAGATTTACCTGGTAGCCTCCGTTTACCAAATGACTGAAACGCACGCCGATGAGCCGCACGAGAATGCGGCGGTTGAATACTTTGTCGAAGAGCTCTTTTACCTTGTCGATAATCACATGATCGGATGCTGTGTAGGGCACGTGCGCCTGCACGGTGCGGGTGTCGAAGTCGCTATAGCGCACCTTTACGGTAATGCAGGCGGTGAGTTTATTGCCCCGGCGAAGCTGAAAAGCGAGGTTTTCGGCCATCGCCACAAGTATGCCTTTTAGCTTGGCTACGTCGGTGGTATCGCGGTCGAAGGTGCGCTCGGTAGAAATACTTTTGCGCTCATTGAAGGCTATGACGGGCGAATTATCAATGGCATTGGCTTTTTTCCAAATCATTTCTCCGTTTTTGCCCATCACCTTTTCCATCATTTCAAAAGGCATTTGCTGAATGGTGGCAATCTGCTTAATGCCGAGATTGCAGAGTGTTTGATAGGTTTTACTGCCTACCATCGGTATTTTCTTTACGGAAAGTGGAGCCAGGAATGGCTTTTCGTCGCCGCGTGGTATGTAGAGCTGATTATTGGGTTTGGCTTCGCCGGTGGCGATTTTAGATACGGTCTTACTGCTCGAAAGTCCGAACGAAATCGGCAAGCCCGACTCGCGCATAATGGTTTGGCGGAGCTCGGAAGCCAGCTTCACCGAGCCGAAGAATTTTTCGGTACCAGTAAGATCGACATAAAATTCATCGATCGAAGTCTTTTCAAACAGGGGTACATGCTCGCGGATAATCTCGGTAACGATCTTCGAATACTTCATGTAATTGGCCGAATTGCCTCGAATTACGATTGCTTCGGGGCAAAGCGCCCGCGCCATGCGCATAGGCATGGCCGAATGTACGCCGTACTTGCGCGCTTCGTAGCTGCACGATGCCACCACTCCCCTGTCGGTAACCCCGCCAATGAGTACCGGTCTGTTTTTCAGGCGGCTATCCATCAAGCGCTCTACCGATACGAAGAAGGTGTCGAGGTCTAAGTGGGCTACGGTTTTTTCTTGCATTTATGTCTTCTTTTAATTTCTTCAACTCCAGATCAGCACTTCACTCAGTTACGCTGGGCATTCGCCCTGCGGGTGTTACTCAACTTTCCAAATATTCTCTTACTCACTTGAACTATCGAATGCTTTGTCATCCTTTTTGCAGTCGTGGATACTTCAAAATTCGGGTCTGAAACGCTTTCCAGGTATCTTGTAAATCTCGCCCAGCAAAGGCAAAAATGCCGCCAAACCCAACCCGTAAATTCATTTTTAGTCACGAGCCAACGCCCGTGGCTAAAGGAATATCACCTCCTCGATGCCGAATTTTCAAAACATGGTAATTAGCGATCACAACCAAATGAGTTCCGCTGGGCATTTGCCCTGCGGTGCTCAATATTCATACGCTACTTAATCCGCTGATCAATGCGCGCTATAGCTTGCAGCACTTTTTTCATATCGTCGCTGGCGTACGATTGGAGCCCATCCAAATCGAAACAGAGCATCCCCTTGGCTTTCCACAGCTCCAGCAACTGATCGGAAGGCAGGGTGTAGGGCTCAAAATCGGGGTTGTCGGAAATAAGCTGGTAGGTATTGGCATTGTCCTGGAGTTTCAGCCGCTTGAATACCACCCCTTCGTCGCGGGTGAGTAGCACGTAGCGGTCGTTGGGCTTTATCTGGGTCCAGTCTTGCACGTATTCGCCAATGACGTAGGAGCCCGAAGGTATGGGGAGCATGCTATCGCCTTCGATTTGGAATACGCGGTAGCTTCGGTCGGCGGGCAACTCGGGGAAGGGCATTGAAAAATGGGGTAAGGAGCCCACAAAATCCATGTCGCCATAGCCTTGAAGGTAGCCGGCGGCAGCTTTTACCGGCACAAGCGTGGCTCGCTCTTGCTGCGCGCTATCTACGGCTATGGGCAAAACCCGAAGCGACTTGCCCACGGCATCGGCTTTGAACTGGCCGGTACTTAAATCTACCTGCAAAAGCTGATCGATGGAATGACCAAAAAATGCCGACATCATCTGCAAAGTCTGGAGGCGTGGCTCTGCCCTACCCTCTTCGTACGCCCCGATTACCGGGCGCTTCAAGCCCAATTGTTCGGCGAGCTCGGCCTGGGTGTAACCGCCTTGCTTTCGCAGATACTTTAAATTTTCGCTCAAATGCATAGCCTGTAATTTCAGGTGCTAATTTAAACATCATTCTCGTATTATTTGCATCGAAGACGCTAAATCTTACAACCAATATCTTTTACCATGTGACTCTCCAACCGAAAACCATCGAAAAAGAAGGAGCAACGACGGTTTCGAGTTCAGGAATATTTTGAACTGACAGCGATGGCCGCAGTTCGGCGGCGAAATGAATACGCGACCAAAATGGGTTATCGCCCAACCGATAGTCCAGGCCGAAGGGAAGATAGGCGGATGCCGAAAAACTATTCTCATTTCGAAAGCGCTCGAAATCGCTGCGCGTATCCACAAAATCACGATTAGCGAAATTATCACCTATAGAAAGATAAGAATCGCTGTAGCTGCTCACAGTAGTGGAAGCATTGAGTCCCCAACCGAAACGTAACCCCGCACCGCCAAAAAGAGACCATCGCGAGGGGCCAGCCGTGCGCCAAATAATTGACCCGTCAAGTTGTAGTTGGGTAGCCGAATAATCGGCAAAGACCGACTCGTAATAGACAGAATCCACAGTAGTGATATTACCTGTTTGATTAGAGACCAATGTATCGTAAGGTGTGTTGGTGGTGCGGTTCATACTCAAGCCAATTGCACCTACGTTGCTGAAGGTAATCCCGACTCGGAGAACCGGATTTAGCTTTCTACCCATTCCTTCCTTATCGCGAAACGAAAAGCCAATTAAGGCGGAAAATACACTGGACGCATTAACCACATTGCCATCGGAGATGGAAAAATCCGAAAAATCGCGCGCAAGAATGGTTGAATTCGGGGAAAGTGTCTTGAAATTTTGCAGACTATTATCAGCAGATGAAAAGCCGGAAAAACCAATTAGAATCGATGCTTCCATAACTTTTACCCTAGGCGTAAGAGGAGCTTCCTGAGCATGCAAGCTACTCGGGAGTATAATAAAGGCAATCCCTGCTAAAAGTGAATTGACCGCGAACGGCAATCGAAATCGGCGTAAATACTTTTGGCGCCGCTTTGCGGATAATAGAATGTTGGTGTACATAACTCAGATTAGTTTGGTCAATTTTTAAAAAAATACGTAGAAACCTTACTAAAATTGCTTGGACGAAAATAAATCGCTAAAATTCGAAGTTCCTGCCCGCACTCGCTAATCGGGAGTGCGCGAGCGACAGCAAACAGAATTGGAGATTTCTCCCCTTGTTCGATATGGCAAATTCCATTCTCCTTACCTTTGCGCCCCATGAGTACCCCTCCCCAGCCGCCGCCAGACGGTAAAACAGTAAACCCGGCACAACCAAAAAAGAAAGTAAGCCTGCAGGAACGACTTTCCGCCTTCCGAAATCTACCGCGATTCTTCAAACTGATCTGGCAAACCAGCCCGTCCATGACGCTTGGCAATGTTGCCTTGCGCGCCATTAAGGCAGCTATACCGGTGCTTATGCTGTGGGTAGGCAAGCTGATTATCGATGAAATCATAGCCCAGGCCGCTGCTCCAGAAGCCAACTTAACGGATATCTGGATTTACATAGCCATCGAATTTGGGTTGGCCATATTAAGCGACATCATCAATCGGGGCATTACCCTGCTCGACAGCCAACTGGGCGATCTATTCAGCAATCAAACTTCTGTGCGACTTATCAGGCATGCAGCCAACCTTGACCTGGAACAGTTTGAAGACAGTGAGTTTTACGATAAACTCGAGCGCGCCAGGCGGCAAACCACCAGTCGAACGGTGCTTATGAGCCAGGTGCTAACGCAATTTCAAGACATCATCACCATTGGTTTTCTGGCCGTCGGGCTTATTGCCTTCAAACCCATCCTTATTCTGATATTGCTTATAGCAGTAATACCATCTTTTCTTGGTGAAAGTTATTTCAGCGAAGCGGGTTATAGCCTTACCCGGAGTTGGACGCCACAGCGGCGGGAGCTCGACTATCTGCGCTATATAGGAGCAAGTGATCAAACTGCCAAGGAAGTTAAGATTTTTGGCCTCGCCGATTTTCTAGCTTCCAGGTTTGAAGTTTTAGCTAGTGCTTATTACAAGGCTAACCGCAAATTGGCCCTTTCCAGAGCTTTTTGGGGTTCCATTCTGACGTTCGTGGGTACTTCCGCTTATTATGGTGCCTATATTTTTATAGCCTTCGATGCCGTGAAGGGGATAATTACCATTGGGGAACTCACCTTCTTGGCGGGGTCTTTTCTGCAGATGCGCAATATGCTGCAAGGCATTATGAATCGCTTTTCGCAGATTGCCGAAAGTGCATTGTACTTGCAGGATTTATTTGATTTTTTCGAAATAGAGCCGCTCATTTCCAACAAGGGACAAAAACTTTCTTTCCCAAATCCAATCAAAACAGGTTTCCGGTTCGAAAACGTCGGGTTTCACTACCGCGGAAGCGAGAACTGGACGCTTCGAAATTTGACCTTCGATCTACCCGTAGGTCAAAAACTGGCCTTGGTGGGCGAAAACGGAGCTGGCAAAACCACGCTTGTAAAGCTTTTGGCACGGCTCTACGAACCGGGAGAAGGCCGCATACTGCTCGACGGTCGAGATTTGCGCGAATACGACTTAGCCGAAATCCGCCGAAATGTGAGTGTGATTTTCCAAGACTACATGCGTTTTCAGCTCGATGTGAGGGAAAATATTGCTGTGGGCGATATTCAAAAAGTGGGCGACCAACCGCGAATTGTAAACAGCGCGATCAAAAGCTTAGCCGATACCGTGATAGAAAAGCTCCCCCAAGGCTACAGCCAAATGCTCGGAAAGCGCTTTGAAGGAGGCGTGGATTTGAGCGGAGGTGAATGGCAAAAAATTGCGCTCGCCCGTGCCTACATGGCCGATGCCCAACTTATGATTCTCGATGAGCCTACGAGTGCCCTCGATGCCCGAGCCGAAAACGAAGTCTTCATTCGTTTCGCCGAATTAATGAAGGGCCGAACCGCCGTGCTTATTAGCCACCGCTTTAGTACAGTGCGCATGGCCGACCGAATTCTATTTCTCGAAAACGGGCAAGTGCTCGAAATGGGTTCGCACGCCGAACTCATTGCGCTTGATGGGAAATACGCGTCGCTCTTTGCCCTCCAAGCTAAGGGGTATAATTGATTTGGCCCAGTGGCCAGAGAATTTTACTTTTGAAAACATGAAATACCTGGCCATTACCCTTCTGGGAATTTTGGGTTTTGCATCATACGGTTTATCCCAAGATTGGAATACGGATACGCTTGAATGGAGTGTGAGCGAACAATTATCAAATGGCGCTGGATACACTCTCACTTACGCCCTTCAGCCGGCCATATTTCTAAATGACACAGCGTACAGACCTGTAATTTATTATAGCTGCTCAGATACTTCATTTATCCAAACAGCCGGATACATTCGCCAAAGTGGTGATTCAATTTTTCACCGTGCTTCATCTTCCAGCTCGGAATTCCTGATTTACGATTTTTCTATTGGTGCTGGAACTTTAATAAGCCCCGTTTATTGCGGGCCAGGATTTGAAAATGAGTTAGATGTTATTGGTGGAACGCTGATCACGGCGGGAACTGACATCATTTCTATAAATGGAATTGAGCGGAAGCATATTTATTTCGAACAATCGTATGATCTTACCTGGATATCGGGACTAGGGACTACACAGGGCTTATTTCAGAGTCAGATGTGCTATGCTGATTTTTATATTAACCTTTTATGTGTGCATCAAAATGGAGTTCAAATTTATCCCGAAGGTGAGAATACTGACTGTTGTCCCATTTTTCTTGATGTCCAGACACGGAGAGATTTGTCTTCGTTTCAAATTTACCCAAATCCGGTTTTCATAAATCAAATGCTTATGATCAAAGGCTTACCCGAACCATCGGAAATAGGCTTTTTCGATCTCTCGGGAAGAGAAATTCTACGCACTCAGTTAGATCAAACTGAGAGCATTGATTTGAGTCAATTAGACTTGCCTGCAGGCGTGTACGTGATTCGCTCTTCAGGTTACTACGCTATGCGATTGATAATTTTAGAACCCTAAAACTTGTAATAGATTCCAACACCGAAATTCGGAGCGGTAAAGCAAAATCAAATAGGCAAAGACCGATTAAGAAGTAGGATTTTCTCCGAGCAAGCCCACTATAATTTAAACACGCGGGCACCAAGTTCTACGTAACCGGTAGGAACCCCCGAATCAATGTAGAAAACAAAATAATTTGCAATGAACGGGAAAGAAGCTTCTATGCTATTGAAATTCATCAATTTGATACCTACGGCAGAATTTAGCGGATTATCCAATTCAAGTTTATCGCCAACTATCGCCAAAGATTTATCGAGTATAGAACTGCTTTGCAGCTCTTTCTCCCAAACTCTTTGGCAACCCGCACACTTTATTCTTCCTTCGATGATTATGTAATCATAATGCGCCAAATTAATTTGATTTAAGTCGGCAAATGTTTTAAGTTCATCTACCCGTTTTCTCTGATCAGCATTCGTATTAATGGATTCGCCCGAAGAATGCTCATCCGAAGAGCAGCTTGTAATGATGAAAGTGAGCAGTAATAAAGATGATATCCTTATCATTCCGAGTAAATGTCTAGCAATTGCAAAGTAATTATAAATTCGTCATCGGCAGATTGGGTTACGGAAGCAACCAATAGCCCTGTTTCAAGAAACGTCATAAAGTTCAGTCGTCTTTTTCTTCGATCAAAAACAAATTCTTTCCGGACTTTATTTCTTTCGCAATCTCCCACTACTATAGATGCGTTGATAGTATCTCCATTATGGACTTCCGGGTTATTCCATTGATAAATTCTGGAAACCGAATTAGTAGCACAACTAAATCCAAGCCTGGAGTATCGGGAAACCGTGTCTTGAAATTGGATCGCTTTGCTTATAGACATAAAATCTGCAGTATCCATTGGAGAATATGTGGTTTCGTAAAATGAAGAGCACCGAAAGAAACTAATCTCGTTCTTTGCCGCTTCTCCTAATCCTACATAACTGCTTCCAGCAAAAGACAAAACTAATTTTTCGTCGATTGCGAGAAATTCTGGTTCTATATGGTATCCGAAAATTCCTTTCTTCGGATAATCGGGTGGATAGTCACCAACCCACTTCTCAAACTCAAAATTTGGTGTGAAATAAGCAAGAGGTTTCTCTTTGCTAAAAAAAGCACTGTTTTGCTCTTGAATACGCAAGTCATACTTATTTGAGCGCGCCGCAATATAATGACCTCGTGAGGTGGAACGAACCATTCCATAAATATAAGGCTCATAATGGTCGGGTAGCTCAAGCAGAATAGTTTCGAGTCGTCCAGATAAATTTGAATCAGACTCAATAATGCAAGTATTATAACTCATCTCCCAGTGCGTATCGTCAACCAGACTAAAAGATGTGTATCGATCTTTATCAATAAAGTATGCTAAATTGGGAAGTGCCGCATCCGTGAGCTTTATACTCTGAAGATCATTAAGGTTCAGCAATGCATGTAGGTAACCTTTGCGTGACGAATCGAAGTGTTTTGTAAAGATAGAAAACATGGAATCGGACGTATTACAACCTGGTCGAGCATACAATTCTGTCATACTCCCTAACGAAACGCCAATGCTCCAAGAATGGAGCATTGGTACTTCGTTAAGGTGAATAATTGGATGATCAGTGGGCGATGATGTCATACAGCTCGAGCAAAGAATAGCTAAAATTACAATTCTAGTTTCTTTAAAATAATAATCAGTATTACTCATCTTTTTTATTTCCAAAGCTAATTCAAATCCAAAGGATAGGTTAGAATGGCATCACTGTCAGCATTATCTTTAGTTATAATATCACTAAAATAATGCATCGCGGCCATTACGCTTACAGACGTGGTAGGAAGTAAGGAAAATGTCAATTCACCGCTCCTAAGGCCGGCTAAATGATTTTCGGATATTGAATTTCCGAAGACCTTTTTATGTTCGGACCCAATAAAATATACATCTGTTTCGTTTGACTCAACGGCATCAGTAAATTTTTCCAAATCATTTGGTGCTGAAACACCATATATTGTTACAGTAGGTAGGCAATTTCCGCCAGTACCCGCACAAAAACAATCTGTTATTGTCTGATCAACCGGTGGGCTCAGCCATGTGTCATTACAAACAATAATCCGGTATGACGATTTCGCAATATTCATTTCAGGAACAGCTTGATTCGATGGGTCAACATCGGACGACTTATCGCATCCTATCATAAGGACCGCCATAATAAAAAACAACTTTTTCATAATTTCTAACATATTACGCATCTTTGTTCCGTTTCGGCTACCCGTCCTGAGCTTTCTGCTAAGTGGTTGAAAGAAAGAAAGAGCTCAATGTTACCAAATCATTATGAAAACATTAAGTCTTATATGATATCGGGGAGCTCGCAAATTATGTACACTTACGAACGAAGAATGGATTCTACCCAATGAAATGTTCGATTGACATTTAGGCCAAAAGAATTTTCAAATAATTCCGTACCAATTAAAAGCCCAGTTCAACCGAGGAAATCAAATCGAATTGAGTCAAGCTGTCCTTCCGGGAGGTGTCTACCTTCTTTCTCACCCGGCCTTGGGCTCAAGGCGATTGATGGTTTTAGAACCCTAAAATTTGTAATAGATTCCAACACCGAAATTCGGGGAGGCCAGAATATTCTGACCGGCGAAAGCGCCAGCCGCCGAGAGATTAAAACCCAGGCCCGACTTAAATTCGTAGGCCAATTCGAGCGCTGGACTCACGAATTCCGTATTGTTCGAAAAAAGGGTTCCGCCCTGTGCCACATCTGCCGTGCCATTATTGAATGATTGAACAACATCGAGCTTGGCAATAGCGAAAAACTGGGGTACGAATTTATATCCAACTTCGCCGCCAAGTCGATATTCATCCGAGAAATCGTTGGTGCGGTTATTGAGACCCGCATAGACCGAAAACCAAGCTTTTTTGGCAAAAGTGCGACTGAGATCGAAACGAATCATTTGATTGAATTCTCCATCGCCCGTTTGCAAAATTCCGGTTTCACCGCCATTAACTTCTCCTGTTGGAATGCCGAATAGCAGACGCCCGCTCATCACCCAGGTATCGGTTTTGATGATACCGTATTGGAGGGAAATATCCATGTCGCCGAAAGTATTGAGCTCATCGCCGGGGATTTCTACACCCGATAATCGAAATTGGGTTTTATTCAACGTGTTTCGAGCGAAGAAAGGCACATAAGCAATTGCGGTAAGGCGATCGGTGATACCGTATTCGGCATAAATGGAGGTAGCATAATAGCCTATAGTCGTAATGTCGATTAGCGAACCGTCGGGCGCAAAGTATTGGTTGGCGTAGACGGCATTTTGACCGAGTTTTACATATCCCTTTCCTTTCTCGTACGTCCAGCCGCCGCCAGCGAAAAGTGATAAAGAACTGCTCAGTAGGGCGATAACGAAAACAATTCGGATCATAATCATTAGTTTAATATTGCGAAACCAAAGGTGATTCTTGCAGGTTTGCACAATATAATCACGTTATTGAAATCAGTAATTCCTGTGCTCGGCGAAATGTTTGAGATATTGAAAAGGTGATATCCACCGGTAGTAATTTGCTGCACTTCAAGACCGGTATTGAAAGTACCCGTGCCCGAAGAAGTATTCGATAAATAGATAAAAGTGCCTAAGGCAAAACTGGTTGAAAAATTGGAACTCAATTCGAGCATAAGATTTCCATTGTCCGCAAAAAATAATCGAGCGTTTCCTGATGCGTTGTATCCGTTAGCATTTTGGAAGTTTCCCATACGGCTTGTGACGCCCACAATGATGGAAACCGGATTGCTTTCGATTCCCTCGGCGGAAGCATGCACCGTTGCCATACCCGTTGAAACACCTGTGATTACACCCGAAGTATTGACCGAAAGCACGGAAGGAGTAGAAGATGCGAAATCGAAGGCTAGACCCTCGATTGGAACGCCGGCAATGTTGGACGCCTGCACTTCAAGCTGCGCTGTTTGTCCAAGACCAAGCGTGGTTTGCGGAACGATAATGGCAATTTGAGCCACATCATTGGCATCGGCAACCACTGTGACTAAAATCCCAGAACTTGTGGCTGATCGAAAGGCCGCCGTAATAGTAGCTTGCCCTGAAGCTAGAGCCGTAATCAACCCCGTAGGATCGACAGTAGCAATAGATTCATTAGAAGAAGTCCATTCAAAAGCCGCGGACTCGGCTAGACCAATCTGGTTGAAAAAGGTGGCGTTGGCCTGAGCTGTGCCATCTATCAACAAGGGAATTTGTGATGGGCTTATTTCAATCGATTCGCCAACGACTGGGTCGTCTACCAAATCTGTACCAATGCAGGCATTCAGAAATGGAAGAATCAAGAAAATCAAACGGGCACGGTTCATACATTTTATAATTTATTCAAATGTCACATTTTTCCTTTCTAGTAGCTGTCGCTGTGGCGACAGGATTAAAAGATTGGCAACTAAACTTATTACAAACTCTCGCGGCAATTCACCGACCTTGGCTTCCAAGCTATATCTTTGGCTGGTATGAATGAACAAGCACTGTGGTACTTTGAAGGAATTGATCTGTTTGGGAAGCTATGCCCGCTAAAATCGAGAGAAAGCGAAGCTGTAATTATGCCTCAACGATTTAACGTAGGAGAAACTATTTATATCCCGAACCAAAAGGCCGAATCTCTGCATATTATCGTAAGCGGACGCGTTAAGATTGGTCGGCATCTTGAGGATGGGCGAGAGACCACGCGAGCAATACTTACGGAAGGAGAAGTATTTGGAGAGATGATTCTTGCCGGAGAAACCGTTCGCAAAGATTTTGCGGAAGCTCTCGAAAAAAACACGCAAATATGCAGCCTGAGCCTGGCTGAAATCCAGGGTTTAATGCTCAAAGACAGCGATATGACCATCAAGGTGATAAAGTGGATGGGCTTGCGCATCGAAAAACTGGAACGCAAAATAGAACTGCTAGCTTTTCGCGATGTTCGAACGAGAGTTATTGAATTTCTCAAAGATGCGGCATCCTGGAAAGGTAAACCTGTTGGTGAAGAAATAATGATCAAAACCAAACTTACGCATAGCGAAATAGCAAAACTTACAGCTACTTCCAGGCAAACGGTGAGCGAGGTGCTCAATGAGCTGCGAGAAGAAAATCAGATTTACTTTGAGCGTGGAAAAATTCTCATCCGGAATTTGTCCCAACTTAAGTAAGCCTTTATTTCAAGTCTTCATCGATATCAAACTTGCTCGACTTATCCAGGCGATTGGAAATAATGGGCAGGGCAAAATATTGAAAGAAGCTCACGTCGGCTTTGAAAATGTGCTCGTAGAAACTTTCCAAGCTCTCTTCCATCGACTGCATAATATCTGAATCGAGTTTCTTCAACACTTCTGGCAGCCGCTTTAATTGAGTACGGAGATAGAGATCGCGATCATGCTCATCCTTAGGCAGGCGGGAGTCGAGTTTATCAAAACGCTCTGCAAAATGATCTTCCACTTTGGCATAGTACTCGCGAAGCGACTTGGCCGCGGTGAAGGTGCGCAGGTGCGCCAACTTAACCGCTTCTGCTTTTTCATGCTTGCTTACTTTCCCATCGGCGGTGTAAGCGGCCATAAGCGAAAGCCAAATTGGGGTGTCGAGGAGAAACTTGAAGTCTTCTTCATTCAAGTTTTGAAAAGCTTTTTGAATTGAGATCATTTCTTAAAAATAAGTGGGCAAATCTACATTATAGAGTGGAGTTGGGCAATGCGTTTGGTGAGTTTTTAGCTAAAGAATACCTATGCTCGTGTGAAGCAAGTTGGGGCTGTTGCTAATCAAAGAACTGCGCCGACTAATGTTCCGCCAAGTATTTATGCGTGTACGAAATGCCCATCGCTCCCACCATAAACTCCGGCGGCCAAACCAGCTGAACCGGCGCCGATAATCGCCACGTCGTTCAGCTCCTCTTTAGCGTTGGTCTGCAGCCGTGGTTTTGCGGCGATAAGTGCCAGCTTTTTTTCCGATAAAAACTTCGTTATCATCAAATATCACGGCCGGCAAATCCTTGGCTTTGATACCATTGGACGTCATTATCTCCGGAGCAGTGGGATTTGTCTCCTCATCAATCCATTTGTACGGAAAGAGATTTCCCGCCAGGAAGTCCTTAATTTTATACGACTTGGGCGAATATGGATAACCCAGTACCCTAATCCCAGCAATTGTTTCGGTATTGTTGGCTTCCCACTCTTCCAATTGGTGATAAAGCACGAGATAAAGTTTCTCCATCGGCGGATCTCAAGGCTTCATTAAGAAATAATCGGGCTGCACTTCATTAATTGCTCGCACAGCGGTATCGCTATCGCTGTTTGCGGTGAGGAGCAAGCGCCGCGCATCTGGAAAAATCTCACGTGCCTTTGTCAGAAATTCTACTCCGATCATTTCAGGCATGCGCTGGTCGCTTAGGAAAAGGGCAACTGCTTCGCCCTGCTTTTTCAGTTCAGCTAAATAACTTAAACCTTCTTTGGCACTTTCGGTACTCAGAATCCGATACTTCTTACGAAACTCCTGTTTGATGTCTCCATTGAGGGCGCGCAACACTTGCGGATCATCGTCTACGGCGAATTAGATAGCTCGTTTACTCATAATAGGTTTCAATTGGCATCGACTGCCGGAATGCAAATGTCAAAAATAGTGAAGCCTGGTTTCGATTCTACATCGATTGCCCCTTTGTGATTCGATATGACTTTATTGACTATGTCGAGACCGCGACCTGTGCCCTTCCCAACGTCTTTGGTGGTAAAGAACGGATCAGAAATCTGCTCTTTGATCTCTTCCGGAATTCCATCTCCGGTGTCGCCAACCGAGATGGTGATGAAAGGTTCTCCCCTGGTAGTGTGGATAGTGAGCATACCCCCCGATGGCAAGGCATCGATGGCATTATCGATAATATTTGTCCACACTTGATTTAATTCTCCAGGCACACCCGTCGCTCAAGGAAGTCCTTCATGGAGATGCTCTTCTACTTCAATTTTTCCCGATTTTATTTTATGTCCGAGCGTGCGCGGGGTTGATCGGATGCCCGCATTTATATCGAAGGGTTGGCGATCTTGAACCCGATCCATGTGGCTGTAATCTGTTATAGACCTTAATAACGCGGCTATGCGGAGAGCAGAATCGCGAATGTCTCCAAACAATTTTTCGGTAGCTAAATTATTAGCTATCCATCGAAGGGTTGTCTGAAACCCTTCTTCACCCGTAATCGCCTGCATTTTTTCGACGTCAGAAGTTAGCACTTGGTAATCTAACAAAACTTCGGCCAGATCCATACTATCTTCAAAATTCTGATCATCCAGCCAATCCGTCAGTTGGTCTTCCGCCTTCGTTCGCTCGAACAAGTTCAACTTAGCCCTTGGGTTATCTATTATGTCAAAAAGCCAGGTATTCAAATCATCCACCAGCTCGGGTTCAATTTTCGCCGTCATTACCCCTTTGAAAACTTCCGGCACGAGCCGAAGGTGCTTCAGCAAGGATTCGCTAGTACTCACCATAGCCGATGCCGGATTATTCAATTCATGGGCAAGACCGGCGGAGAGTTTGCCCAAAGAAATAAGCTTTTCGTTTTGCGCGCGCATGGCCGTAAAATTACGGATGCGAGATGCCATATGGTGTACGAGCGCTTCCGTAAGAATGGGTTTTTCCCGAATCATTTCCGAAAAATGTTCCAGATGCACAGCAAAAACTTCTGCTTGATCCATTGCAACCGCACCTCCGGTTGCATGCGTCATCCGTCCGTAAGGAAGCAAACCTCTGATTTCAAGCGGTTCCAGTAGCCCCATCTAGCGCTTTCCGCCATTTTGATCCATAAAAAGCCTGAAGCGCCCTTTAAGGATATAATAAAAGTAATATGCAGGCTCACACTTGGAAAAGAGCGCTTCGCACTTCTCGAAGTTCTTTTAAACTTCCTTACGAAGAGAGCCAAAATAACTCCGTTTTGGGGATCGTGAAGAGACTGGCTTTTCTTAAAAATTCTTCTACCAATTGATTTGGTTCCATATGGTCCAAAATTAAGGCATTAAACTGTTGAATCAGCATCTTGCCGAAAGTCTTGGCGCTGGATTGATTGGGATTATCCGAAAGAAATCAGCGCTCATCGCAGTCGAAACAACTACTTTTGAAAACACCCACTTTAATTACCTTCGCCCTCAGAAAAACCCACCTGCATACCAGCTATCAATGAAAAACCACACTGTAAAAGTTTATCCTTCCAAGGCCAATCTCAAAAAAGAAGATCAATTAGCCTGGAAACTGGCCGCCATGGTCACAGACCCTGTCGCGATTAG
>JBBQFC010000068.1:0-15514 GCA_038321615.1 Flavobacteriales bacterium | reverse complement strand
TCCCGTTTTATCTACATTTGCAGCCGAATAACCCTACCATGCAGTACCAGTTTAAAGAGATTGAAGCCTATTGGCAAAAGAAATGGGCCAACGAAGGCACGTATCGCGTAAGCGAAAACCCCGACAAAGAGAAATTCTACGTACTCGATATGTTTCCCTATCCATCGGGAGCCGGGCTACATGTAGGCCACCCCCTGGGGTATATCGCATCGGATATTATTGCGCGCTACAAGGTGCATCAGGGCTATGAAGTGCTTCATCCCATGGGCTACGATTCCTTCGGCCTACCTGCAGAGCAATACGCCATACAAACCGGCCAGCATCCTGCTATTACTACCGAAGAAAACATTGCGCGTTACCGCACGCAACTCGAGCGGATGGGCTTCAACTACGATTGGGAGCGCGAGGTACGCACCAGCGATCCGAGCTATTACCGCTGGACACAATGGATTTTTCAGGAGATTTATAATTCGTGGTTCAATGTAGAAACCAAGCGCGCGGAACCCATATCAGACCTCGAAGCAGCATTTGCCGAAAACGGAAGCTACGGGGTAAACGCGGCAATCGACGCCGATTGGTACAAGGCTCTGGACCTGAAAGACTTTCATTTTGGGGAGTATTTCATCGGGGAGTTTACCTCCACCGATTGGCAATTGCTCAACGCTGCCCAAAGGAGCGAAATACTGAGCCATTACCGACTGGCTTTTCTGGCCGATACCTGGGTAAATTGGTGTCCGGCTCTTGGCACTGTTCTGGCCAACGATGAGATTAAAGATGGGGTGAGCGAGCGCGGTGGCCACCCCGTAGAGCAGCGCCTTATGAAGCAATGGAGCTTGCGCATTACGGCTTACGCCGACCGCCTGATTGAAGGCTTGGAAGGTTTAGATTGGCCCGATTCGATCAAAGAAATTCAACGCAACTGGATCGGGAAATCACGTGGTGCTACGGTGCGATTTCAAGTTGAGAAGCACCAGGCATACATTGACGTATTTACCACCCGACCCGACACCATTTTCGGGGTAACTTTTATGGTTTTGGCGCCCGAGCATGCCTTGGTGAGCCAAATTACCACCACCGATCAACAACAGGCAATCGAGGCTTATATAGCTAGAGCAAAGGCTCGGACCGAGCGTGAGCGCCAAAGCGAAGTGAAACACGTGTCGGGCGCCTTCACGGGTGCTTATGCCGCGCACCCCTTCTCCGGCGAGCGACTGCCCATTTGGATCGGCGATTATGTATTGGCCGGTTACGGCACAGGCGCTATTATGGCCGTGCCAGCCGGCGATCAGCGCGACTGGAGTTTTGCCCATGCTTTCGACTTATCGATTGTCAATATTTTCGATGGTCAGGATATTTCCAAAGGAGCGTATGCCGAAAAAACCGGGAAGCTCGCTAAGTCGGGCTTTCTCAATGGTTTGGAAGTTGCCGAAGCTACCGAGGAAGTAATTCGCGAATTGGAACTCAAACGCATCGGTTATGGAAAGACCAACTACCGCCTGCGCGATGCCATTTTTTCGCGACAGCGCTATTGGGGCGAGCCTATTCCGGTGTACTACGAAGGAGGGCAAACCCATTTGATCGATCAAAAAGATTTGCCTTTGACCTTGCCAAAAATCGACTCGTACCTACCCACCGACTCCGGTGAACCACCATTAGCAAGAGCTGCGAAGTCTGATTGGCCTCTATTTAAAGGCGAAGCTATGGAGCACAGCACCATGCCCGGTTGGGCGGGGTCTTCGTGGTACTTTCTGCGGTATATGGATCCCAAAAATACCAGGGAGATGGTCGCCGCCGACAAGGTGCATTATTGGGGAGCCGTAGACCTCTACATGGGGGGCGCTGAGCATGCTACCGGACACTTGCTCTATTCCCGTTTTTGGACGAAATTTCTCTGCGATCGTGGGTTTATTCCTTTCGAAGAGCCTTTCCAGAAAATGATTAACCAAGGTATGATTCTCGGTCGGTCGAGCCTGGTGCATCGCCTCGAGCTCGCTTCTTACTTAGTGCCGGGGGTGCCCGATGGAGCTGAGTTGCCTTCGCCGAGAAATTTTCCGGTTGTTTACGTCACCAAGGAAATCTATGAGGATTGGGCAAAGGATGGAAAACTCAATTTGCACAAATTTGCCGTAGAGCAAAGATTAGAAACGCTACTGCACGAATTGCTCGGCAAAGACCACAACATGAATTTGAGCAATGCGGAGTGGGAATATTCCTTCACACGATTGCATGTGGATGTAAACATGGTCCGCAATGATGAGCTCGATTTGGCCGCTTTTGCGAAATGGCGCACAGAAAATGCAGATGCAGTGATTATTACCAATGAAGACGGGGTGTACAAATGCAGCCACGAGATTGAGAAAATGTCGAAGCGCTGGTTCAACGTGGTTACTCCCGATGACCTTTGCGAAGAATATGGTGCCGACACGCTTCGTCTTTACGAAATGTTTCTCGGCCCCGTGGAGCAGTCGAAACCTTGGGATACGCAGGGAATAAGTGGGGTTCATAATTTCTTAAAGCGATTTTGGAGGCTCTGCCATCCGGGCGATGGGGAGTTTTCAATAAACCGAACCGAACCTACGCCGAAAGAACTTTTTATACTCCACCGCACCATTAAGCGTGTTACCGAAGACTTGGATCGGTTTTCGTGGAATACGGTGGTAAGCACCCTGATGATTGCTGTAAATGATTTAACGACTGAAAAGAGCAGCAATGCCCAAGTTTTAGAAGGTCTATTGGTGCTTACATCGCCTTATGCGCCACATTTCGCCGAAGAACTCTGGAAAAAATTGGGGCATTCAGATTCCATCACCCGCGAAGCTTGGCCTACTTATGACGAAAAACACCTCGAAGAAGCCAATTTTGAGTATCCTGTTTCGTTTAATGGAAAGACCCGTTTCAAATTAAGCCTTTCGGTCGAAATGGGCGCCAAAGAAGTGGAAGCGGCGGTAATGGCTCTTGCCGACACGGCGAAGTACCTGGAAGGCAAAGACCCAAAAAAAATTATTGTAGTGCCCAAGCGTATTGTAAACATTGTGTTTTGAGAAAAAAGGTCAAGTGAAATGATCGGAGTCGGTTTTGGCGAAAAACGCGTTTGGAACAGCTTTTGGTTAAGGTCGGTTATGATCAAGTCGATACTCCTTGCCACATTTGCTTTAGCGCTGCTTCCGGCGCAAAGCCAGACCAAGGCCACACGCGCCAGCCTCGACACCCTGCCCACCTTGGCCTATCCGGCCTACCGGGAGCGAGGGTTCAAGCCCGATGAATTTCTCCGATTTCGCTTGCATTATGGCCTCGTTGATGCCGGAGAAGCCACTGTTACCGTGAGCGAAACGGGGAAGACGTTTCACGGTCGTCCCGCCTTGCACATGGTGGGCAAAGGCCGCACGCTTGGAGCTTTTAGCTGGTTTTTCAAGGTAGAAGATCGCTACGAAACCTACATGGACAAGTCAGCACTTTTCCCTTGGGAGTTCATTCGCGATATTCGCGAAGGCGGCTATTCCAAACAGCAGAATTACAAATTTCACCAGCGCAAATCGGCTGTGACCAATCAAAAGGGCGAAACCTATAAAATGTTGCCTTGGTCGCAAGATATGATTTCAGCTTTCTTCTATGCCCGAACCTTGGATTTTTCGAATGCTAAGGAAGGTGATATCTTCAGCATACCCACCTTCGTCGATGAGGAAGAATTTACCCTTCGCATCAAGTACATTGGCAGGGAAACGATCAGTTCGCGCACGGGGAAATACCGCTGCATGAAGTTTGTTCCAGTAGTGCAGGAAGGCCGTATTTTCAAAGAAGAAGAAGACCTGGTGATGTGGATTACCGACGATAAGAATAAAATCCCCATCCTTATTAAAGCCAGTGTTCTTGTGGGTTCGATTAAAATGGAATTGGTCGAGTTTAAGAATTTGGCGTATCCCCTGGCAAGACTTGATTAATAGCGTTCCAGGCTTTCAAAACCAAGCATGGGCGGCGAATTCACCGAGATTTCTCCCGCTGGTCGAAATTTCAAAGTCGGTGGAATGAGCAAAGGCGTGGAAATGATAAATCTCTCTGTTCCTAATCTTCGCTCTATCTTTCCCTTTCCACATTCCATTGTTTAGCCAAAAAACCTGATCTCTTTCTGTCTTCGGTATTCGATTCGTATTTTCGGCGACCATGAAGAGAAGTTTTCAAAGTGCCTATTGTTTTCGTTCTCTTGCAATAGGTCTTCTTGGGCTGTGCCTGTGGGCTTGTGGCTCCGACAAACCCCGCGACATCTCATCCAGTGAGATAGCTGAAGTACAGGTTCCGAAAGAGAAATATGGCTTTAACTTTTCGAATTTCAGCGTCATTGAAGGTACTTTCAACAAGGGTCAGGTTTTAGGCGACCTTTTATTGGCACACGGTATCGATTATGGCCAAATTGTAAAAATCGAAAAGGATACCCGCGAAGTTTTTGACGTTCGACGCATTCGCCCAGGCGATCCTTACACCCTGTTTTGCGCTTTGGATAGTATTGCGACGGCTCAGTATTTGGTTATAGAAACATCCGTATCGCGGTTTGTGACCTACACATTTGGCGAGCAGCCAACCGCCATAGCCGGCGAGAAACCTGTGGAATTAGTGTTAAAAACCGGTAGCGGAGAAATCCAAAGCTCGCTGTCGAAAACCATCGCCGATATGGGTCTAAGCCCCGAATTGGCATTTAAACTGAGCGATATGTACGCCTGGACTATCGATTTTTACAGACTCCAAAAAGGCGATCACTTTCGCGTATGCTACGAAGAGCGGTTTATTGACGGCGCTCCTGCCGGAATGGGTAGGATTTTAGCTGCTGAGTTTTGGCACCGCGATGAGCGGTTTGCCAGTTTTCGATTTACGAACGATGAAGTAAATGATTTCTACAATGAGAAGGGTGAAAGTCTTCGGAAAGCCTTTCTCAAATCGCCCTTGAAATTCTCAAAAATTACTTCAAGCTATTCGCTCAAGCGATTTCACCCGGTGCAGAAACGCTGGAAAGCCCACCTTGGTACCGACTATGGAGCTCCCACCGGCACCCCTATTTTGGCCACAGCCAACGGAACGATTATCGAAGCGGCTCAAACCAAATACAATGGAAAATACGTGAAGATAAAGCATAACAGTACCTATACCACCCAATACTTGCACATGAGCAAGCTTATTGCCCGCAAGGGTCAAGTGGTGCGACAAGGCGATGTAATTGGATTGGTAGGGAGTACCGGATTGGCCACCGGACCGCATGTATGCTATCGATTCTGGAAGAACGGGAAACAAGAAGATCCGTACAAGCAGAACCTTCCTAAAAGCGAGCCGCTTCCTGCCAAATACATGAACGCCTTTGCGCTCCACCGCGACAGTTTATTACAAAAGCTCGAAGATGCAGAAAGGCCGAAACTATCTGCTAAGAGTCCTACGGCTATCAAAGAATTGTTGTAAGTTTCCAACCTTATTTATTGATGATGAAAATAATTTTCACGGGGCTGATGGCCCTACTTTTTTTGCCGATTTCTAGCGCATTTGCGCAAAGCAATATCGATAAAGTTAACGAAACGGTGACCTATAATTCCGTAAGGTCGAAGATCGAATTTATGGCTTCCGACGAGCTTAGAGGGCGCGACACCCCTTCGCCAGAGCAATTAGTAGCTGCTCGCTACTTAGCAACGCAGCTTCAGGAATACGGAGCTAAGCCCATACCATCTTTAAACGGATACTTCCAGTCGGTGCCTATGTTTGAGCAGCTTGGAGCCACCGGTGGTACTATTGCAATGGGTTCCAAAGCCTATGCCTTGGGCCAGGAGTTCGTTTTGTTGTCGGGCTCCGATGCTCAGGCAGATGGCAAGGTAGCCTTTGTGGAGTTTGGGTCCACCGAAGATTTTCAAACCACTGACGTGAAAGGGAAAATTGTCTTCGCCCGCTTTGGTGCAAAAGGCGAAGCCAATCCCCGAACGGGTTTTCGCGAAAGCAGGGAAAAGGCCACACGTGCAAAAGAAGCGGGAGCCTTAGCATTGATCGAATTTTACAACTCACCGCAATTGCCCTGGACTTTACTCCGTGGGTATATGTCGGGCGCGAAGGTGGGTCTCCGCGATGAGGAGCGAAATGAAGAAGCTTTTCTAAGACTATTAATGGACGACTCCAACAACCAAATGATTGATGTGGTCAAGAATTTTAAAAAAAGTGCATCTATCAAGCTTCAGCAAGCGCCGACGAAAGAATTTGCGGCTTATAATGTGGTTGGGGTGGTGGAAGGCACCGACCCTACCTTAAAAAACGAGTATATGATTTACTCTGCTCATTATGATCATGTGGGTGTGGGCGATGCCGATGCTACTGGCGATACCATCTACAACGGTACCCGCGACAATGCCATCGGGACGGTAACGGTGATGGAGGCCGCTCGAAACATTGCCAAATATCCGCTGAAGCGAAGTGCTATTTTTATCTTCTTCACAGGCGAAGAAAAAGGACTGCTCGGCAGCGAATATTATGTAGCCAATCCGCCCATACCGCTCGATAAAGTGGTGATGTGCTTCAACAGCGACAACGGCGGCTACAACGATACTTCCAAGGCTACTATTATTGGTTTAAACCGCACCACTGCTACTCCTGAGCTCGAAACAGCCGGTAAAAATTATGGCCTTGATATCAATGACGACCCCGCCCCCGAACAAAACCTATTCGACCGTAGCGATCAGGTGAGTTTTGCCCGAAAAGGGGTTCCTGCAATTATGTTTTCGATGGGTATTACTGCCTTCGACGATGAGGTGTTGAAGTATTACCACCAGGCAAGCGACAATCCCGATTCGGTCGATTACGATTATCTTTTGAAGTTCGCCAGGACCTATGTTACCGCGTGTCGGCTTATCGGCAATAGAGATCAAAGGCCGTATTGGACCGCTGGCGACAAATATTTTGAAGATGGGCAAGCTCTTTATGGCTTCTAATCCGTCTGGATTTATCTACCCTATCAGCTCAATCATTGCTCCGTAGTCGAAATAACCCGATTCGCAATTTTGGGCTACGGCCTGATGCATAGCAGTAGCCACTGCATCGGCATAGATGGGTTTGTATTTTTCAAACCTGCCCACCATTATAGGTGAAACAGCGCGCATCACTGCGCTCCCGATTTTTTCGCCGAGCCGAAACTCTTCCCGATCTCCGAGAAGCGTAGATGGCTGAAATAGATAAATATCAGTAATACCCGATTTGAGCACGGCTTCTTCCATTTCGCCTTTAACCTTGGTGTAGAATATTCCAGATTTAGGGTCGGCACCAATAGCGCTCACCACAGCAAATTGTACCGCTCCGGCTGCGGCTGCTGCCTCCGCCAAATTGACTACATACGTGTAATCTACTTTCCGGAATGCTTCTTTCGAACCCGCGGTTTTAATGGTGGTTCCAAGACAACAGAACACTACTTCGCAGTCTGCGAGCAGTGTTTGTAACGCAGGAATATGCTCGAAATCCGATTTAAAATAGCGGACTTTGGCGTGTTTCACCGGTTCTGATCGTCCGATAGTGCGAATTTCACTTATCGTTTGGTCGGCCTTCAATTCTTCGAGAAGCGCCTTTCCGATAAGGCCGCTGTACCCTGCTATAGCTGCTATCATGCGTGTTCCATTAGTGCTGGTTCCACCCAGTCGCCGTGGGTTTTAATTAAATCGATTAGTTCATCTACGGCTCTTTCCGAAGGCACATTTCGTTTCACGACTTCCTTCTCCTTATACAGGGTGATTTTACCCACACCTGTGCCCACGTAGCCATAATCTGCGTCGGCCATTTCGCCCGGGCCGTTTACAATGCAGCCCATAATTCCGATCTTCACTCCTTTTAGGTGCGATGTTCGTGCACGAATTTTAGCTGTAGTTTCCTGAAGATCGAAAAGAGTGCGTCCGCAGCTCGGACAAGAAATGTATTCCGTTTTGCTGATTCGGCTGCGCGTGGCCTGGAGAATGCCGAAGCTGAGCGCATTGAGAGCCCTTTTCTCCATTTTTTCTGCGGTTAGCCATATTCCATCGCCGAGGCCGTCAATCAGCAAGGCACCTGTATCGGTCGATGCGTGAAGCTGCACTTCCGAACTGTTTTCGACCCTATAATTCCGACGAAGAATTACCGGAAACTCAAGGCCTTGATTGATCAATTCGATCATGGCTCTGCGCAAAGCTGCTGCGGCATGTTCATTAGCTGTGCCGAGGACGAGTATGACTTGTGGAGCAGTTTTTAATTTGGCTATCAATTCAGGCCGGTATAGATCAGTATCACCAAGGTCGATGAAAATGGGGCCTTGAGAAATCAAACCTTTATCCAAAAAGGATTGAGCTGATTGCAAAGGGAAGTGCCGGTCGCGATACTTCGCGCCTTCCCAGGCGGTTTCGTTTACTATTACGCCCAGGGTACCGGGTATTTCGAAGTCGATGACCAGATCGCCGGTAAATAGATAATCGGCAGCTTGATCGCCGATATTCCACTTATCGAGTGGTACGCTGTAGGCATAACCAGCCGCAAAAAGAGAAGCAGCTGTGATGCGTTCGCGTTCGCTCAAATCGGCTACAACTCGAGGAACTTCACTATGACCAAAATCTAAAACTTGTCGCGAAATGCGACGATTGAATTCAAATGGCTTCAGCGGATTTGAAGATATGGGTGGAATAAGATTGTGACTGCTGCGATTGGTGTAGCGTGCCACCAAGGCCAGGGCCACAGGGATTTCGGCTTCTGGTTCCTCCGTGAGCGATACGCGCACCGTATCGCCAATACCATCTTCGAGTAAGGTACCGATGCCCACCGCCGATTTAATGCGTCCATCTTCACCATCGCCTGCTTCGGTAACGCCCAAATGCAGCGGGTAATTCATCCCCTCGGCCATCATGTGGTGCATCAGCAGCCGGTAAGCGGCCACCATAACGCGGGTATTGCTGGCCTTCATGCTGAGTACAATATCGTGGTAATCGTGATCGCGGCAAATGCGCAAAAACTCCATGGCGCTTTCTACCATTCCCAGCGGGGTATCGCCATAGCGGCTTAATATTCGGTCGCTCAAGCTGCCGTGGTTGGTGCCGATTCGCATGGCGGTGCCGTGAGCTTTGCAGATTTTTACCAACGGGGTAAACCGCTCGCGGATGCGCGCAAGCTCTTCTTGATAGGTATCTTCGGTATAATCGATGTTTTCAAACTTCTTTTTGTCCGCGTAATTGCCGGGATTCACGCGTACTTTTTCTACAATGGTGGCGGCAATTTCTGCCGCGTTTGGCGTGAAGTGAATGTCGGCGACTAACGGGGTATCGTAGCCAGCGGCCACGAGGGCATCTTTTATCGGTTTAAGATTTTCTGCTTCCTTCTTACTCGGGGCGGTGATTCGCACCAACTCACAGCCAGCTTCGATCATGCGTATCGATTGCGCCACCGTAGCTTCAGTATCCATCGTGTCGGTGGTAGTCATAGACTGCACGCGTATGGGGTTGTCGCCACCCATGGCCACCGATCCAATGCGGACTACCCGCGTAAGGAAACGGCGATAATCCGTGAGGCTAATGCAGTATTGTTTATCTGACAGAGAAGGAGTCATCTGGCTAAGTATTTTGGATGCCAAAGTTAAGGCTTTACAGCCGTTACCTGTGTGGATGTAAAGTACGCATGTGTTTCCGGGATTAAATTTTGAAATTACTACTCCATCCCCGGCACCGCCGTCACGCTTTCCTGCTTTTTCAATCGCTTTCGCCGCAAGGCATTAAGGTAAAGGGAAGCCATGATTAATACCGTTCCGAGATAAAACTGCGGGCTCATCCGCTCGCTGTCGTCGAAGATCAAATAGGCCAGAATAATACCATATACGGGCTCAAGATTGATGGTAAGACTTACGGTAAATGGGGTGAGTTCTTCCATTACTTTTACGCCTACCACAAAGGCGAAGGCCGTGCATATTATGCCTAAAATCAGCAACCATAACCAATCGAGCGGCGGCACATCGAAAAGCGCTTCATTGAATTGCCCCTTAAATAGAAGATAGATGCTAATGCCAATCACACCGCCGATCATTTCTACCAAACTTATGCGGTAGGGATTGTCCTTGCGAATGAGAAGGCCATTGGTAGTATTGAATGCAGAAGCCAAAAAAGCGGAGATCAAGGCGAGGGTAATTCCCCAGGTGTACTCCGTTTCAAATCGGAAAATAAGGAGTAATCCAGCGACAACCATCGTTCCAAAAATGAGCTCGAATGGGTCGATTTTGCGACGGAAGAGCAAGGGCTCAAGTAAAGCTGTAAACAAAGCGGAAGAGCTAAGGCACGCCAGGGTAACCGATACGTTGGAAACTTTAATAGCTTCGAAAAAGGTAATCCAATGCGCGGCGATGATTAAACCCACCGCTGCGTAAAGCGGCCCACGGTCGAGAAGCGATTTTTTGATTTTGCCTTTCGAATAGGCATAGGCGGCTATCACCACAGCTGCTATTACCATACGCCACCACACCAATTGCCCCGACCCGATACTAATTAGTTTGCCCAAAATGGCCGTAAAACCATAGATGAACACGATGAGGTGAAGGAGGAATAAATTTCCAGCAACGAGTTTTTTCATTCTTCGCGGGTACCAACTTCCGTTACTCCGCCCGATACGATGAACTTCATGATTTCGGGCGTACTGCCAATTATCGGAGTAACATTTTCGATCGGTACGATAAAGAGATTTCCCGAAAAGGCATAGCTATGGGGAAGGTAAACGGCAATTTTACCCGAACCGATCTGAAGCCGACTTAAGTCTTCGGCAGTGATAAAGCCAATTTTTTCCACGTCGGCCGATTTGTTCATCTTCACGAGTACCGGCTTTGAGAAGCTCTTTTTCTGACCCACGAATGCAGATAATAAATCGGTAATGGCGGTGTAAACGGTTTTGATCAACGGCACACGGTCGAGTAATTTATTCGCTCTTTCGTAGATCGGCTCAGCAATGAAAGATGAACCCAAATAACCCAATACAGTGATACCCACCAGCAATATAACCAAGCCTACGCCGGGAATACCTTCAAGCGCCGGAATAAGGGCGGGCAAAAGTTGGTCTAAAAAAGTAAACAGGCCGTAAATCACGTAAATGATCAGGGTTATCGGTACGACTAAAAAAATGCCCCGAATGAAATATTTGAAAACCCTACGTGAAATACTGTGCCTGGACATGGGAGGGCGAAATTACACCATTGCTTCGAGCTCTGCGCGCAGTTTGCGCGATAATCCATCCACAATGAGTTGGTACGAATGGTCGATCAATTCGTAAAGCAAGGTTTCTGGGATGCCTGCTTGGGTCGTTACGGTGTTCCAATGAGCTTTATTCATATGGTAACCCGGCAGCACACCATGCGGATATTGCTCGCGCAGCTCGATGGCTCTACCGGGGTTACATTTGAGATTAATCGATTGAAATTGGTCGACATTCGTTAGCGCAAATAGCTTATCCATTACTTTAAAAACGAGGGTGTCGCCACCAAATGGAAATCCTTCGGTAACGCCTTTCTTGGCAAGGCAATACGCTCGGAAATCTTCGACGTTCATATTTCGTCGAGTTTAAAGATCACCGGCTTACTTGGGGTTGCGTCGTTTTCGAAAGGAGCAATCTGCAGATTGAGTAAATAATAGCCGTCGGCGACTTCGTTGGCTGCGTAAATCATTTCAGAAATGGTGCAATCGGTATCGGTCGGAAAGCCACTTTTCCAAAAAGCGTGATGGGCAAGAAGTTTACCGCCGTCTTCTTCGCGATCTACGGACGGCAAGTCGGTGAGTAAATGTAAAATTCCTTTGGAGCGCATATACCGCAGTGCTTCGGGCTCGAAATAAGCCGGATTCGTGTTCGAATAATTTTTCGAAAGTTTGTCGTGGGTATTAGGTAGCGTTCGTATGATCAAGGCTTCCGGTTGGAGCTGATCTTCCCAGCGTCTTTCCAGCTGCGCCGCGGTAATAATTGCATCGCCGTGTTTTACATACGCTTTTTCCTTTCCGGAAAAGGCAGTGGGCTCCACAGTGATCAATCGAGCCAAAAAGAAAAATTGCCTGAGCGTTTGATTGATCGATTGCACCTCGGCGTCAATATGGCCCTGAGTTTCGGTATGGGTGCCATGGCCGTGGGGGTTGAAGCGGATATTTCGAAAATTAACCGCCCCGCCAAGCGCCACACTCCCCGTGAAACGATCGGTCATTACGGGTTCTATTCGCACCGGATCGACATACCACGCCCTCGGACCATTTGGACCTATGGGAATAGAAAGATCGATTGGCGCAGCGAGATCAGCGCGGTACATGTGTTGATGTATTTCGATGGAGATTTTCATGGCTTACTGCGAAAGTAAGATAGAAAGTCTTCGGGGCGGGATTTTTGGAAGATTCTAAGTGAAGCCGGTTGCCAAATTACGTAATCGGCTTCCGTTTGCTCGGGTGATTTCGCGACCCAAAGGAGAGAAATTATGGTGCATCCAATCCCTTTCGGGCGGAGCGATTAATTATCGAGCGGCAGTATATAAGCCACGGTGTTCGGGCCGCGTTTTTCAAACAGTCGAGCGAAGTCGAGAACGGTCGAGAACAGTCGATGACATTTGAAATCAGCCGATTTCAAAAAGGGTGAAAGCAGATTGCAAGCTGAATCAAACCGAAATCTCCAAACGGACTTAGGCCGACTGAGAATCAGAACGCTTATTTCAATCCCAAGCGCACTTCTTTGCCAAAAGGCTTACGCGCGATTTCCGATTTTGATTACTTTCGGTTTTGGATGGCGCACATAAGCGATATATACGATATACCGTATCGTATATCCGCCCTTATAGCGGGATATACGCAATAGGAAAGGGTGGAGTGTCGTATATACTTATGTTAGGTTTAATTAGAAATGACCCAAGAGATTATAAATAAAGCCACGGAACTCTGGCAAGACGATAACGAGAAGGAAGCGATTCAGCTTCTTGAATCAATTACACTTGACAAAAGTGCTGAAGCGAATACCTTGATAGGTCAAATGTACATTGGTGCGGAAAAAGGAATTTCGAATATAAAGAAGAACATTAAAAAAGGAATAGGCTTTCTTGAAATGGGATTGGAATTAGGCGATGCTGAAGCAGGATTGGAATTAGCTGACCTCTATTATTTTGGGGAAGGAGTAAAAGAAAGCCACAAACAAGCTGAGAAATATTGGATTAAATCTTGGGAGTTAGGAGAAGAACAAGCGGGATTTGCGTTAGCAAATTACTATTACGAAGAAAACAATGATAAAATTCACGAAGCTGTTAAAATCTATATCGACCTTATAGCAAGAAATGAATTCGTTGGTAATTGCAATTCAAAACTAAACCAGATATACGAAAAAGGTATTGGCGGAATTACACCAGACTCAGATAGAGCATTAATGTATTTAGAAGCAGGTGCTAAAGACTCGCATATTCATTGCTGTATGAATCTCGGACTCAAATATTATAGAGGAGACGGAGTTGAAAAAGACATTTCAAAGGCAATTGAAATAGTAGAAAGAGTGAAGGATAATGATTTGTTTAAACAAGAAGTGGAAGTGCTGCTGCTCAAGATGACGAATGAAGAAAAAATATAACTAAACCTAACATTCTGTATAGTGCATGCCCTCCGGGACACGCACCATACAGTAGCGTTAAAGTGCATAGAGAAATCTGAAATGAGAAGAATCAATTTAATTTTAGTTGTGGTAGTTCTGAGCTCACTTTCTGGGTTTGCTCAAAAAGAGATTACCGTATTAACAAACTCCAAAGTTGTTGGAAAAAACTTACTGACTGGTGAATCTATACCGGCGAATAAATATACGTTTCCCGAACGGGTTCATGATTTTCAAATAGACACGATTTACAACTATGTGACAATTCAGTTAAGAGGCTTAAGAAAAGATAAATGGTTAGCAAACAAAGGAGAGGTTATTCGATATGACCTTGACAAAAACAAAGTGCTTTGGTTTCATAAAATTGCTTACCAAGTTGAAAGTATTGAACAATACGGAGGTGTAACACTTCATACCACTGGAGTAAAAAGTTTCTGTTTGGAAAACCTTACTGGGCAACAACTATGGGAAGTGAAGAACTCACTAATCTTTGCTGACCCTGTTGACAAAATTGGGATTGGGTATAAAATCCAAGCTTCAAAAGGAAAAGAGAATATTCTTGAAGGTATTGATCTCACTAATGGCCAACCTATTTGGCAGAGAGAAATTAGTCGAGAATACAGCTGGAATAACGTTTGCTATTTGAACGACTCAACTCTGTTGATTGGTGCCTCTGGACTACATACGGTAAATATATTTGATGGAACAGGCTGGGATTATTATACTATCACAGGAAAGAAGGATTACACGGCATCCGCAGTTGGAACTGGTTTGGGAATTGCAGCTGGCTTGCTAACAGGAATGTACTCAGTTTCTACTGGTCAAAATCTTGTTAGGGATGTAGCTTCAAATGTGATTGTTGATAGCCTAAATATTTATTTCGCATCTAAAGAGCATTTAGTCAAACTGAATAAAGAAGGAGATGTCCTATGGCAAAAATCTCTTCCAAATGATTTGACGAGTAAGTCCCTGATTTTTAAATTAAATGATAATCTCGTTATGGTAAATAGAGGTTATGCCTACATGGGGAATCGTCAGCTTGACTTTGGAACTCCTTTTATTGCATCTTTTGATCTTGACTCTGGCGATCAGAAATATTTGGTAAAAGTATCAAACGAAAAAAAGGAAATAATTAAGGCAATTGATCGAATTGGTGAGGAGTTACTATTTGTATTCAATGATCATGTATCCAAATATTCTGCGATTACTGGACAATTGATTAAAGATCAAAAGTTCAATATCGAGAAATACGGAGAACTAAACGACTTCATTGGTGAACAGGTGTTTGTTGAAAGGGATTCATTATTCCTGAGTTTACCAAGCATGGATTCTAAAAAACACTATGTATATACCAAGAACGCAAGGGCTTTGACTCTCAGCTCAGACTTGAAAATTGAAAACGAAATAGAATTTGATGATTTTTACATTTACTATTTGAACAGGGATAATAAGAAGTTTCTTGCCAAGGAAAATAAGACCGTTGTGATTGATGCGGATGGCAAAAAAATTGCTGAATTTTCCGCATCAAGCAGGTCAACTTTCTTAAACGGAAAATTGTACAATGCACAGGAAAGGAGTTTTTTAGAAATTGACCTGATAAACATATTGAAGGAATAAAGCACCCTAACAAAACCTAAACGCAATGCCCTTCGGGACACATGCGTTTAGCTAAACGCTGTGCACGATGAACGAACTGTTTAAACTAAGCATGAGAATTTTGATTATTTTGCTTCTTTTCTTTTCACTTTGTGCTCGTGCGCAAGACTCTTCGCTCATCTATAATGCAAGTCGACAACTAATCGCTGATACTTCGTTTGTATTGACTGAATCTGAACTAGAAAATTGGAAACGGATCGAAAACCTATTAATTAATGAGATAATTAATAAACTGCACTATTCCGCTGTTGCGATTGAAAAT
>JBBQFC010000067.1:0-15590 GCA_038321615.1 Flavobacteriales bacterium | reverse complement strand
ATAATGCCTTCCACGGCGGTAGAAGTCAACTCGGCGTTTGTGGCGTCGGTAAAGTGCGAAGCGGTGTAAGCGCCTTGAAGTGTAGCCGAAAATCGCTTGGCGCTATAGGTGAGTCCGGTGCGGAATAGAAACGGCGGAGCCATTTCAATTTCCTTGTCTCGCACCGAGCTATCGTCGCTGTTTATATACCGCGCATCAATCAGGGAAGTATTCACAAAGACGGATAGCTTTCGCCCGGGTTTCCATCCCACAAGTTGCGAAATGAGAAGCTCCCCAAAAGCTTCGACACCAAAAATGCGCGCATCGGAAATATTGCTCCGGTAGCGATAGTCTATAAACAGGGGTGGCTCGTCGGCGCGGAGCACCTGCCCAATTTTATCGCGGTAAGCCAGATAGAAGCCTGTTAGCTCGTAATTAAATAGCTTATTCCAGTTGCCCCGAATGCCCGCGTCGGCGGTATAGCCGCTCTCATCCTGAATGTTGGGGTCGACGATAAAATTGGGATTGGTTACGCGTAGATCGGTGAAATTAATGGCACGGTAATTTTGCGAGATATTTCCGTAGAACTCCACGTTCGAATTCATTTTATAGCTCATTCCTACGCCTGCCAAAACAAAGGAACGCTTCCGCTCGTCGTCTTCATCGATGCGGGTTTCTGCAATGAGATTGCCGGCTCCATCTAAAACCCGTTGCTTGTAATATCCATCCGAAAAGGTGGCGATATATTCCGCACGAATGCCGGGTGTGATTGTAAATTTCGGCGAGAAGTAAAAAATATTTTCGGCAAAAAAAGCATAGTTGATATTTTTAAAATCGTAATCGGAACCTTCTACGTTTCCGGGGTTTAGGAATTCGAAATCCGGCCCCGAACCGTTGGTACCATCGCCTTGTTTGGCATTTGATCGACCGTCGTAAGCGCGCCCACCGATCAATAGCACCTGATCGGTTTTCCCGATTTTATAGCGTTTGATAAGCCGCAATTCTGACCCGAAATTTTGAAAGTCGCCACTGATCAGTGTCCGATTTGCACCATCGTCGAAGACGTTAATCCGCTCTAAATTGCCCACCGAGCTGCGATCTGCCTGGAGCGCAAAATTCCGCCAATTAAGTTGGGTCGTGGCATTGAGATCATACGTAGCGGTAATGGCCGCGAGATTCCAGTCGACCGAAAACCAATTGCGACTGCGCACCGACTGGCGCGGATCATCTGAAAACAACTTGTCGGTAAGCCCGCCGGGCTGCTGTGCTTCGTACACCATCTTGGTGAGATCGACATTGATATTTAGCTTCGGAGTGATCTGATAATCTACGCTGGCATAGGCGTTTTGATAATCGAAACCCGAATTGGGACGGTATCCGTCGCCCCGTTTGAATTGATAATAGGCGTAATAGTTAAGCTTGTCTTTGGCGATGGTGCCCCCAATGCTGTTAAAGGTATTAAAGAAGCCCCAGGAGCCGGCGCTCTGACGCGTTACGAAGGAAAATTTCCGATCGCGTGGCCCTTCCTTAAATCGGAAATTCAACATTCCACCAAACTGTGTCCCGTACTGCAGGGAAGCGGCACCGCGAAGAATTTCTATCTGTTGAAGGGCTTCCGCAGGCGGGGTGTAATAACTTTCGGGATAACCCAAGGCATCGGCGCTGATGTCGTACCCATTTTGGCGGGTGTTGAAATTGGAAGTTCGGTTCGGATTCAAACCCCTGCCACCTATTCCCAACTGCAAGCCGGCTTGGTCGCTTTCCCAAATATTGAGTCCCACAATTTTTGCGTAAAGCTGTCGGGCATTGTTCGTCGCCGCGTTCAAATCAAGATCGTCAGGTACGATTACTTCGTTCTTTTTCCCAGCGTAAATTCCAAAATTTTCTATCGATCGCATACGGGTAATTCCGAGCGTCTCTTCCTTTTCGTCGGTGAGGGTATAGCCGGGTAGTTCTATCGTCGCCGGGCGCATGGTAAAGTCGATATTCGCAAATGGGCTGTTTATTTCCAGCTCCTGACTCAAAGTCGCCATTCCACTTGCGGCTGCGTTGAGCCGGTAATTTCCGTAGGGGATATTGCTGATCTCATAACGACCTTCGCCATCGGTTGTCGCGCTGAAAGCTGCCGAGTCGAGCACCACTTGGGCAAAGGGAATGGCTTGATTGGCTTGGTCGGTGATTTTGCCATAAAGGCGCGCCGACTGGGCGTTTACAAAAGCGGAGTAAAGCAGGAGAAGAGCCAAAACCGCACTTTTTGCATAAAATGGAGCAGTGCGGGGAATAGTCTTGGAGGCCTCTATGAAAATGATGCTTTTCATGGAGCGGGAAGGATCCAATCTTTCGGTTGCCATCCATCGCGGAGCTGGGTAAGATCGCGGTTGGGGTCAATGAGCAATTGGCTCGATGCCGCATTGAGCGTAACATACACTTCGGCTCTGACACCAGGATTTGTAAGTCCTTCGGCTTGATAATGTTCGGCCAGGAAATGGGCAAACTGTAAAATCAAATCGGGCTGCATGGCCATTTGTTTTTCCTGATGGGGATTGAGAAATTCACTGTTTACCACAACTCCTTCGCGGCCGGTTTCCCCGTCCTTCACGTAAAATGTTGCCGTACCGGCTTTTTCCATCAGCATCACCCGCCACGAAAAACGGTAGCCTTCTTCGGTCCAAAACACATTGCCGGGGTAGCATAAATACCGCCAGGGAAAAATTAATTGAAAAGCGAAAAATATCCCCGCCGCTATCAGCGCAGGCCGGGCGATGGGCCGGAAGTGGTTTCCGACATTCGCGACGGGTACTATTTTTAGTTTAAAAATTCGGCGGAGTAGGGTCAAAATGCGCAGGTGCCACCTTTCGGAAAAGAAGAGCAGGGTGGCAGCGATCATTACCAAGGGAAAAACGCCAATCTGGAAGAGAATTCCTGTAAGGACGTGGAAAATAATGACCAAAAGATAAGCCAATGGACGAGTGCGCGACCATAACAGCCAAATTACAATCGTGCAATCGTAAATCATTCCCACCCAACTGAAAATATAGGGCATCGGCTTCCAGGTGAACAGGGGCCCGATAATCGGAATCGCATCGGCCGCAGGGAGCCAAATTTTTAGCGGAAGCGCTTCGAAAAGCCACGTGTAATTGATTTTTGCTAAGCCTGCGTAGGTGTAAACGATGGCGAGCATGAATTGAAAGATGAATATCCAGAACGTGGGGATTGCAGTGGTTGCTATTTCGGGCTTTCGCCAGGCATCAACCGAGAAATGGCGATGGGCAGGAGCGAAAAGTAGCATGAAAAGCATAATGCTCACGAAGTAGTAATGGTTGAGGTAATACACGATGTCGATGAGCTCGGTATAGGTAAACGCAAGCAAGAGCAGGGCAATTGATATGCGGTAATAATAGCCGATCATGACTCCAAGCGCGGCGACAATCATAAGACCGTGAATGGCATAAAGCAATGTAGGAGGCGCCGAGCTAATCCATTCAAAACCGAAATATTTGAAATGAAATATCGGTTCAATATAATGATCGTCCACCCAGCCCAGCCAAATAAAGCGAAGGGTACTTATACAAAGCAAAAAACCAATGGCGATCCTAAGAACCACCATCGGTGCAATGTGTACGGGTTTGTTGAGCTCATTTATTTTCAAGGGCACAGCCGGTTACCCGATGAAGGGGCGAAATTGAGAAAAGTTAATCTCCATCGCCGCTGCTGAAGGTGATCGCCAAGCCGAGAAGCGAGGACATATCGCTTTTGAAAAAGCGCGTTTGTCGTTGCAATTCGGTGTGTACCGCTGTTGGCAATTCGGGCTGCGTGGCCACCTGTTGCGAGAAGCTGGGCGTTGTGGGAAGGGCGGATAGCGTATTGTTTACTACTTCCAATTGCGCCTTGGTGGCTTCGATCAATGCTGGCCCACCTACCACAGTTTGTAAATAATCTTCAAATCCCAAACCATCGGTACCTTTCTTATTTCTCCCAAACCAAATATCTTCTATCGCCGCCATATGCAAATCGAGCATGCGCTTTGATTGGCCGCTGTAATAGGCTTCTACCAGATGGGGAGCAGCTTCCGTTTGCCCGGGTCGCAGGCCAAGTGGAAGGCCTACTTTAAAGTTTTTAAGCCCTTCGAAACTTCGTACGAATTCATTGTAAAATTTAGAAGTACTGCTTCCCACGTCCGTGCCGTTGTTGTTCACAAAGGAGTCGCGATATCCGGCTTGCCATTCCGTAAGAACAGCTTGCACCCGGGTGTGAACATTATTTGCGGCATCGACCAACAATTGACCCGCAACCGGATTGTTGAATTTTGCCAACGCAGATGTTTCATTTTCTGCTGGAGCGAAAAGCAAGTATTCCACCGCTAATAAACCACGTGCATCCCTATTAAAGTCATTCAGATTATAAACTCCTGTGCTTAGGGCAATGTCGATTTTGCTTTCACTCACGGGAAAAGTTCCAATTTCCTCATTGAGTCCTTTTTGCAATCCCGATTCAGCAGCTGGCCCGAAGTTGTAGGCGTTGGCATATTGCCAGGAACCGTAAGCTTCAACCCAGGTAACTTGAGCAATACTTAGACTTTCGGCGGATGGAGCAGCTTGAAAGGCTTCGCATGAAACCAAAAGTGCTTCGGTCTTACCCTGCAAATCGGCGTAAGCTGGAATTATAAGTTCATCGGCAAAATTAGCCAACATGGCTTTTCGGTCGAAAGGGCCCGTTTCTCCAGCGTCGTCGTTTTCGGTACAGGAGTGGAGCACTGCAATTCCCAAAAAGGCAAGTACGAAGTGTAAAGGAAGGCGGGATTTCATATATGGCTTATTCAAAGGGTTTTGGACTAAAAGCAACGCGACGAGCGACTATCTATTTTGAACGGTCACCCAGTTTTGGCGGAAATCTTCGACTTCCTGATCTGTAAAACCGTAAATGTCCTGAAGCATAGTGATTACTTGCTGCAATTTAGGCAGTTCCACCAAGGGGTTTGTGGCAAATGCATAAACGGTGGGTGTCCCAGCTGCAGGTGCATTGAGCAAGGTAAGCACTTCGTCGATTTCGGCATCGGTGAAGAGCTTGTAATTCGCAGGGATCGTTTTCCATCCATGGGCAAATCCAATGGCTTCACCGATAGCGTGGAGTGCACCAGCTTTTTGAGCATCGGTAGGGCTCGATTCGCTTAGGGTAGAAGTGGCGCCGTGGCAATAGTTAATAATGGTCGCAGCATTTATCTTCTCCCAATTTAGTTTGATGGCGTCAATGGCTTGTTGCTTTTCAGCGTCGTATTCCGCCCCGGCTTTCACCGCTGCCTGAAGTTTGATAAATTCATTTTTCATTTGGCTGTACAATCCATTTCCATCGTTTTTGTCGCGTCGAGCTCCGTAGTTGGCCATAAAGCGGTCGGGAGTGGGCGTGTTTGCAGCATTGTTGGTATTTGGAAATGCGGGGCTTGCGCCAAATACAGTGATTATTTGATCGACAGTAGCATCCGACACATTTCCAGAAAGTAGGTCAGTAGCGTGCTTGTAGAGCACTGCTCCGAATTGGCCTTTTTCGATGAGTTGCTCGTATTCTAAGCCGTTTTCATCAAAGAGATAAGGACCGTAGACTCCACCTTGGCCTGTTAAATCGCCGGGAGTAAAGGTGCCGCCGCTCGCAGCAACTAGTTGAGCCATGTAGCCATTTGGGCCTTCCATTTCGCCTACATAATAAGTGGTTGACACGGCGCGAACAGACGGATTTCCGTCGTTATAGGGAGTTTCAAGTTGGGCTATAGAAACGGTAGTTCCGGCATTTCGACCTTGCTTGGCGGCAGTAACTTGTGCATTCAAATTTGTGGCTACAGCGCTCTGGGTTGCGGTGTTTGCATCGTAATTCGTTCCGTTATACGCTGCCGGAATCGGTAGCGGGTCCCGGGTAGAATCATCATCATCGTTACAAGATGCGAAGGTTGCCGAAAGCGCGGCTACAAAAAGGAATTTCTTAAACATTGTTTTATCGTCTGTAAATCTTCAGGGCAAAAGTAGGGGGGTAGTGAAGGGGTGACAATACCCGAAATCAGGTAATTTATAATCAGTCTAAATTAAGCGAGTGCGGAAAAGCGCGGCTTTCACACAAAGCTGGCAAAGGTAAAGCGCAAAGGGCGCAAAGAGATCAGCGCTATTTGATGACTCTTCTGCTAAACGCAACATCGAATCTGATGGGAGCGACTAACGAATCTGCAAACGATCTGAACGATTCGAGTTGGCTCTTAACTCCTCCAGAAGTTGGTAAAATTTGGTGGGCAATTTTCGGCGGTCGAAGATGTGGACGCGTTTTCGTCTATCACAATGGAGTCCAATCTTACTATGCCGGGCGGAGATTTCGTGGCGTATTGAAACTCTGAAAATCTCAACTCTCTTTCACCACTTCTCCCTTTAAAATCATGCCATCAATCGCCGATTCCCCAAAAGAGTAGGGGAGAAAAGCCAAACTCTCGCAAGGCTTTGTGATGAGGACATTCGCAACTTTTCCTGGAGTGATGCTACCGTGGCTCTCGGAAAGCCCCATCGCGGCGGCGCCGTTAAGCGTGGCTGCATTGATCGCCTCTTCGGGAAGCATATTCATTTTGATACAGGCCAGTGATAAAGCCAAATTCATATTACTGGAAGGAGCCGATCCGGGATTGAAATCGCTGGCAACAGCCACAGCGGCATTAGCATCGATGAGCTTTCGGGCCGGAGTGTAAGGAATCCCTAAAAATAAGCTGCAAAGGGGCAGAGCAGTAGCAATAGTTGCTGCCCCAGCAAGAGCCACTAGATCTGCTTGCTCCAACACTTCTAAATGATCTACTGAAATTGCACCTGCTGCCACCAATTTTGGAATCGCCCCAATGGAGTAAAATTGATTGACATGTATTTTGCTCTGCAATCCGTGCCTGGCGCCCATACTCACGATTTTCAGCGTCTCTTCTACCGAAAAATATCCTTTTTCACAAAACACGTCCACGTAATCGGCGAGCCCTTCTTCAGCGGCTTGGGGTATCATTTCGTTTAAGATCAACTCCAGGTATCCGCGTCGGTTGTCGCTGAATTTCGCCGGTAAGGCGTGGGCTCCAAGCAAGGTACTTCGAATAGCCACGTTACTTTCGGCTTTTAACCGCTTGATAACCCGAAGCATTTTCAATTCTTGATCAGTGTCTAAGCCATAGCCGCTCTTTATTTCAATAGCGCCTGTACCTTGAAGTGCCGCATTTTCTAGCCGTGGTAAGGCTGTTTCAAAAAGTTCGTCCTCGCTCATACTCCCCAATCGGGCAGCAGAATTTAGGATTCCACCACCGCGCTCGGCAATTTCGGCATAGCTTAATCCTCGAATCCGATCGACAAATTCGCGTTCGCGGGTAGCTGCAAACACCAGGTGGGTATGGCTATCGCACCAGGCTGGCAACACATAACGACCTTCGGCATCGATCACTTCCAAATTGCGCCAATCGGTAATTCCACCCCAATCGCTCATGGAGCCATAGAGACCGATCAAGCCATCGTCAATGGCCAAAAAGGCATTTTCCAAAACGGGCAATTCCGCCATAGCTGCACCGCGAAGTAGATGAGGTGGATTTTCGTATACTCCGCAGAGGCCTTTAATATTCTTAATCAAGATGCGCATAGGTGAAAGGAGCTCGCTGGTTTCTGGCTTCAAATATGCTAAATTGATTTTATGCCTTCGCATTTCTTCTCGTTGTGACCGGGTCTGCCGCATTCGAATCGCCAGAACCACCCCCATCATTAATCATCATTCGAGTTGCTATCTTTGACCCCATGGCCGGAAATACCTTTGGCGAAATTTTCCGTTTTACTTCGTTTGGCGAGTCGCATGGCTCAGCAGTTGGCGGAGTGATAGATGGCTGTCCGGCAGGTTTGCTTGTAGATTTCGATGCAGCAGCCGAAGATATGAGCCGCCGCCGCCCGGGACAAAGTTCTCTAACCACGCAGCGATCTGAAACCGATCAAATTGAGTGGCTCTCGGGAATTTTTGAAGGGCGCACTACCGGCAGTCCCATCGGATTTGTAATCCGCAATGGCGATCAAAAATCCGAAGATTACGATCAGCTTCGCAACGTGTATCGACCCTCGCATGCCGACTTTGCTTACGATAGTAAATACGGACATCGCGATCACCGTGGAGGTGGGAGGTCGAGTGCCCGCGAAACCGCCACCCGTGTGGCCGCAGGAGCAATCGCAAAGCAACTACTGGCCAGTATTGGTGTTGAAATCCAAGCGTTTGTAACAGCCGTTGGTACTGCAAGTATGGGGAGGGAATTGACCGATTCCGACTTTGGAAAGGCCGAAAACGAACTCCGTTGTCCGGATGAAGAAACAGCAGCGGCCATGCGAAAACTGATTGAAAAAGCGCAGGCAGAAGGCGATACCCTTGGTGGAATAATAACTTGTAGGGCTCGAAAAGTGCCCGCAGGTCTTGGAGAGCCGGTTTTTGATAAACTACACGCCGACCTTGGCAAAGCAATGCTCAGCATCAATGCCGTTAAGGGTTTTGAAATAGGAAGCGGTTTTGCTGGAACACAGTTGCCTGGCTCCGTTCACAACGATGCTTTTGAAAATCAAGACGGTAAAATCGCCACTAAAACCAATCACAGCGGTGGCATACAGGGAGGCATTTCCAATGGAATGGATATCTGTTTCAGTGTGGCATTCAAACCTGTAGCCAGTATTTCTAAGAATCAGGAGACGGTTGATAAAGATGGCGTGTCAACGGACATTTCCATCAAAGGTCGACACGATCCCTGCGTGCTACCTCGTGCCGTAGCCATAGTTGAAGCAATGGCCGCCCTCGTCCTTGCCGACCATTGGCTGAGAAACAAAACCGCGCGGCTATGAAGAAATTAGCCCTGCATTGGAAAATCATTATCGGTCTGGTAATCGGCATTATTTGGGCTTTTGCTTCAAGCTACTTCGGCTGGAATGAATTTACGCGAAACTGGATTAACCCTTTTGGGGTGATCTTTATTCGAGCGCTGAAATTTATCGCCGTCCCGCTCGTACTTTTTTCGATTATCGCTGGTATCGCCGATCTCAAGGATATTTCGAAGCTCGGCAGGGTGGGAGCTAAGACCCTCGGCATTTATCTGATGACGACTATTTTTGCCGTAAGCCTGGGTCTCTTTTTGGTAAATGTAATAGCTCCAGGTAAATTTGTAGATCAGGAAACCCGCATCAAGAACCGCATCTCTTACGAAACATGGGCCAACGAATCGGGAATTAGAATCAAGGACGGCCGCTCCTTCGCGACCGATCCTGCTTATGCCCAATATGTGAGCGAAGCAGTAGCAAAGGCCGCCGCAGAAGCGCAAAACGAAGTGGCAACCAGTAAAATGAAATCGGCGGAAGCTGCCAAAACTGCGGGCCCGCTCCAGTTTTTGGTAGATATGGTGCCCGAAAATATTGTGTTTGCCATTTCCAACAATGGCTTAATGTTACAGGTCATTGTGTTTGCTATTTTCTTTGGTGTGGCAATTGCCTTAATTCCAGATGAAAAAGTGAGTAGTGTCAAGGATTTCATTCGAGGAACCAATGAAGTCTTTCTCAAAATGGTTGATATTGTGATGCAGGCCGCTCCTTTCTTTGTATTTGCCTTGATGGCCGGCGTTTTGGCTGGTATGGCCGATACACCTGCTCAAGTCTTCGAAATATTCAAAGGCCTTGGAGTTTACAGCCTCACGGTAGTGCTTGGTTTGGCGATCATCCTTTTTGGTATTTATCCGGTTATCGCACGCACAGTGGTAAAGCCGCTAACCTACCGCGAATTTTTTAAGCGAATTAGTCCTGCGCAATTTTTGGCCTTTAGCACCAGTTCGAGTGCTGCCACCCTTCCGGTAACGATGGATTGTGTGGAAGAAAATTTAGGTGTTTCACGCAATATTACCAGCTTCGTATTGCCAATAGGCGCAACAGTAAATATGGATGGCACCAGCCTTTACCAATCTGTAGCAGTTATTTTTCTCGCCCAGCTTCACATGGTCGATCTCGATTTGAGCCAGCAATTGGTAATTGTACTTACCGCCACCCTAGCTTCCATCGGCTCGGCTGCTGTGCCAAGTGCCGGCCTGGTGATGCTGATTATCGTGCTTCAAAGCGTGGGTTTGAACCCGCTCTGGATTGCAATAATATTCCCCGTCGATCGTATATTAGATATGTGCCGCACCGTTATTAATGTCACGGGCGATGCCACCGTTTCTACCATTATTGCGAAAAGCGAAAACGAACTTAACTACCCAATCAAACTACCATGAAAAAAGCACTCAAAATTATCGGAATCATCGTTTTGCTCTTTATAGCAGCCTTGATCATTATTCCATTTGCATTTAAAGGAAAGATTATTGAGCTCATTCGCAATGAAGCCAATAAAAACCTGAACGCTACGCTCGATTTTTCGGATGTGGACTTATCGCTCATACGCAGCTTTCCCAACCTTTCTGTCCAAATCGAAGACCTGAGCATCGCTAATAAGGAGCCTTTTCTCGGCGATACGCTGGTGTCCATGAAGAATCTGGAGCTTACATTAAATGTAATGAGCGTCATTCGCGGAGAGCAGATCATCATCAAGCGTATTTTTCTCGACGAGCCAAATTTGAATGTGAAAGTCCTTAAAGATGGTACGGCCAATTACGATATCGCAATCCCCAGCGACTCCACGGTGGTGGAAGAGCCAACGGAAGTTTCAGACCCCGTTTCGCTAACGATTAAAGAGTATGGAATCAAAAAAGGAAATCTCGTGTACGACGATGCCAGCTTGGAAATGGTTTTCGCCATGGGCAATTTCGATCATAATGGAAAGGGCGACTTCGAGCAAGACGTTTTTACGCTGTACACCAAAACGGAAATCGAAAAGTTAAATGTGGATTACGGTGGCATCAAGTATATGAAAGATGTTAAAACCGGCCTTAAAGCAGATATAGCCATGGATATGACCAATATGAAGTTCACCTTTATGGATAATCTATTGGAAATGAATCGCTTGAAATTGGCCTTTGATGGTTGGCTCGCTATGCCTGCCGACGATATCGATATGGATTTAACCTTCAGCACGAAGGACAACGATCTTAAATCGCTGATAAGCCTTATTCCGGCCTATTACGCTGAAGATTTAGATGGTATAAAAGCGGAAGGTAAATTCGACTTTTCGGGAATGGTAAAGGGCGTTTACAATGACAATTCAATGCCTGCATTCGCCATTCAAACTTCCATCGAAAAGGGGAGGGTGCAATACCCCGATTTGCCAAGGAGTATTGAGAACATTGAGCTCGACTTGAAGGTGGCGAGCCCAGAAGGCAATGACCTTGACTTGATGACTATCGATGTTCCTAAATTTCACATGGAGCTTGGCAAAACAGCTACTCAGCCCAATACCATTGACGCTACGCTTGCTTTGCGCCAGCCGATGACCGATCCGAATATAAAAACCAAGGTGGATGCAGACCTTGATCTCGGAACCTTCAAAGACTTGATTCCGATGGAGAACATCGAAACGATCTCCGGGATTTTAGCCGCTCATTTCAGCCTGGACGGGCGTATGAGTGACATCGAAAACCAACGTTTCGATGAGTTCCAAGCGGGTGGTACGGCATCGCTTATGTCGTTCAACTATAAAGATGCTGATTTGGCCCTGGCTATCCCTGAGGCCAAAGTATCGATAACCCCTCAAAAACTCGATCTGGAAACGTTAAAGATGACCTACGATGCCATTAACATGCAGATGAATGGGTATGTGGATAATTACATCGCTTACGCGCTGCTCGATACCACGCTTCACGGGGTATTTAACTTCACTGCCGATCGTATTGACCTCAATAAATATATGGCTACTGACACCACCGCAACTCCAACACCTACCGAGACTGTTGAAAGCAACGGTGCGCCTACTGATGAAGAGCCCGCCTTGGTGCCCGATAATCTCGATATAGTGCTCAACGCAGCCATCGGCGAGTTGATTTACGATAACCTGTCTTTGAAAAATATGAAAGGTCAAATCACCGTCCGCAATTCAACGGCCTCAATGAAAGACGTGGATTTTGAAACCCTTGATGGATCGATGCGCCTCAATGGTTCATACAATACACAGGATGTTACTACTCCCAAAGTTGATTTCGCATACAATATGAAGAATATCGATATTCCAATGGCTTTCGAAGCGTTTAACACAGTGCAGACTTTAGCGCCGATCGCCCAATATGCTAAAGGCAAAATTAATTCTGATCTCTCCATCGTGATGGATCTCACCGCGGCGCTTGACCCTGTGTACGAGACGATGAACGGACGGGGGTCGCTTTCGAGTCCGCTTATTACGCTTGAAGGCGGTAATTTTCTCCAAAAACTGGCCAGCACTTTGAAGTCACCTAAGCTTGCCAGGCAAGAGATTAAAGATGTGAAGGCCACCTTCGTAATCGAAAATGGCAAGGTTATTACAGAACCTTTCGATGTAAAGATCAATAGTATCAATACCAATATTTCAGGATACAGCAGTTTTGACCAGCAGGTAGATTACCTTTTGAAAATGAAAGTTCCTCGGGCGGAGTTGGGTGGAGACTTCAATAAAATGGCGGAAGGACTTCTATCGCAGGCCAATAGTGTGCTTGGCGCCAATGTGTCGCTCGGTGAATTTATCAATATTGGTGTACGCGTAAACGGGGCCATGGACGATCCGACAATCACTCCTTCGTTTGAAGGTATGGAAGGTAAGGACTTGAAAAATCAGGCGATCGATGCAGTGAAAGAAGAAGTGAAAGAGCGCGTGGACGAAGCCGTTAAGGACGTGCGAAAAGAGGCTTCCGAACAGGCAGATAAGATCATTGCCGATGCTCAAAAACAAGCCGACGCGTTGATAGCCGAATCTAAAAAGCAGGCAAAAGCTCTGCGCGATGAAGCCGATAAACAAGCAAAGAATCTGGAAGCTGAAGCTACCAATCCTTTTACGAAACAGGCAGCCAAACTGGCCGGGGATAAGCTGAAGAAAGAAGCTGACAAGCAGGCGAATAACTTGGAAGCGGAAGCTAAAAAGCGAGCCGATGGGATAATGGCAAAGGCTCGAGCCGAAGCTGCGAAGATTAATCCATAAGGGTGAATAGAAAAGGGCGCTACATACTCTTTATTTCGCTTTTGCTGAACTACTTTACAGGTTTGGCGCAGGATAATTGCAATCAGGAAATTTCAAAAAAGGTTCAGAAATTACTCAACGAGGCCACCGGCAGCTCTGGATTGGTGATGGACGAGCGCCGCGCCGTGCTGAAACAGTCGCTGGAGATTGATCCCAATTGTTTGGCTTGTCGTTTCAGTCTTGCCAGAGCGGAATATCAAATAGCTGTTGATCGAAATGGCTCATACGAGCAGGCACTTGACCAATTTGAGAAGGTAATAGAACAATGTCCTGCTTACCACGCCGACGCGCATTATTATGCTGGCCTGATTTATTATTCGGGTCAAGATTATAAGGAAGCGCTCCAGGCTTTTGAAGGATTTTTGAATTTCGATGCGGCCAATGGAAAGGTCTCCCGCGATCAATCTATCAAAGAGAAAGATGTGCGCGATATAGTTCCGGAAGTGAAGTTCTACGTCGATTTCTATGCCAATCCGGTAGCTTTTAACCCCGTGCTGCTCGGAGGTGTAAACTCTGCTGCAGACGAATATTTACCCATGCTTTCGCCCGATAATGAGCTTATATTTTTCACCCGAAAGGAGAATATAAGGGAAATGGGAAGCGTATACACCCGCGAAGTAGAGCTCTTTATGGAGGCACGACAAACCGAAGACCCCAACTTTTATAAAGATTCAAAACCCTTACCACCTCCTTTCAACGTTGGGGACAATTATGGGGGCGTTAGTCTTTCGCTCGATAACCGCGAGATGTTCGTCACCGTTTGTCAACCTGTAACGGAGCGCTATAAAAATTGCGATATCTATGTCACAAATTATGAACGTTCCAAAGATGTTTCCGGCAGGGAAGTGCTCAATTGGAGCGGTTTGACCAACCTTGGACCAGCCGTGAACACCGAAGGTTGGGAAGCGCAACCTACCCTATCGGCCGATGGAAATACGCTGTATTTTTCAACCGTGCGCGAAGGGAGTACCAACGATGCCGATGGCAACCCGACGATCGATATTTACTACAGCACCCGCATCGGAAAGGGCCAATGGACGGCAGCAAAATCATTGGGAAAACCCATCAACACGTCCGGGAATGATAAAAGTCCGTTCCTACATGCCGACAGTCGCACGATGTATTTCTCGAGTAATGGTAGAATAGGGGCGGGAGGCTATGATATTTACTATTGCAAACAAACGGATGACGGCACCTGGACCGACCCTGTGAACTTAGGATATCCTATAAATTCTAAACAGGATGAACATGGCTTGGTAGTGAGTACTGATGGTAGTCGCGCCTTTTTCGCTTCTTCAAACATGGAGTCGGCAAAAGGTCTGGATGTGTTTTCTTTTGAAGTACCCAAAACGGCAAGACCCGATAAGGTGCTGATCTTGAAAGGCTTAGTCACCGACGACACTGGTAACCCAGTTAGTGACGCTAAAGTGCAATTGAAGTACGCTGAATCAAAGAAGGTCGAAGAAATAGCCGTAAATGCAGAAGATGGTTCTTATGCGGCCTTAGTGAACCTGAGTAAAGGCGAGCCAGTGGTTTTTAGCGTTTCCAGCAAAAGCCATCCTACGGCATTCAATTCGCGCGTTTTTACTCTTGAAGATACTCTTCATGTCGTGCAGCAAGCAAGCGTTGCGCTCGATGAAATGCATACTGGAGCTACTTACAGCCTCAATGATATTCGCTTTGCGACTAATTCGTCTGATTTAAACGATGCTTCAAAGAATGTGTTGAACGATTTTGCCGGGTTTCTTGCTGAGAATAGCTCTTTGCGAATCCAAATTGCCGGGCATACCGATGATGTGGGCGATTCAAAGCTAAATCTTATTCTTAGCACCGATCGAGCTTTTGAAGTCTTCGGATATTTACAGGATATAGGCGTTGACCCACGCCGGATGACATTTAAGGGCTACGGAGATACTAAACCCCTATTGCCAAATACCACCGAATCCAATCGTTCAAAAAATCGCCGAACAGAATTTAAGGTAGTTGGGCAATAATTGGCTACTTTCTTTACTTTTACCCTTCAAATCGAAATCATGAAACACGTACTTTTTATTTCTGCAGCACTTTTTATAGCCGCATGCGGAAGCACAGAAAAACCAGTCGAAACTGCGGTCGAAGCAGAAGCAGTAGCAACAGGAGTCAATACATATGGTGAAGCTATCTCCACCGACGGTGCTATGGCCTCAAGCCAACTCTACGCAGCTATGGAAAAAACCGATAGCCTTCCTGCAAAAATCAAAGCAACAATAAACGAAACCTGCAAGATGAAAGGCTGCTGGATGATAGTAGATATGGGCGATGGCAAAGAAATGCGCGTAAGATTCAAAGACTACGGTTTTTTTGTACCCACATCGGGGGTAGAAGGCAAGCTTGCCATTATGGAAGGTTACGCTTTCACAGACACGCTCTCTGTTGACCATTTGAAGCATTTGGCCGAGGATGCTGGAAAAACGCCCGAAGAAATCGCTGCTATCACT
>JBBQFC010000066.1:0-16282 GCA_038321615.1 Flavobacteriales bacterium | reverse complement strand
TTACAAGGTGATCGTCTGTGGCGATTTCAACGATACACCCGTTTCGTACAGCTATGCGCATCTCACTCAAAATCTTCAAGACTCCTTCCGCGAAGCTGGCTGGGGAATAGGGAATACGTACCGCGGCAAATTCCCTTCTTTCCGTATCGACTATATTCTCCACAGCGAGTCGATGGCTTGCGCCGATTACAAAACCCTACCCGAACAGGTGAGCGATCATCATGCGATTAGCTCGCGAATGGTTTGGGATTGAGAGATCGCGGGCGCTTTAGGGCTTGCCGAGCGTACATTCTTAGCGAATGATTTTTGCTGCGGTCCTCTGTGCCTCTTTCTCTGTGATCTCTGTGTAAAAAAGCTTCACAGCGTTGCACGAAGGTTTCACAGCGTACACGGAGCAATTCTCCTGACCAATCCCACTATTTCTCTGTGGTTCTCTGTGCCTTTTTCTCTGTGCGCTCTGTGTAAAAAAGCTTCACAGCGTTGCACGAAGGTATCACAGCGTACACGGAGCAATTCTTCTCACCAATTCCAATACTTCTCTGTGGTTCTCTTTGCCTTTTTCTCCGCGCCGTCGCTCGCGTCCCGCGAGGGACTTTTAAAACGCGCGTCTCGCGCATTTGATATTTATTTGAATTCGCTATTATTTTGGCCGAGACGGCCGGTTAAAGCACACTCGCGGGACGCAAGCGCGGGCGGAGCAATTCTTCTCACCAATTCCAATACTTCTCTGTGGTTCTCTGTGCCTTTTCTCTGTGCGCTCTGTGTAAAAAAGCTTCACAGCGTTGCACGAAGGCTTCACAGCGTACACGGAGCAATTCTTCTCACCAATCCAACTATTTCTCTAGGGTTCCCTGCGACTAACTCCCGACTTTCACCTTCCGCAAATCGAGCACATTCAGTGGATTTTTATCCAACCCTTCCACATCGCGGCGAAGAATCCGCACCACTTCATCATAGTATAGCGGCATTACCGGCGCCGACTGCATCATAAGGCTATCCATTTCGCGGTAGAGATCAATCCTCGCTTCACGATCTACCGTGGTCAGAGCACGATCGTAGAGTGCATCAAAAACTGGGTTGCTGTACTGACTGTAATTTGGGCCGTTTGGGACCTTATTGCGGGAGTAAAAAAGCGCCATAAAGTTCTCATCATCGGGATAGTCGGCCAACCACGATTTTCTGAAAAAGATCAAATCGCCGCGTGCCGATCGCTCTCGGTGCACGGATGCGGGAAGCACATCGACCTTTACCGGTATACCGAAATTGCTAAACTGATGCTGTACGTATTCGCAAATATCTACATAATCGGTGGTGGTGCTGAGCATTATAGTGGGAAGGTTTGCCCCGCCCGGATAGCCCAATCGAGCGAGAATGGCCCGCACCGAATCGGGTTGAAAATCATAACCAATCGCGGGCTGATACCCCGGCATCCCCTTTGGGATAAAGCCTCCCGTACCCGGCGTATAGACGTTGTTGCGCAAGTAGCGCACCATGGCCTTGCGATTCACCGCATAGCAAAGCGCCCTGCGGAAATCGGGGTTCTTCCAAATACCCGGCTCTCCAGCTTCTGGATTCACGTTGAAAGCCAAGTAATCGGTATTCAAAAAAGGGTGCTTTTCCAGCTTGAAATCCGCCGCATACATGGGGTTCAATTCGCCGGAAGGCGTAAGCAACTCATCGGCATAGCTCGAATGCAAACCCGAGATCATATCAAAATTGCCTTTCACGAAGTCGAGATACGCGGCGCCCTTGTCGGGAATGAACGACACTGAAACCGCGTCGAGATACGGGATTGGATTCCCGCTATCATCCTTCTCGAAATAATGCTCATTGGGCAACATCACCAATCGGGTATTTTCGATCCAAAAATGAAATCGAAATGGGCCCGTTCCCACCGGATTTTTCCGAAAATCATCCTGGTAAAACTCCACCGCTTCCCTTGGCAGAATTGAGCAGTATTTCATACCCAAAATCCCCAAAAACGGCGGGAAAGGCTTGCTTAATGTAATCTCCACCACGGTATCGCCAATAGCTCGAAAAGGTGTGTCAGCGGCCACGGCACCAAATACCCAAGAGCCGGGGCTGGCCAAATCGGGGCTGAGAACCCGCTCAAAGCTGTATACCACGTCTGCGGCCACCACCTTTCTCCCCTTGCCTTCCGGAAAAACAGGATTGTCGTGGAAGAAAATATCATCGCGCAGCCGGAAACGGTAGTGCATACCCGTGGAATCAATGGTCCACGATGCTGCGATGGCTGGCTTAATTTCGAGCTGATCGTCGATCTCCACCAAGCCATTGAACAGCATATTGCAAGCCCAAAGATTTTCCAAATTGCGGCTAAACGCAGGGTCGAGCGAAGAAATTCCCGCCGACTCGTTGTAGCGGAACACCATTTTCCCTTCGTTCGAATCTTTGGATCGACAGGCTAGAAGAAGGAAAGGGACAAACAGAAGCCAAACGCTGCGCATGGCGCGAAGATAGAAAGCGGATGCGAATGGGGATGTGGAAATTTCGAGATGGTAATACTGCCGTGCTGGGAACAGAGTGAATGCTGTGAATCTCAACTCTTGAGAAAAGTTATGTACTTTTGTATCTAAGTAGATACAGTGTTCATCTTCTTTATTGAGAAAACTCTTGAGTTTGATAAATGGTTAAGAAAGTTGAAAGACTTGCAGGCCAAGGCGAACATCATCTTTAGAATTCAGAAAATAGAGAAAGATGGCCATTTTGGCGACAGCAAACCAGTTGGCGATGGAATTAGTGAGTTACGCGTGAACTTTGCGAAAGGCTATCGAGTCTATTGCAGAGAAAAAGACGGAAAGGTGATTATCTTATTGATTGGCGGAAACAAATCGACCCAACGAAAAGATATTGCTAAAGCGAAAGAAATTTGGAAAAAATTAAATGAGTAGAAAAATGGAAACTTCAAAATTTGATGTAGCGGATTATTTGGACAGCAAAGAGATGATTGCAGCGTATCTCAACACTGTTTTGGAAGACGGGGATAATGCCGATGTGATTAATGCAATCGGACATATTGCCAAAGCTATCGGAATGACAAAAATTGCAGAAGAAACCGGTTTGAGCAGACCGAGTTTGTACAAAGCCTTATCTGATGGAGCGAAACCCCAATTTGCAACCATTATGAAAGTTCTAAAAGCAATCGGTGGGCAAATTCAAGTAAATCCAATGTCAACTCTAAAAAGCACCGCACCACAACGCTCTGTTTAGTTCAAACCCGTCGGGATACTCACCATGCAATTAGCATTTTGCAAGAGCTAAAAAAGAAACCTAAAAGACAGAGAAATTGAACCTAAAACGGTGGACCTATTTAATCATCGCACTGATGATTTTTGGTTTTGCAGGAGTTTGGACATTTAAGAAGTTCAGCTTTAACTCGGACGTCGAAGTCGGACAAGAAATGGATGACTTGAACGGAGTTTATGTCTATTACAGTGGTAGCGTTGGCAACGTAAATCATAGAAATACAACAGATTACGGCTATAATTTAGGATTAAAATATCAGTGTGCAGAATTTGTTAAACGCTATTACTACGAGCATTTAAACCATAAAATGCCCAACAGTTACGGAAACGCAAAAGACTTCTTTGACAAGTCCCTGAAAGATGGACATATAAACAAACAAAGAGATTTAACTCAATACAGCAATCTCAGTAGCACCAAACCAAACGTTGACGACCTAGTGATTTTTGACGGGACGATTTTTAATACCTACGGACATGTTGCTATTATTTCTGAAGTCACCGATACGGAAATAGAAATCATTTAGCAAAACCCGGGGCCATCCGGACATTCCAGAGCAACCTATAGACTCTCGAACGAACAAGGAAAATGGAAAATCGACCATGACCCGGTATTAGGATGGTTGAGAAAGGAACCATAAATGCCGATTGCAGAATCGACTCCATGGCAATCATTAAAATTGAGAGAATTCCATTTGGGCAGACAGAAACGCAGACCCATGCCAATAGAAGGGAAAAATTACCTTTTTGAAGGGTCTCACGAAGCCGGCTAGACGACAGCTGCCACGCATTCCTTCATGGCTACCTGCAAGAAGAATGGAGTACAGGAATTGGAATGGCGCACAGATGCAGTGGGCAGAATCCAATCCCATAATCACAAAACACACTATCAGCTCCTACCCGATGACTGGGAAAAATAGATGCTGGCTGAAAAATTTCAGGATGTGGGTTGGTCCGGCGCATTTGACGATTCTATCATCTCAAAAGCGACTGAAGAAGGCATAAACCCACAGTTTAGCCATAGCAAGTCTCGAAAAAAAAGTCTTCTACAACTGCTATTGAACCTTCCGTTAAGAGTTGACTTATAAAACACAATTGCCCCGAAGTCGGGGCAATTGCATTAAAAGCGGTTGTTCGAATTGATAATTGGTTAAGAATCTATAGGATCCGTTTCGATCGACAAAACAAGCATGGAAGCGGTAACCCTATTTTTGAATCACCACCTTAGATTGACCAATTCGATTGTTTCCTTCGACTAAAATGCTGTAAACCCCGGGCGCAAAATCGCCTGTAGAAAAACGAATTACCTCTTGACCATTTTCACGTTGCTGATAAACCTTTCTTCCCGAAAGATCGAACATTGATAGGATCACATCAGAACCCCATTCCTGAGTGATGTTGATATTTAAGAAATCAGAAGTTGGATTGGGATACACGGAAAGAGGCATTTCATCCTTGGCTGGGTTAAGGCTCAAAGTAGAAGGACCAACTTCTATTTCGAGCAAAAAGTTTCCTTGCTGTGCATTAAAACCTTCGACTTGGATTTTATACTCACCCGGATCTAGCGCCACAACAATGGTCGATTGCTGCGTTCCTTCACTATCGTCGTTGAGCGCAATAGCTTCGGTGCAATTGGCATTGAAAAGTCTTAAGAAGGTATCCCATGCAGTAAACGCATTAACCGTTGAGATGCTGATCTCTGCAGGCTCTGTAAGGACAAATGAATAGTAAACATCTGCACTTGCATTATTGGCTGTGTTCGTATAAATCAAAGGTGTGAGTCCACCATAAGTTCCTTCAATTAATCGGGAAGTGGAGTTAAAATGACCGTAATTTGAGTTAAAGTTTAAGGTTCCGAATGTGAGAGGGTTGGCGCAGTTATCTCCATTTGTATACCTCCATGCCGTGTGTAGGCTCAAATCCCAAATGTCGGAATTTGGAAGTATGAACCCATTCGTATCATCGTTATCATTGTTATACCATGTTGATGGCCAACGAAGGGCATTTTGAGAGATGGAGGTCGTAAAACCGCCATCCCAGGTCCAGGTGGCATAACTGAGGAAGTAGTCATCATCTTCAGCCGGATTATAGTTGCACGGATCAACATCGTCATCTTCCATACCTTCAAATTGCAAATCAAACGTATGATCCCATGGTTGATTGGTGGCGTACTGTAGGAAAGCATCGGGGTTTTCGTTCACCCAAGTGCAGGGCGTTGAAACACAAGGATATTGATAGCAGATATAATCATACCACCCACCATCTGGATTTGTAGTTCGAATTTTGGCTACTACCTCTCCATCACTACTCACATCGCTGAAGCCATCGTAAGTGACAATGTAAGGTCTAATTTCAAAATTAATCGAATTGTTGGTAGGCCCTTGAGCCATCACCGCCGAAGCTGAAGGAATGGCAAGGACTGCAAGCATGCATAACTGTTTTGTAAAGTCTTGAATCATGAGAAATAGTTTTGTGTGAAATACGGGTTTGATGCAAATGTATCGTCGAGTCTTTTCAATGACTTGGACTTAGCTTGCAAAGTCTAGGACTCAGATTGCATGAATATGCAAATTACACAAAATCAGTTAATTATACTTGCTTGGAGCTGTGCCGAATTTTTCTTTGAAGGCACGAGTGAAGTAGCTGGGATCGCTAAATCCAACCTCATAAGCCACTTCCGAAACACTGAGTTCACCCTTTCGAATCAGTTTTATAGCTTCATTCAGACGAATGTCTCTCACCACTATACTTGGACTCATTCCTGTTAATGCTTTCAGCTTTCGGTAAAGTTGCATCTTGCTCAGCTTCATGGAATTTTCCAGATCCTCTATCTTAAATTCTGACTTGTTGATGTTTTCAATCACAGCATTCTTCACTTGTTGCAAGAATTGGTTTTCCAGTTCATGGAAAGAGTCATCTGAAACTTCGAGCCCTTTGAACTTACTGATAAGGTTTCGCCTGAGTTCGATGAGCTTCCTCAGTCTTATTTGCAATTCAGCTTTGTCAAAAGGTTTATGGAGGTAGGCGTCCGCGCCTTTTTCTAGTCCTTCATTCCGATCGGACTGGGAAGCCTTCGCCGTGAGCAATATGATGGGGATGTGGCTGGTGCGGATGTCTGTTTTGAGCGTTTCAGTTACTTCATAACCATTTTTCAAGGGCATCATCACATCACTAATTATGACATCAGGAATTCTTAAAATAGCCTCTTCTATCCCGCGTTGACCATTTTCGGCATGGACAATGGAATATGAGCCTTCTAGCAACAATTCGATGAAGCGAGCGATTTCATAATTGTCTTCTACAAGAAGTAAAAGTGGTTTTTTCTCATCGAAAGTTGCTTCCAGGCCATTTGACCTTTGAAAGGGTAATTCCGGTTCCAGAATCTCGGGAATGGCCGTGTATGAGCCCTGGCTACTCACATTTTTTATAAGTAGAGCAAAACCAAAGGTGCTTCCTAGGCCTATGTCAGACTTTACTTGCAATCTGCCGCCTAAGAGTCTTATCAGTTCATGGCACAATGCAAGACCAATGCCCGTTCCCTGGGCTGCCTTGGTCGAAGAATTATCGGCCTGGTAAAAGCGATCGAAAATATATGGCAATTTCTCCTTTGCGATTCCGATTCCTGAATCTTCTACTTCAACCCAAATTTCAGTCACACCATTTAATGTGATTCTAACGTCAATTCGGTCTTCACTTTTTGTGAATTTCAAAGCATTGGAAAGCAAATTGTAAATAATGTGGCGCGTCTTCATTTCATCATAATCCATTACAATGACATCATGGGATGAATGAAAGCTCAGGTGTTTGTTTTGCTGTAAGGCATTGCTGCGAAGCGATTCTGTGAGGTACTTTATGTATTCCACAATGTTTCCATTGATATAGTTTACCTCTAGCTTGTTCGATTCCAGCTTTGCCAGATCGAGTATCTGATTTACCATTTGCAAGAGGTTATCAGCATTTTTTTGAATGGCTCCTGTGTATTGTTCTTGATTGGGTATCATGCCAGCCATACCCGAGATCACCGTAATCGGAGTTCTGAATTCATGCGTAATATTGGTAAACAGTCTCGTTTTAAGCGTATCTAATTCTTGCAGACGCTGTGATTCTCGCTTGCTATTTTCTCGTTTAAGTTGAAATTTGAAAATACTGATAATAACAAGAATCAAAATCGCCGCATAGGCTGTGTATGCCCACCACCTTTGCCACAATGGAGCAATCATGTGAATGGTTATATCCCGCGTTTTATCGCTCCATTTTCCAGAGCGATTGGAAGACCTGATCCTTAACTTGAAATCACCGTAGGGAAGATTGGTGAATGTGATAACACGTTCTTTGCCAATGGTATTCCAATTTTCGTCATAATTTTCAAGCTTGTATTGGTAATTTGTATTTTCAGGAGCGCTTAGGTCCAAACCTGATACGGTAAAAGACACCATTTTCACATCAGGCGATATGTAAATGTCAGTTGCTTCTTCAATGGCGTGCGATAATATTTCTGATTGCGGATGATAGGTGATTGATTCATTGTTGACTTTCACACCGATAATGGAAGTCATCGGCTGATAATTTGATTCAAACAATTGATCGGGATAAAACCGGTTCAAGCCGTAAATCCCGCCAAATATGAACTCGTTGTCCTTCCCTTTAAAGAATGATCTCGTATTGAACTCGTTGTCTTGTAGTCCGTCGAGGGCACTATAAGTCTGTATATAGTGGCTCTGTAGATTAAAGGAGCATAGGCCTTTATTTGTACTAAGCCATAGCTCCTCTTTACCGTTGTTTAAGATACCATAAATCGTTTCGTCCGGTAAGCCGTCTTTTTCTGTATAATGCAAAAAGTCTCCTGTTCTGGTATTCAATCGATCGAGGCCTCTGCCGTTGGTTGCTATCCATATTACTTCGGGATCACTGGGGTCGTGAGCTATCGTCTTAATCTCATTTGATGCAAGCGAATGAATATCCTTTGGATTATTTCTGTGAAATTGAAAAGTGCGGTTGGCGCTATCGAACTGAATCAATCCCTGCATCGTTCCGATCCAGAATGTTTGTTTTTTGGTTTTAAGAATCCGATTTGAGATGCGGTAATAGTTGTATATTTTGAAGTCACTTTCAAAAGAATGGCCTTCAAATGAGCCTGTTTCAGCATCGAATTTACCGATCTCCCCTGCCGTAGCCAGCCATATTGCGTCAAATTCGTCTATGAATAGGTCGTACACGCCAAGTGGAGAATCTTTTCCATTTGTTCTACTTCCTCCGTAGATGCTATAGAATCGGTGTTCTTTGATCTCAATCCCATTCTTTTTGAGATGATGCAATCCCTCGTGATTTCCCACCCAAAGTCCTCCTTCGCCATCTCCTTTGATAAACTTTACAGAAAAAATTAATTTTCGCTCACCTAAATCTGAATCGGCGTAGTAGTTTTTTGGAATATTTATTTCTTGTGGCGTGTCGAAGCCTTTGGGAATGACCAATATTTGGTTTTCGGTTCCGAGCCAAACGTTTCCTTCTTCATCTTTGTAAATAGGATAGGTGCTAGATGTCAAAATTTTCGAAGAAACAGGAGGACTATTGAATATTTCATTGTGCCGCACTCCTTTGTAAATTCCGTTTCCAATTGTTGTGGCCCACATAAGTCCATCTTGAGACTCTATAATAGCGCTTATGCCTACTTGTATTTTTTCAAATATTCGTTCACTTCCATTGACCATCTTCAGCTCAGCTAAGTCAAGCACAAAAGCTGAGTTTGGCCATTTAGAATAAAGCCAAAGGAGATTTGATGCGTCATGATAGCCGTTGAAAACCCAATTTGAAGGTGGGCTATTCCTGAGCTCACCAATCAAATTGGTCTTAACGATTTCGCCGTCAATCACGGATAAGACGTTCTCGTTATAAACAAAAATTTGACCGTTCCTTCCTTGCACCAATCCTGGAGCTCCCAGCTGATTAGACCGCTTTACTGCGCTAGTTGATTGGTTTAAAATAGTTTGAGAATTTCCTTCCCAGCTTAGCCAATCGACGTATTTCATCTGCGCTTGGCTTGAATTAAGATCAACCAATCCCAAGTAGGTTCTTGCATTTATCCAAAGTCGGTTTTGACGGTCGAGAGCGATGGTATAAATTACATCATTTTTGTCTTTACTAATCGGTCTTTGGTGACTGATGATGACAAATTTATCGTGCTGGATTCTCTTAATTTGATGTATCAATAGCTCGCTGTCTAAGGCTATAACCCCCAAATCTTTATCCAATATCAGGTGGCGCACGGCAACGTTGGGGTCTAATGGAACTCGAATGAAGCCCCCGCTTTGTGAATTATAAACTTGCAAACCCTTCTCATGTGCAACCCAGAGAGCACCATCCCGATCAATGATCGTTTGGTAAACTCGATTGCTCCCGAGAGATAGGGAATCGAGCGGTTCATTCTTGAAGGTTTTGAATTCGTAGCCATCAAACCTGTTTAAGCCACTTGGAGTGGCAATCCAGATAAACCCTGTAGTATCTGCCGCAATGTCATTTACAAAGTTTTGAGAAAGTCCCAATGTGGTAGGAATCGATTCAAATTGAATGCTTTGAGCATACAGATGCGCGATACCTGCGAAAAGCACTGTACAGCTTATTAAGATGTACTTGTACGCCAAACGATATTGAGCTCCTCCCTTCATTAATCTCACTACAGCATTCCCAACCAATAAGGATTATTCCATAAAGCAACACAAAAGAACGCCTTCAGCATTTATTGGCCATTTTTCATGTTAGTGTCATGTTAATTTACAGATTGCAAGATAGCAAATCCGTCTGCTTCAGTTACTGAAGTCCCGTTATAGGTGCGAGCAATATTTATGCGGCATCGGCAAGTTGTGGTTATATTTGCTTGAACACAGCATTTAGCCCATAGCTGATATAGACGATATAGTGTTGCGTATCCACTCAATAAGCCTTTATTGAAAATCATATGAACGCAGGTTACCTGCCAACGTAGCGGACGTCCCCAACGAGAACTAATAGATTTAAAAAATGAGTAAGATTCCCTTTCAAGAAATAGATTGGACTTCAATTGAAAAAGTTGAATACAAAGGAGAAATAGGAGTAGCATTTTGGCAAACAATACAATTTGATGGACTTCGAATACGGTTAGTGGAATATTCAAACGGATATTTAGCAGACCATTGGTGTCAAAAAGGACATATTGTTCAATGTCTAGACGGAGAGTTTATCACTGAACTTAGCACAGGTGAAAAAATCAAACTAAAAAAGGGCGAAACCTATATTGTGTCTGACGAACTCAGTTCACATCGTTCCGTTTCCGAAAAAGGTGTCAGACTTCTAATTATTGATGGAGACTTTTTGAAATAGAATTGGAGAGACCGTGATGGTCTAGTTGTTTTGGACAGGAGTTTATTAATCCTTATTTCATCGGATTCCCCAAACCCCTATTTACAAAACCAAAACAGCAATGTTGGAATGGAAATCTGTCCAGTAGTACTAGACCATTTCAAACTTGTGTCTCCAGACTCCGACTCCTTGGGAATCCCAACTATGTGGCTCGGGGTAAACTGCCCCCTTTTCATTCGACAGTTAAATTTAATTCCAATTTTGACGTGTCTATTTTTTTGGTACAGCTTATACTACTTCATCTTATTCTGAGCGTTGCAAAACATTACATGCAAGATTCTGGGAAAACCTTAAAATTTAAAGTTGATTTTGGGTTTTTTATTACCTTCGACTAGTATTTCGAACCTGAAAGGGTACCAACCGAGTGAAGACACCACGGTGGTAAAACAATACGGACGATTAGTCAAAATAAACGTTACGAAGCCTATTGGTTTTGCGAAATACAAATAATGATTTTAACTAAAACTTATTTGTATGAAACCCATTGCCCATTTTTCTTTAAGAGACCTAGAACCGATAGAGCTTGAATCGATTCTCCTACCATCAGCAGAAACCAACGTTAAAATAAAGGAATTGAAATTAGGGGATGAAAACCACCTAATTCAAATTAGGACTTCTTCTCTGAATACCCTCTTTGACTTCTCAAAATCGAGCGATTATCAAGTCCTGTATTTTGATCACCACAAAAGTTTTATTGCTGCCTCTTACGCCATCAATAACGAGCAGGGTAATTTCCTAGTTGAAACCCAGGCAAAGTGGGTGATGTTAATCCCGATTGAATCTTCGTTGGACAATGCTGTAATCAACAAAATTGAAAGACTAGAATTAAGATGGAAAGAAGAAAATAAGGCGGAATTGTTAAAGACGTTAGTTCAAGACTTCCCTACAACTGTCCATACAGGCATTGGAACCCTGTTTACCAACGTTAGAAGAAAGAAGGCGGAAAAAGAGCTAGATGTACCCCTGGCGTGGAGAAATGGTGCTGCAATATCCGTAGAAACTGGAAAAAGAGGAAATGAAATGAATGAAAGTGAGTGGAATAAATTTTACACAGACTTATGCGAAAATCTGAAACGGGATTATCCTTGGATGTACGATAGCCTGTTTTCCTGAAAAAACGTGGTAATGGAAGTAGGACCTGAATAATTTTAAATAAAACTGTTTTACAAGACCATTTATATTTTAGAGCGGACGCTGCTTAATTGAATAAATTTTTGTAGAAATCCTATGCCGGGTATATTCGACAGCTTCATCAAAGGAATCATTTAGATGTATAGATGCCAGCGCAAGCTTCCGGAAAATCTAAACCGCTCAAAATTCGAATTGGCCCTCACTGCCGAATAAATACAAGCTAGTTGTCCTGCTAAACCAACAATTAAAATCGGTAAGAAAAAAGAATACCCCTACTCTTCCAAAACTACCTCAGCCGGAATCTCAAAACAGATCTCCACCTTTTTAACTCCGAACTCGCGGGCTTTTCGCACGTTTTTGCCCATGTGAAGGTCGATGCGCTTGCGGTGACGTTTGTTCATTTTATCGTTTACTACAAAGGGCAGCTCGTAGCCGGCTATATAGACTAGCGAGCCATGGGTAAGTCCACTATCGAGTAAATCGCGGGAGATGGCGATGCTCGGAATGCTATCTACCAACTTGTCGCCCCAAGCTGTGATAGCGCCAGACGTACCGGGGCGGGTTTGCCAAGGCACACTGTTGTAAGCTGAAGCCTTTACCATAAAGCAACGCTTCGGCGGTGGATCCTCGGAGCAGGCCATAAAGGTGGCTGCACCCAACGCCAAAATTAAAGATCGCCTTATCATCACTTACCGAAACTACACCTTTTATTTGGTAGCACGTGCAGAGCTATTTTCAAAACCCGACCTGCCGTTGTACTTTTGCGCGTGCTCCCACTTCGCAAAGTAGCTTTTTACACCCTCGGCTGTAAGCTCAATTTCTCCGAGACATCCACCATTGCCCGCCAACTCACGGATGCTGGGTACGCCCGGGTGGAGTTTACCCATGCTCCCGATGTTTTTATAATCAACACCTGCTCCGTAACGGATGAAGCCGACAAAAAATGTCGCGCGATTGTGCGAAAAGCTTTGCGCGTGAATCCAGAAGGAATCGTAATCGTAATCGGTTGCTATGCGCAGCTCAAGCCGCAAGAAATTCAAGCCATACCAGGCGTAAACTTGGTGCTTGGCGCTTCTGAAAAGTTCAACGTGGTGGCTTATCTCGAAGATGAATTGATCACCGAAAAGAATCGAGCGGTAGCTGGAGAAATTAAGCAAACCCGCGATTTTGTTCCGGGCTTTTCGGCAGGCGACCGCACACGAACCTTTTTAAAAGTGCAGGACGGTTGCAATTACTTCTGCGCTTTCTGCACCATACCGCTTGCAAGAGGAAGGAGCCGCAGCGCTAATATTGCTACTACCGTGGCCTTGGCCAAGGAAGCCGCCGCCACGGGAGCCAAAGAGATTGTGCTTACGGGCGTTAATATTGGTGATTTCGGAAATGGAACTGATGAAAGCTTCTTCGATCTCGTGCGCGCACTCGAAGAAGTGGACGGCGTGGAGCGCTACCGAATATCATCTATTGAACCCAATCTATTGAGTGAGGAGATCATCCAATTTGTTGCGAAAAGCCGCAAGTTTCTCCCCCACTTTCACATTCCGCTGCAGAGCGGCTCCGATGCAGTGCTTCAAGCCATGCGCCGCCGGTATCGATCTGATTTATATCGCGGCCGTGTCGAAGCGATCTTGCGGCTTATGCCCGATGCTTGTATCGGCGTGGACGTAATCACCGGTTTTCCCGGCGAGTCGGATGCGCATTTTGAAGAAACCTACAATTTCTTGAAAGACCTTCCCATCGCCTATCTCCACGTGTTCACCTACTCGGAGCGGCCCAATACCACTGCCCTACGCATAGCCGAAGTGGTGCCGATGGACCTGCGACAAGAACGCAATAAGCGGCTGCGCATCCTTTCGAACAAGAAGCAACAAGCCTTCTACCAATCGCAGGTGGGCAAACGGGAATTTGTACTTTTTGAAGCCGAAGAAGAAGGCAGTATGATGCATGGCTTTACGCGAAACTACGTGAAGGTGAAGGAGCCCTACGACGCCACGCTCGTGAATACCATCTGCGAGCGCGAGCTCACCGCCATTGACCGCGACGGCTTGCTTCTAACCCAACCAATTCCGCTTACCACCTATGCTTGATCTACGCGCCGACCTGGAATCCATTAGCCGAAAGGTGGGTCAATTCCTAAAATCGGAAAGAACTTCCATCGCCAAGAGCGACATTATATTTAAGGGCCGCGCCAATGATTTGGTAAGCCGGGCCGATAAAGAAGCCGAAGTGCTGTTTATTTCTTTTTTAGAAAAACTCCTTCCCGAATCGGGATTTATCGCCGAGGAAGGTACCAGCCAAAAAGTGGGCGCGGAGTATAATTGGATCATCGATCCGCTCGATGGCACCACCAATTATTTGTACGGAATACCCTGCTATTGCACCAGCGTGGCGCTTCAGAAGGGCAATGAGCTTATTCTCGGCGTAATTTACGACCCCGAGCGCGATGAGTGCTTTACGGCAGCCACAGGCCAAGGCGCAACGCTCAACGGTGAGCCTATCCACGTTTCGGCCGAGACCATAGCCGCTCATTCGCTGATAGCCATGGGTTTTCCATACGATAATAAGGGCAAGCAATTGGCCTATCTCGACCTATTGGCGAAGGTAAACGCTGCCACTAGAGGAGTACGTCGGCTGGGCTCTGCAGCGCTCGATATGGCCTATGTGGCCTGCGGCCGCTTCGATGCCTTTTACGAGTATGGTCTCCACCCTTGGGATTGCGCAGCCGGAGCGGTAATCGTTAGAGAAGCTGGTGGTATGGTCACCAACTTTCGCGGCGGTGAAGAGTTTTTGAGCACTCGAACCATGGTATGCGGCAATGAAGCCATTCATGCAGCCCTTCTCCCGATTTTAAGTTCGTGGGAATAAGCTCGCAGCGCATGGAAAGACCGATACTTCGGAAACTACTTGCGCTCATCGTGCTTCTTCCCTTTATACTAGCGCCGACGCAAGCTGTGGCCCAGAGCATATTTAGTACAGATTGGCAGATTGACACGATCAGCCTCGATGAGCGCTGGGAATTGACCGATGCTACTAAAAAAGGCATCTTTCGACTTTCGCCCTATCAACCAATTTACGTTACGGCCGGGCGCTGGTCGGATAATCCCAATGAGATGCCCCGCAGCGAAAATCCAGCTTATTCGGTAGATACTTCGGCGTCCCTAAATCGCTACGAAGCGAAGTTTCAAATCAGCCTGAAAACCAAGCTATGGCAAGGGGTGTTTGGAGATTATGGAGACCTTTGGGCAGCTTACACACAGGTAGCGCATTGGCAAGTCTATAATGTGGAGCTTTCTCGGCCTTTCCGGGAATTGAATTACGAACCGGAGATCTTCCTGACCTTCCCGATGAATCTAAGTTGGGGCAGTACCAAGCTCCGCATGCTCGGCGGTGGGTTTGTGCATCAAAGCAATGGCCGCGCTTTACCGCTTTCAAGAAGTTGGAATCGGGTGCGGTTTATGGCCATCTTGACTTATAAGAACTGGCAATTCAACGCCCGCCCGTGGTTACGCATCCCCGACGATGACGATGAGAATCCGGAAATAAGCAACTTCATTGGCCGAGCCGCCATCGACGTGATCTACACGTGGAAAAATCAGCAAGTATATGCGGTGATCCACACCCCTTTCAACAAGATAAATCGCGGAAGCTTGCAATTAAATTACGTGCTTCCGGTAATTAGTAATCTCCGCCTACAGTTCCAATTTTTCACCGGCTACGGCGAAACCCTGATCGATTACAACCACAGCCAAACCACTATTGGTATCGGGGTGAGCTTTTTGGAATGGTGAAAAAAAGGGCATCGATATCGATGCCCTTCCTTTCACTGTTTCATAATCTAAATCTATTATTCCACAAATAGCTTCGCGGTGTAAATGGCTTTTCCTGCGCGGATATTTACCACATAAACGCCAGCGGCAATTCCGCTAATGTCAAGGGTGTAAAGCGCGGGGGCACTAAGGCCTAAATTCCGTTCCAATACCGTTTTACCCGAGATATCTGTTACCACCACTTGAGTGGGCGCGTTGATTTCGCTCAATTGAAGCTGCACACTACCCGAAGTTGGATTTGGGAAAATGGATAGGTTCTTTCGCTCAGGAGCACGATAAATACCCAAAATGCTTTCACTGCAAATCGAATTGCGGATTACCTGACCGCGAATCTCACCCGAAGGATTTGCAGATGTGTGAATATTCACATACACCAAATCTTCGCGGAAAGCCGCAGCTGCCGACGCATCGAAAGGCGTTGAACTGGCAGCATCCCAATAGCCAAATGCGCCGTCGTAAATTTCAGCTTGATCAAAAAAGTCGCTAAGAGTAAAAATTACGCCTCCATTACTTCCTGCCGCTCCATTGTGCAAATGGCCCATGGCAAGCGGCCCGGTCAAATCGTTCACCACCATCATAAAATGGGCATTTGTTTGATCGCGATCGATGCTCACAATTCCGGATCCTTTGCCAGCGGTAGCCACTTCGGGCACTTCCTGATCGCCGCTTAGT
>JBBQFC010000065.1:0-17036 GCA_038321615.1 Flavobacteriales bacterium | reverse complement strand
TAGGAACCGCAACCGCCGCTATGACCAATTCGGGCCACGAGCGTATCTGCTGCGTAACAAAGCCCAGTAAATATGGTGTTCGCATTTTGGTTCATCTGCGAGAACCCAATTTGAGTTCCGTCTTTTTCGTAGAGGTAAATGAACCCTGTTAGTGTTCCGGTAGGATTGACGGTTAGCACGACATTCCCATCTTCGGGAGAGACAATATAAAACCAGTCCTGTATGTCGGAAACCCCTGCATTGGTGTGACCCAATTGACCTGTCCATGGTTGGTTTTCCTGAAAAGTTTGTTGAATCGATTCAATCGACAGCAAGACATTATTGCCGCCATTTGGCTCTATATCAGTCGAAAATTGCGGCTGATTTAGCGTTACACTCAAGGTGTACGTACCGGAGCCGCCATTCCGTGTAGCGCGAACGTAGATGGTGCCTGCCGCAATACAATTAATGGTAAGCGTTCCTGTAGCACTTGAAGCGAAACCGAGTTGCGCACCTGCACTGTTATGGATGTATATGAACCCCGATAAGCCAGCTTGATAGGAAGCGGTGAGCGTTACATTTCCATTTGCAGGGAGCGTTAATTCATACCAATCTTCGGTATCACTTGCCGGATTTGAAAAGAGACTTCCCGCCTGGGAAGTGTTCAACGGAAGAGGGTTGGCCTCTGCGAATGAATTGTTTGGCTCTGCGTCGGCGTACGCCGAAGCAGACCACAGGAGCAATGGCAAAAATAGAATCTGCCAAAGCTTCCACGAAAGCATCTGTTTTTTCATACTATTTGGTTTTTGATCAGTTATTAGCGCTGGCTTTCGGAATAATTCCGAATCGGTTCAACGCCACTTATAACCCTTTCATCGATCAAAAACCAAAAGGTGAACAGAAAATTAAATTTTCGTTCAAACTCCAATATTTATGTCGGGCGGCCTATCTCATTTTAGGCCATGAAGTGTTCTCCATTTTCCGCTTTAACTTCAATTTTTCATAATAATCAGCGTATTATCCAAGTGTGGACTAAGTATGGATCAAGTATGGATTATAGTGGGAGCTGCTTTGGAGCAGGTAGAAGTCTAGTAAGGTTTTGATACCTACTCGATGTATCCTGAAAGCAGATTGAAACTGAGAGAGACAACAGCACCAGATGTTAATTGGGCTGAACTACGGAGTTTGCCGCAGCATTGTACATGCAGCGGAACCCATCAGCGAAGATCATCCATGAAAGGGCTGCGCTGCAATTTACAAAGGCGTTTTTGAACGATTGATTTGCTTTAGTATTATAACATGCTGCGGAGCGCATTCATTTAAATCTCACGTAAAATTATAATAGCCTTGCAAATGGTATTGAACGCCTGCATGGAATATATGCATCGGCACTGGAAATCCGGCTGAACGGAAATCGGAATGCCAATCCAGCAGCTATTCGATCTTCAGCCACTCCAAAACCACGCCGGCTTTTGACTTGCCAACTGCGGCTTCGATTTCAGCGGGTTGGGCTTTGCGCATTCGCGCCACGGATTGAAATTCGCGGAGTAATTTTTCGGCCAGCTTTTGGCCTATTCCTGGTATTTGGGTGAGCTCTGTTTGTACTGCGGCCTTGCTGCGCTTATTGCGGTGGTGGGTTATTCCAAAGCGGTGTGCTTCGTCGCGAAGTTGCTGCAGGGTGCGCAAGGTTTCCGATCGTTTGTCGATGTAGAGCGGAAGGGTATCGCCGGGGTAATAGATCTCTTCGAGCTTCTTGGCGATGCCCACTATGGCTATTTGCCCGCGAATGCCTAATAGATCAAGACTTTCAAGGGCTGCACTAAGTTGGCCCTTTCCACCATCTATCACGATGAGCTGCGGCAGCGACTCTCCTTCTTCAAGCATACGCTTGTAGCGGCGGTGCACCACCTCGCGCATACTTGCGAAATCGTCGGAGCCTTCTACGGTTTTTATGTTGAAGTGCCGATAATCCTTCTTGCTGGGCTTTCCATTTTTGAACACCACACAAGCGGCTACCGCGTTGGTGCCGTGAAAATTGGAATTGTCGAAGCATTCTATATGCACCGGATTTTCGCTTAAGCGAAGGTCTTTTTTCATCTGCTCCATCAGCCGGTCGGCGTGCGCTTCGGGGTCGCTAAATTTGGTTTGCCGCTGCCTGTCAAGCATGTAATATTTGGCGTTTCGGAGAGAAAGTTCAATGAGTTGCTTCTTGTCGCCTCGCTGCGGTATGCTAAATACGTGATCTGGAAATTCGGATTCGGGGCGTATTTCGACCAATATTTCTCTGGCGAGACTGCCGTGGTCGCCGCTCAACTCGGCTAAGGCCAAATCGAGAATAGTCGAAGCTTCTTCTTCCAGCTGTGTGCGGTAGGTAAGGGTGTGGCCTCGCACAATCGCGCCGTCGATCACTTTTAAATAGTTTACGTAAGCGTGTTGCAAATCGGAAGTAACAGTGAGCACATCCACACTTCCCACCGAGGCATTTACTATGGTACTCTTACTTTGGTAGCGCTGAATAATTTCAATTTTTTCCTTTACATCCTGAGCCAATTCAAAATCCAATCGCTCGGATAGCTCCTGCATTCGCTGCTGTAAAAGGCGTACCACCTGGTTAATATGTCCTTTAATAATGTCCTTGATCTCTTCGATCTGCTGGTCGTAATGCGCTTGGGTTTGAAAGCCTTCACAAGGCCCTAAACAATTGCCAATATGATATTCGAGGCAGACCTTGTACTTTCCTTTGGCTATTTGTGTTGGCCTCAGGTCGAGATTGCAGGTTCGAATACTATACAGTTGGCGAAGTAGATCAAGGACTGTGCGCATGGTTTTCACCGATGCATAGGGCCCGAAATAAAGTGAGCCATCGGCTATTTTCGTGCGGGTGGCAAATATTCTGGGAAAAGGTTCACTCTTAATACAGATCCAAGGATAGGTTTTGTCATCCTTAAGCATCACATTATAACGAGGCTGATACTGTTTAATCAGATTATTCTCCAACAGTAAGGCATCGAGCTCCGTTTCAACTACAATGAAGGCCACATCCACGGCTCGTTTCACCATAACACGCGTACGACCTGTATGCCCACCGTTTTTCAGGAAATAAGAACTTACGCGGTTTCTCAGGTTTTTGGCCTTCCCGATATAAATGATTTTATCTGTACTGTCCTTGAATTGATAGACTCCCGGCTTTTTGGGAAGGAGTTTGATCTTTTCGAGAATTTCCATGCGCAAAATTAAGGTTTTGAGCGGGGAATTGTACTTAGGTTCTTTTGAATTAGCTTCCCGTACCTATCGCCTTGCGGGATGATGAGGGAAGACTGACTGAAAAACACAAATGGCGCGGACGGCAGGGCCGAAAAGCTGTTTAGTACAAGGTTATTAAATGATTTGAATGGTGGATTTCGGTAATCGAATTTCGAATGCCCAATCTGTCTTACGATTGTGCCGCAGATAAAAACCAGATAAACAGCTTGGTAGATGCCAGAATTGAGTGATTGCTATGCTATTTCTCAATCTCAAATGCACAACCACCGAATTTTGTTTACGTTTGACACTACAAATACTAAACAACAACAGAAGGCTTTAGGTTTTATGCAGCATGTCGAAATATAGTATAAAGGACATAGAACGCTTATCTGGGATTCGTGCTCATACGCTGCGGATTTGGGAAAAACGCTACGGTGTTTTGGCGCCCCAGCGCACGGATACCAACATCCGAAAATACAGCGACGAAGAATTGCGACATATTCTAAATATCGCTGTACTCAACAATTCGGGATATAAAATTTCGCAGATTGTACGCTTGACAGAAGCCGAGATGCAAGCCAAAGTCATAGAAGTGAGTTCCAAACCAGCCTCTGAAGAAGCGCAAATTGAAGGCCTTCTCTTGGCAATGATGGAACTTGACGAAGTTCATTTCGAGCAGATTATTGCAAACTGCGCGAGCCATTTAGGCTTCGAAGAAACGATGCTGTTCGTCATTTACCCTTTTTTCCAGAAGGTGGGCTTGCTGTGGCAAGCCGGCACCATCAATCCTGCCCAGGAGCATTTTATTTCACATCTCATTCGCCAAAAGCTCATTGTCGCCATTGATGAACAACGTCGGGTTCTTTGTCCGAATCCAGCCCGGGTTCTATTCTTTTTGCCGGAAGGCGAATACCACGAATTGGGGCTCTTGTTCTTCCATTTTTTAACTCGAAAAGAAGGTCATGAATCTGTGTACTTGGGCCAGTCCGTGCCCATCCTGCAAGCCAAATTGGCGGCGGTCGAAAGAGATTGTGGAGTAATCGCCACGTCCACACACGCGTTCGCATCGGTACACGAACGCAATAAGCTCTTAAAGATTATGCTTGAACACTTCCCCGATAAAGAGCTCGTTGTTTGCAATCGGCTTGAAGTGCATGCTGCCATGATTAATCATGAGAAGCTCCACATAAATCTTTCCATTGACGAATTCAAATCAATGCTGGAATCAAACGGAATCATGCGATGAAAGCGTTCTATCAGACGCGCGCATTTTTTATTTAGCAGAGATTAACATGGCTCCGTTCTTGTTTCGTCTAATCTTTTGAGTACATTTGTTTAACAAAGTTTAGAATCAAAGCCATGAGCCAATTAGATTTCGACAAACAGCTGATAGATTTTCAAAAGCCCCTCAAATCTTTCGCTTACGGATTTACCAATAACGACGAAGAAGCGAACGATTTGCTCCAAGACACCGTCCTCAAAGCGCTGACCTATCGCGATAAATTTCAGGCGCACACCAACCTCAAAGCTTGGTTGTACACCATAATGCGCAACACGTTTATTAATAACTACCGCAAGGCAGTTCGAGCAAATACCATTATTGATCAAACGGATGAGCAGTATTTTATCAACACCGCGACTTCCGTTCGAGGCATCGAAAGCCCCGAGAGCGCTTATTCGCACCAACAAATTGTAAAAGTGATAGATGCTCTGGAAGACGAGTATCGTATTCCTTTTCAACTCTACAACCGCGGTTACAAATACAAAGAAATCGCAGACCGACTCGATTTACCCATCGGGACGATTAAAAGCCGTATCTTTTTGGCCCGTAAGAAGCTGATGGTTCAGCTGTCGGACTATAAATAAATGACCAAACGCGTTGTAGTGATTGGGTCCGGCTTTGCCGGACTTTCTGTTTCGGCGCATCTCGCTTTGGCGGGTTGTGAAGTCACCATTCTCGAAAAAAACGAGAGCCCCGGAGGTCGGGCAAGAAAGTTTGAAGCCGAAGGTTTTACATTCGATATGGGTCCCAGTTGGTACTGGATGCCCGACGTCTTCGAGCGGTTTTTCGGTTATTTTGGAAAAAATGTCTCCGACTACTACACTCTCGAGCGTTTAGATCCAAGTTACAGCGTGTTTTTTCCGGAAGGGGTGCGCATGGATATTCCAGCAGATTATGGCGCCTTTCGGCAAATGTTCGAGCAATACGAGCCAGGGAGCGCCAACCGACTCGACGCTTTTTTGGCGGAAGCCGCTTATAAGTACAATGTTGGCATCAACGATTTGGTGTACAAGCCAGGTCGCAGTATTATGGAATTTCTCGATTGGAAAGTAATAAGCGGGAGTTTTCGTTTGCAGCTTCTCAACTCGCTTTCGAGCCACGTGCGAAAATATTTTAAACACCCCCTTTTGATCGAATTGCTCGAATTTCCCGTGCTTTTTTTAGGGGCAATGCCGAATAAAACCCCCGCTTTATACAGTTTAATGAATTACGCCGACATTAAGCTCGGCACCTGGTATCCGAATGGTGGGATGCACCGCATTGTGGCCGCCATGGTAGATTTAGCTAAATCGATAGGAGTCAAAATCCACACAGATAGCCCGGTAGAACGTATTGAAATCAAAAATGGTGTAGCAACTGGGGTGGTGGCAAATGGGAAATTTTATCCTGCAGATGTGGTGATTTCCGGTGCCGATTATCACCATACGGAGCAACAATTGCTTGAACCGGCATATAGAAATTATTCCGAAAAGTATTGGGAGACGCGTGAGATGGCGCCGTCGAGTTTGTTATATTACATTGGAGTGAACAAGAAAGTTCAAAATCTAGAGCACCACAACCTATTCTTCGATGCCGATTTCGGCCAGCATTCCCGCGACATTTACGAGAAGCCTGAATGGCCCGATAATCCGCTATTTTATGTCTCAGTGACTTCAAAAACTGATGATACCGTTGCCCCTGCGGGTATGGAAAACCTTTTTATTCTTATTCCTACAGCACCTGGTCTGCTCGACTCTCCGGAGATAAGCGAAGACTACTATCAAAAAGTGATGAAGCGATTAGAAGAACGAACAGGTGAAAATATCCGAGATCATGTTATCTTTCGGAAAGATTTTGGATGTAAGGATTTTATGAGTGCCTACCATTCCTTTAAAGGAAATGCCTACGGACTTGCAAATACCTTGCGCCAAACAGCTATTCTTAAGCCTTCGATTGCAAACAAAAAGGTTAAGAACCTGTTCTACACAGGTCAATTAACAGTGCCAGGTCCCGGCGTGCCTCCGAGCTTAATTTCCGGCAAGGTGGTAGCCGATGAAGTTATGAAAATGAAAGGCGTATGAAAAGTCTCTACGATGAAGTCTCAATAAGTTGCAGCCGGTTAACTACCAAACGGTACAGTACGTCGTTTTCACTTGGCATCCGATTCTTAGCCTCCGACTTACGCGACCCAATCTACGCTGTTTATGGATTTGTGCGCTTCGCCGATGAGATAGTTGACTCTTTTCACGGGTACAATAAGGAAGCACTGCTTCATAAATTTGAGGACGATACCTTTGCCGCCATAGCTGACGGTATCAGCTTAAATCCTATTCTTAACAGTTTTCAGCACGCGGTAAATCAGTATCAAATAGACCCCTATTGCATTCGAACCTTCCTTCGTTCGATGCAGATGGATTTGGGCAAAAGCGATTATTCGGAAGATGAGTACGGCACCTATATTCTCGGATCGGCAGAAGTGGTGGGTCTCATGTGCCTGTCGATATTTCTACGTGGAGATCAAGCGGAGTACGAGCGGCTCAAGCCATTTGCAATGAAGCTAGGCTCGGCCTTTCAAAAGATTAACTTTCTTCGCGACTTGCAAGCTGATTACGAAGTCCTTGGGCGCACTTATTTCCCAGGGGTTGATCTCCGAAACTTCGATCGAGACACTCGAGATACCATTTCAAAAGACATTGAAGTCGACTTCGCAACAGGCTACGAAGGAATTAAAATGCTACCCCGCGATTGTCGGCTTGGCGTTTTCGTGGCTTACGTATATTACTACAAGCTCTTTAAGAAAATCAAGACGAAACCCGTCCATGATATTTTGACTAACCGTATCCGCATCAGCAACAAGCGCAAAGTAGCCCTGCTTTGCTCGAGCTACGTGCGGCATAGTTTTAATTTGCTTTAAGCCCTGTGACAGCCTACGAAGAAGTAATCCTGGTCGATCGCCACGATGCGCCTTTGGGATTCATGGAGAAAATGGAAGCACATCGAGGGGCTCATTTGCATCGCGCTTTTTCCGTTTTTCTTTTTGATGCGCAGGGTCGCATGCTGCTGCAACGCCGATCGGAAGGAAAATACCACTGCGGCGGCCTTTGGTCGAATGCGGTATGCTCCCATCCACGCCCAGACGAGACGATGGAAATTTCTATATCGCGCAAAATGCAACAAGAGATAGGCGCAAGTCCAGAAGTTGAAAAAGCGTTTACATTTTATTACAAGGCCAACCTCGACAATGGATTGACGGAGCACGAGTTAGACCATATTTTCATTGGTCGGTGCAATGGTGAGCTCCAATTAAACCCCGCAGAAGTTGACGCCGTGCGCTACGCATATCCAGAAGAAATTATGGCTGATATGGAGCGGAACAGCAGCGCGTATACTCCATGGTTTCGATTGCTTCTTCCTAAGATGATGGAATATTTGAGCCGATAATTGTTTCGGTTTCAACAATTCGCTATCCGCCACTGTTAAAAGCTTTCAACAATTTATTCTGATTTGAAAGTTTCCGTTTCTCGACGAGCCCATTTCAATGCAGCCCATCGTCTTCACAATCCCGAATTAACTCCCGAAGAGAACGAGTCTTTGTTCGGGAAATGCAATAGCCCAAATTACCACGGGCATAACTACGACTTAATTGTTACGCTTCGGGGCGAAACAGACCCGCGCACGGGTTACGTGTACGATACCAAAGCACTTAAAGACCTTATAGCCGAAGAAGTCGAAGATCGATTCGATCATAAGAATTTGAATCTGGACACTTCTGAATTTAAGGATTTAAATCCAACTGCAGAGCACATTGCGGCGGTAATATGGAAATTATTGCGCGCAAAAATTGACCTAAAATTTGATCTAAAAATCACACTGTATGAAACTGAACGGAACTTCGTTGAATGTGAAGGATAAGGATTTCAAGGTCCTTCATTTCTTAGGCGACGATCATATCGGCACATCCTTAGAAACCCCTATGCGCCCTGATGCCTTTGTGCTTTCGGACGAAGGAAAAATTGAAAAAATAGCCCATCACTTTCGTGAAATCATGGACACCTTGGGCTTAGACCTAACCGACGATTCGTTGAGTGGAACGCCACGCCGCGTAGCCAAAATGTACGTGAAGGAAGTGTTCAGCGGCTTAAACCCAAAGAATAAGCCGGTTGCAGCCCTTTTTGATAACAAGTACCAATATCAAGAAATGCTCGTCGAGAAGCATATAACCCTTCAGTCGTTTTGCGAGCATCACTTTGTACCGATTATAGGCGTGGCTCACGTGGCCTATATTTCGAATGGGAAGGTTATTGGATTGAGTAAAATTAACCGCATTGTGCAGTATTTCGCTAAGCGACCCCAGGTGCAAGAGCGTCTTACCGTGCAGATTGCCGAAGAACTAAAACGAGTGCTTGACACCGATGATGTAGCCGTAATTGTTGACGCCCGCCATATGTGTGTATCCCTGCGCGGGATTGAAGATAAATCGAGCGCTACGGTAACCAGTTCTTACCACGGCAAGTTTCGGGAACTCGCTGCACGAAATGAATTTTTAAAATACATCGACTAATATGTTTGGACTATTTGGTAAATCATCTCCGACGGAGAAATTAGAGAAGAAGCACAAAAAGCTGCTGGAAGAAGCCTACCGCCTGTCGCATCAAGACAGAACCGCATCCGATAAAATCGCCGCCGAAGCGGAAGAAGTAGCTAAAGAAATTGACCGAATTAAAAGCCAGGGCACATGAATTATCTCATCGTAGGTGGTACCACGGGTATAGGCAAGGAATTAGTCGAAAAGCTGAAAGCCGAAGGACATCAAGTCTTCGTCGCATCGAGAGAAGCGGGATCGCGCATGAATTCTACTGCTAACGTTCAAATAGCAGATTTGGACGCGACCGATTCCGATGCGGATTGGTCCTTCCTGCCGGAAAGCTTGGACGGATTGGTTTACGCTGCAGGGAGTATCAATTTAAAGCCTTTTAATCGCTTGAAAATTGCGGATTACCGTGCAGATTTCGCGGTCAATGTGGAAGGTGCGGTCAACACCATTCAGGCGGCTTTGCCGGCATTGAAGAAATCAGGAAAAGCGAGTATCGTTCTTTTTAGTTCTGTGGCTGCGCAGCGTGGATTGAATTTTCACGCATCGATTTCTGCGGCTAAAGGGGCCGTAGAAGGACTGACAAAGGCGCTAAGCGCCGAATTTGCGCCCACTATCCGTGTCAACGCCATTGCCCTTTCGCTCACAGACACGCCCCTTGCCGAAAAACTGCTCAACTCGGATGCGAAGCGCGAAGCAGGCGATCAGCGCCATGCGCTGAAGCGGGTAGGAACTCCCGCCGATGGAGCCGCATTAGCGGCATTTTTGCTCGGGGAGCAATCGAGCTGGATTACTGGCCAGGTAATCGGCTTAGATGGTGGAATGTCGGCAATACAGAATATTTAATGCGTTGGTTAGACAGCGATATAGCCCATTTAGACGATACCTTCCGGAAAAATTTAATCAATAGTTGCACCGGTTTCAAACCCGCCAATCTAATAGGAACAAGAAGCAAGGAAGGCCAAAATAATCTGGCTATTTTCTCTTCAATTGTCCACATGGGTTCCAAACCGGGGCTTATTGGTATGTTTACCCGGCCTGTTCATGTGGAGAGACATACTTATGACAACATTCTCCGCACCTGCTTCTATACCATTAACCAGGTTTCCCAACCGATGGTAGAGCGGGCTCACCGCACCTCGGCTCGGTTTGCTTCAGACCAATCTGAGTTTGAAACATGCGATCTGAAGGCAGAATTCCTAGCTGACTTTTCGGCTCCTTTCGTAGCAGAGAGCATGCTCAAAATAGGTTGCGAATTAGTATCCGACATCGAGATACCAGCCAATGGCACCCGCCTCTTGGTCGGAAAGGTGGTGTTGCTCGAAGTAGCCGATGATTTTGTAGCTTCCGATGGATTTATCGATCTTGCACGTATGAACGCGGCAGTTATTAATGGTCTCGACGGATACAATGCCGTGGTGCAGGGTCTCCGCTTCGCTTATGCCAAGCCCGATAAGCCAACTACGAAGCTTAAAAATTGAAACGAGAAGAAATTTCTATTTTTTGGTTCCGGCGCGATCTCCGGTTGCGCGATAATGCAGGTCTGTACGCAGCACTTAGATCGGGCCGCCAAGTGGTGCCGCTTTTTATTTTCGATAAGCAGATTCTCGACAAGCTCGATGATAGCCAAGACAGCCGCGTGCAGTTTATCCATCAAGAATTGATGGCTATGCGCAAAGAATTAAAGGAACTCGGTAGCGATTTAGAAGTGCGTTACGGAAATCCCGAAGCCATATGGGAGCAATTATTAGTCGATTATGACATCGAAGGTGTTTTCACCAACCGCGACTACGAGCCTTACGCCCGCAAACGGGACGAGCAAATTGAAAAATTACTAGCATCCAATAAGATCGTATTTCAATCTTTCAAGGATCAGGTGATTTTTGAATGTGCCGATGTGGTGAAGGACAATGGTGAGCCTTACGTGGTTTACACGCCTTTCAGCAAAAAGTGGCTGGAATTGTATAAACCCGAAATGAGTGAGCCTTTTGAGTCGCAAAAGTATTTTGATCAATTTGCAGCTTTTCACGCTAAGTCTCTACCGCCCACTTTGAAAGAGATGGGCTTCGAGTCGTTCGAATTTGAATATCCCAGCAGGGATATCGACAAAAAAGTAATAAAAGCCTATTCCGAAAAGCGGAACTTTCCCGCTCAGCCGGGCACAAGCCGTTTGAGTATGCACTTGCGCTTTGGCACGGTGAGTATTCGCCATTTGACGAAAATCGCGCAGGAAACAAGCAAATCCTGGCTCAACGAGCTGATCTGGCGAAATTTCTACCAGGTCATTATCTGGTATTTTCCCGACCGGATTGAAAATGCCTTCAAGCCGGCCTACGATCAAATTGAGTGGCTCAACGATGAGCAGCATTTTAAGGCTTGGTGTAATGGTAAAACCGGCTACCCCATAGTCGATGCCGGTATGCGCGAACTTAATGAAACTGGCTTTATGCACAACCGGGTGCGCATGATTACAGCCAGCTTTCTCTCCAAGCATCTCTTAGTGGATTGGCGCTGGGGAGAAGCTTACTTTGCGAAAAAACTGATTGATTTCGAATTGGCATCCAACAACGGAGGCTGGCAGTGGGCCGCAAGCACCGGCTGCGACGCGGCGCCGTATTTCCGCGTGTTCAATCCCACCCTCCAAACCGAAAAATTCGACCCCGATTTAAAGTACGTCAAGCGTTGGGTTCCCGAATACGGGACTTCCAAATATCCCGAGCCCATCGTCGAGCATAAAATGGCGCGACAGCGAGCAATTGATACGTACAAGGCGGGATTGGAAAAGAGAAAATAACTTCGGGCCATGATGGTAGCACGTTATTGCCCCTTCGTTTGACTTTTTAAGAATATAAGTCCTTTCTACACGTAACTATTCAAATCGCGCGATTTATCTGCTATATTGCATCCTAAATCAAACTAAAATGAACCGCTCAACCGCTCAACCGCTCAACCGCTCAACCGCTCAACCGACTTCTAATAGTTTTGTGTCTATTGCTATTTAATAGTTTCTTATCCCGTGGTCAAATCATTACCGATAGTGCCTTCGTCCATCATCAGATCGTATCTGGAATAGATCAGGCCGAATATATTTTCGAAGGTGAAGTTCTTTCCCTTCAAACCTACTACAACCCCGCCCAAGACTTTATATACACTTCGAATACCGTCCGCGTAAACCAAGCGTGGAAAGACAACGACAAACCGGTTCGATCAGGAGACCTTGTTGAAATCATAACGCGGGGAGGTACCGTTGGCGATGCATCCTTAAGTATATCGCACAACCTGGGTTTTTATCCTGGCCAGCGTGGTATGTTTCTCTGCGATGTGGCAGGTTATCCTTCCGATCCGAATTCTGTGACTCCATTATCGAAACGAATGCAAGTACATAATGGGCTTTATTTTGATTATGATTTTACAAAAAATTATCTCGTTGCGTCGTACTCCAAATACATCTATGAATGCATCGATTTGCTGTACAGAACTATTGACTCTACCCACGTGGTAGATTGCCTGCATGCTTGGCCAATTGGCTATTTACAAACGCAAAAATTTGGAGCACAATTAGAAATACTAGAAAACCAAGCTCAGACATCGAGTGCGGGCTCAGCTCAAGTCACGTTTTCGTTAACGAATCCAGCCACCGTCGAAGAAAACGGAGAGCAATTTTTTGAATTTGATATCGAAATAGCATCATCGATAAATGTTTATTTCTATGGTACCATATTGCGCATTGCCTTTAACCCGCAAGCCTTTGGGCTTGATCCTGTAATGCTCAATAATGTATCAGCAATGCAGGGCACCGCACTCTTGCCAGCTTTCAATTACGAGCAAATTGGTGTTGACGATATTACAGTACCCGGTGGAGAAGGAATTGGAATATCAGTGATCCCAATCGAATCTGGTGCTGGGGACGTTAACCTTTCCGAAATTGGACCGAATGCTGCGCAATTGGCTCGAATTAAGATAAAGATTCAAGACTGTTCAGCCCTTGCAAATTTGAGTTTTGATAGTCCTGAAATATTTACTTCGCTCTTTACACTTTACACCACATTTCCAACTAGTTCAAATACCATGACCTTTGACGAGGTGGATGCTACGGACACCGAAAATGCTGCGATGTGTGGTATGCAAATTACGAGCTTCAGCCCCGATTTTTTAAATGGAGGCGTAGGAGATATATTAACGATTAATGGATCAGGTTTTGGCACGAGTGGGACTGTACAAATGAAAAATGCAAGTGTAAATGGAGGAATTTGGATTACTTTAGACTCTTACGATATCACCCAATGGTCAGACAATCAAATTAAGATTCGCATTCCATCAGCTGGGCCAATAACAGCTTCCGCTGGAGATTATACATGGACTCCTGGAACAGGGAATATTAGAGTTTTTAATGGATCGGACAATTCGATGGAGGAGACTAGTCAGCCTGTGCACATTCATTATTCTCGGAAAAATTATCAAATTAATAATTCGAATACCGTCATTAAGGGGGAAGGGCATTTAATTGGCATCGATGATGTCGAAGAACCGGAAGGTTCAGAATCAGGCTTTGGTTACATCATATATCCAAGTGTTGACATCGCTGCCAATTCATCTGCAATGCAATGCATTCGCAAGGCACTTTTGAAATGGACTTGTCTCTCAAACATACGCTGGTTACTTTCCGACGCCCCAGTTTCCGTTTTCAATAGTATGGACGCCATATCCACAGTGAGGTTTGGGGATATTAATACTCCTAATATCATAGCAGAAACAGATGTTTTTATACATCGATGCTCTGGGTCTCAAGGGGGAGCAACAGAAATTGGGGTGACTGTATCTTACGATATGGTTTTCGAATTCCTTCCCGATGGTAATCCTTGGTTTTATGATTCTATGGACGAACTTCCGCAAACTGCGGGAGCGTATGATTTCTACGCACTCGCGTTGCATGAGCTAGGGCATGCACACCTCCTACAGCATGTCATAGATGAACAAGACATCATGCACGGGTTAAATTCTGCATTTGACCTTGACAACTCCATTCCGTTAGAGAATCGCAGGATTAATTTCTCGCAAGGCAATAGTGATGGGGGAGTAGAGATAGTTGTGGAAGGTGAGCAATTGAATTTGGGATTTTGTTTTCAAATCGATGTCTTGGACAATGTGCAACCCAACAATCATGAACCTGTTGACATTCTAAACTGTGACTTCGGGCTTTCCCAAAAATCCGATGAATTAGTTGGAAAAGGTTTGCGCGCCGTTCCAAACCCAATGAGTGAACAATTTGTCGTACAATTCACGATGCCTTACACGGGCATGATTATAATTAGATTATATTCTGCCTTGGGGGCACTGCTCAATGTTGAGCACAAAGAATATATTGATGCCGAAGTCGGCACACCGATTAATTTAAATGACTTTCCCAATGGGATGTATTTTTGTCAAATCCAAATGGGGAGCAATTCTAAAACCATAAAGATCATCAAGCAATGATACGAATTCTTGTAAGCATTTTGTTGTTGACCTCCCTATCCTGTACTCCAATGACTCGTGCCCGCAAATTTGAGCGTCAGTGTAAAGATGCTTTAATTGATCACCTTAAAACAGCCTGGAGTTTTGATGAGGAGGAAGGAATTTATCATGAAGGCAAAGGAATGCTCGCTACTATTGAATTCATGCCATGCCTTGCGGGTATGAAGCAAGATGAAATAATTAGATTATTTGGCGTACCGAATTTGTATATGAACTCCAAATTATATTACTTCTATTCTAAGGTGGAAGAAATAGAATCATGCAAAATCTTCATTTGCGGTGGTGGCATGACTATAAGGTTGACACCAAATGGGCAGTTTGGGGGTATGGGATTCCCTGCCGCCATACAAATTGAACGTTGCGGATGAGCACCGACAAAAGACCTAACTTCAAACTGAAACGCTTCCTGAAAAAGTGCAAGGTGTGTTGCATACATTTGAGCTTTTTGACATTGGCTTGCAGCCCCCAGTCTATTCTCGATAAGGATGAACGCATATGCCAGCGAAATTTAAAAGCGGAGTGGCTTCTTTACTGGCATTACGACAAAAAATTTAAAATATATAAAGGAAATGCGGGAATATCGACGATTACATGGCCGAAGACTCGAAAATGCCTACAAACCATGTCGCGCCGTGAGCTCATCAAGCTATTCGGTATTCCGCATATCAACTCACCTGCGATACTGACATATTATTATGTGCCTGAATGGATAGAGCCACCCGAAAATCCAAAGAACAGCGTCTATTCGATCCAGATTGAGTTAAACGAAAACGGACAATTCCGGAATGGCAATATTATTCGACCTCACCATACTCCGTAGCGAACGGATGCAATATTGACCTTAAAAGGGTCGCTCGCAATGCAAAAATTTTTAAGTTTAAATTTTCGGGATTTATCTGCTATATTTCATCCTAAATCAAACTAAAATGAACCGCTCAACCGCTGAACCGACTTCTAATAGTTGTGTGTCTATTGCTATTTAGTCGATCCTTACCAACCAAATAACCCTATGATTATCAATGTTATAATGTTGAAATCTTAAGATTTTCAGTGACTATTTTTGCAACGTTTTGCCTACATTTAGGTTAAATCCTTGCAAAATATGTTAGGCAAATCGATAGATCAAACACAGCAAAAATTATTTCAACCACATCTAAAGGACTTCATCGATAAAGAACATGAACTTGTTCTGCTGGCGGATCAGATAGACTGGAAGCATTTCGAAGATTCATTTTCAGCTCGCTATTCTCGCACCGGTAAACCATCCATGCCCGTTCGGCTGATGGTGGGCTGCTTGCTGCTCAAGCGCATGTACAACTTAGGTGATGAAACCCTAGCCGAAGCCTGGGTGATGAACCCCTACATGCAGTACTTCACTGGGGCGGCTCATTTTCATCATTCATTTCCATGCGACCCGAGCGACTTCGTCCACTTCCGTAAGCGAATCGGTGAAGAAGGAGTAGAGACGATCTTTGTCTACTCGGTGAAGCTACACGGCTCGGCCACAAGATCCAAGATGGTTCTTTCGGATACCACCGTGCAAGAAAACAATACCACCTTCCCTACTGATGCTAAGTTGGCCAAGAAAGTCATGGACAAATGTAACGCCATTGCCAAAGCAGAAGGCCTGGCACAGCGCCAAACGTACCGCCGGGTGGGTAAACAATTGCTTAGAGACACCCACAATAGCCAACACCCCAAGCGACAAAAGAAAGCCCGCGCCGCCGGGAAAAAACTGCGCACCTGTGCAGGAAGACTCCTGCGCGAGCTAGAGCGAACACTCTCCCCCGAAGCGCTCTCCAGCTACAAACCGCAGTTGGACATGTACCAAAAAGTAATTGGCCAAAAACGCGGTGATACAAATAAAATCTACAGTCTGCACAAACCTTTTACCTGCTGCATAGCCAAAGGCAAAGCACACAAGCCCTATGAATTTGGCAATAAGGTTGGCCTGGTGATTGATCCAAAAACATTAGTCGTTACAGCCATTGACAGTTTTGAAGGCAATCCGCACGACAGCAATACCATAGAACCACTTCTACAACAGCTCAAAAAAAACTTCGACCAACTACCCACTGAACTAATCTACGATCGAGGCGGACGCGGTAAAAAAGAAATAGATGGCGTGAAAATAAGTACCCCAAGTAAGCCGCTTCGACGCGATAGCGCATCACAAAAAAAGACCAAGCGAAATAAATTTAGGCGGCGCGCTGCGATCGAACCAGTTATTGGTCATTTAAAATCAGATTGCCGCATGGAAAAGAACTATCTCAGTGGTAAAAAATCACCCAAAATGAATGCCATGTTAGCCGCAGCTGGCTGGAATTTTAAGAAATTGATCGAAAAAATCAGAAAAGAATCATCCGAAAAGTTGGCCTTTATTTTTCAGCGATTTTTAGACCGATATTTTTCTGCTCTCGCTGTTAGTTAGTAAGGATCGACTAT
>JBBQFC010000064.1:0-18591 GCA_038321615.1 Flavobacteriales bacterium | reverse complement strand
TCGAAATAAGCGATATCATGTTTTCGAGCCAGGTCAATCATGAGCAGGTTGAAGTCGGGGCTCAGTTCCTGTTCGAGTTGTAAGATGGATTCGTGTGTCGGTATGCGGACTAAGAAAATCTGCCCATTTGGTTTTAAGAGTTGAATAAGCAGGTCAAGTTCGTTCATGCACTCAGGGCTCATGGTCATGCTCTTCAGCAAGGGTTGATATTGATCGAGTTTTTCTAGGAGGCGGTTTTTTAAAGATGCAGAATCCATAGGGACAGATACTTCCAACCACCCATCGTTATGGAGCAAAAGGTTGGAAGATGTCTTTGTAAGTAAGGTATAGAAAGGTTTGTCATAATGATTGATTAGGTAAAAGGGGTTGGGGTTAATATTGGTGAGAAGCGGATTACACACTGCGTTCTTGGTTTCCGGAAATTTGGATGGGTCGTTTGCCAAGGCCGTATTTACAGATAAATTCAAAGGGGATACATCCAGTATGAATATTCCTTTTTCCTTAGATGGCTTCAGCTTTTTGAAAATACTCTTCCTATACGTTTCTCCATAAGGGCTGTGCAATAAGGTAAAGGCGTAATTAAAAATCGGGAGTTCACCCATTTCTGCTGCGAGGAGATCGGGTTGAATGCCTTGTGCTGCTCTGGATGAGCCGAGTATGAGAGATGTTTGCTCGGGGGTGGTAAAACGCAGGTAATAAGGGTCTGTTTGACCATTAGCAAAGGAGAATACAATGAAGCATCCTATCAATAAGATGGCAGTGAGCATGGCAGTGATGCGGATGAATTTTCCCATTTCGTGCTAAAATTGGAAATAGATAAATTCTGCTTGTTGCCCACCAAAGAGAAATATTCCTAAGGCGATGGCCAGGTAGGCCGATCGACGAATGAGCGGATGCCAGCTTAGACCAAAACTTACAAGGGCGTGTTTGTTGTGGCGACCAGACCATTCTATCAATATAGCTGTAAGTAGCATAAGAAGGATGGGTAGGTGAAAATGCCTATGGAGGTCTTCCAAGGTGAGGTAATAGTTTAGTTTGGTAAAATAGCTTCCCGGGATGCTACGTATATATTGGAAAGCATGCGAGAGGCTCTCTGCTCGAAAGAAAATCCAGGCTAAGACCGTGAGCCCAAAAGTGAGCAGCATTTGAATAGCTTCGCGCAACGAAGGGAGAGCGGAGTGGGCGGCTATATCGCCGATGTGGCTGCGGTTCTTGTCGCTCAGTAGTAAAGGGAGAAAATACAATGCATTAAGGCCGCCCCAGACGAGGAATGTCCAGTTGGCTCCGTGCCAAAACCCGCTTACCAGAAAGATGATGAATACATTTCGAACTACGCGAGCTTTGCTGCCTCTGCTTCCGCCAAGGGGAATGTATAGATAATCGCGAAACCAGGTAGAGAGGGATATATGCCAGCGCCGCCAAAACTCGGCAATGTCGCGCGAGAAATAGGGGAAGGCGAAATTTTGCATAAGGTTGAAACCAAAAAGACGGGCTGTACCAATCGCGATATCGGAATAGCCCGAGAAATCGCCGTAAATCTGAAATGCGAAAAATACCGCCCCTATGGTAAGACTTATGCCATTGTGCTGGGCGGTATTGTTGAACATTTCATTGGCAAACTGGGCGCAATTATCGGCAATGACTACTTTTTTAAACAGACCCCAAAGGATCTGTCGCATGCCATCAACTGCTTTGGAATAATCAAACGTGCGCTCACTGTAGAATTGAGGCAATAAATTGGTGGCTCGCTCAATGGGCCCCGCTACCAGTTGGGGGAAAAATGCGACGTAGGTCGAAAAAGCCAGAAAATTTCGGGTTGGCTCCAAGGCTTTTCTATACACGTCGATGGTATAGCTCATGGTTTGAAAGGTGTAGAAGCTAATTCCGACCGGCAGGATAATGTTGAGCCGGTCTGCCTGCATTGGTGTGCCAAGGAGTGAAAAAGCTTGGGCGAAATTTTCGATAAAGAAATTGGCGTATTTGAAATACCCCAGTAAGCCCAAATTTACGGCGATGGATATCCAAAGCAGGAGTTTTCGACTGGTGGGTTTTGCCGTTTTAGAGAGCCCATTTCCAACGGCGAAATCTACCACTGTGCTAAAAGCGATAAGACCCAGAAAGCGCCAATCCCACCAGCCGTAGAAGAAGTAACTAGCCGCCAAGAGAATGCCGTTTTGCCACGCTAAACCGCGGGATTTGAGCGCCCAGAAGAGCCCAAAAACGATCGGCAGGAAGATGGCAAAATCGATGGAGTTGAAAAGCACGGGGTGAAAGATAGAATTGGTAATTCAGAATTTAGAATTGGGTTTCGTAGTAGTGTCTGAGATTGTCAATGTTATACGTAGAAGGAGCAAAGTAGGCAGGAATAACCACCATGGAGGGTAATTCTGCATTCTGAATTATAGCAAGGAACGATCACGATGGAAAGTCATTTTCAACTCTCAATTCTGAATTTCAACCGAATTTGGTAGTTTGTATTTTTCCAGCGATCCAAGTATTCTGATAAAAGCATGTGCTGATCCCCCGGTAGTTTCATCAGCGTATCTTCCTTGTTTGTAAGCTGGGAAGCGCAGCAGTTCAATAAGGTGCTTAGCGATATTTCGGCAGTCGATTTTGCTGCTGCACAGGTCAATACTTTTCGTGCATCTTCCAGATCGGAAGGGTAATCTATCGACAAATTTTTGAGACTCCAATCCGTAATTTGGAATTCCAGATCAATACATCCTTTGCGGCAAGTCGAATCATTTAACACAAACCAGGTAAGGTATTCGGACACCATGGGGTTTTCCATTTCGACATAAAGCCGCCATAGATAAGAAGCTCGAAACGCTTCGGCTGAGACGCCAAAAGGGGCGTTGTTCACTTTGGTGTAATCGAGATTTTCGCTTTGCATCAAGTCGATGATGGCATCGGTGAGCTGGGGATTGGTGAAGGGATTGTCGCCCGTGACGCGCAGAATTATACCCGACTTATTTTTCCAGGCCAAATCAAGCATGCGATCGATTACCGATTCCGGGTGTCCGCGAAAAACGGTCATTCCCTTACTTTCTGCAAACGTAGCCAAAGGTGTATCGCCGGCATGAGTAGAAGTTGCCAATACAACCGATGTTGCCGATTTTACCAACTGCATGTGCTGGTAAAGGTTCTCGATGACGGATGCTTCTCCGAGTTCGGCCAATACTTTTTTGGGAAGCCGCTGTGAGCTGAGTCGCGCAATGATGGCGATGGTTACGTTTTCTGCCGCAAAAGATTCAAAGGTATGCGCCACCAGGCTGGGTGCGTTGTCCGAGCGTTTGAGAGAACCATCGGCCATCACTTTTTTATAGAGAATATCGCGAAAGGGACGTTCGTGTGCTACAGGATGTTTAACTCCGCTACCCAGACTTTTCGCGTAAAGCGCCACCTTTGAGGTAAGCATGCTGAACTCTTCGGGGTAAAGCGACACTTGCCAATCAAAATTCCGGTTGTTGCGTGTGAGTGTAATGTGCTTTTCAAAATAGGCACATCCTTTGGCCAGGGCCATCAAAGCAATTTCTGTGACGGTGGGAGAATGGTCCGCAAGGCCAACCGGGAAACCGTAGTCGCGGGCTATCGCATCGAGCGAAAGCAGATTGATATCTTCAAGCTCCGTGGGATAATTGCTGTAGCCAGTAAGGATCGCTTCCACCAAATGGCCTAAAATTTCGAGTGCAAACCGGATTTCAAAATTGGTTGCTGCCTGAGTCTCCAGGAGTATTTTGGCTGCACCGTGATGCTTTATTCGATCCAGCAGAGGCTTATTGGTCAGGTCTGTAGCGTGGATTTTAATTAAGTCCGGTTTCTTTGATAGCACGTACTCCAGGGAGTCTATATCGAGCGGACAGGGAATGCAATGTATTCCGAGTTCGGTGGCTCGCTGAAAGACGCGATCCCAGTCGGTGTAAGTTATATTGTGATCGATGTAAAGTTGGTGCTTGGAATAGGTCTTCTCGCTGAATATTTCGGGATTCATGATCTGCATGGTGAAATAGTCGGCTTTAGCAGCATGAGCGGCCTCAAGGAGCGCCACCGCTTCCTGCCATCGACCCATGTGATTGTAAGCGCTTTCGGCTATAATCTTCATTATGAAATTATTGTGGTTTGTTGACGTTTTGATTTTCCAGACGCAGTAAGAGCTCGTCGATTTTATTTCTAACAATAAACGCTTCAACAAACTCTCTGAAAACCCCTTCACCACCATTTTTTTGCAGTACATGCTGGCACCGCTCCTTGATGTAAACGGGTGCCGACTCCGGACAGGCCGAAAGCCCAACGGCACCCAGAAGGGCAATGTCGTTGATATCGTCGCCGAGGTAGGCCACTTCTTTGAGTGTAATTCCAAGCTCGGTACATAGGTTTTGCGCAATAGCCAGCTTGTCAGTTGCGCCTTGGAAAAGGTAATCGACTTTCAGTTTTTCCGCGCGGCGCTTTACGATTTCGGTGGTTTCGCCGGTGATAATTCCCACGGGTATTCCGAGCATGCGGCACCAAAGGACGCCGGCGCTATCGTAGGTATGAAATTTCTTTTGTTCGTTTCCCGATTGATCGTAGTACATCCCGCCATCGGTCCATACGCCGTCGATATCTGTGAGTACGAGTTTTATCTGTGTTGACATGGGGTTGAAGGTAGAATTTTGAATTCAGAATTCAGAATTGTAGCAAGGAGTAATTGAGATGGAGATGAACTCAGAATTGGGTTTGGCGAGCGTGACTTGAATGTTGAAAGCTAAGCTGATATGGAGTGTAGTAGCGCGCTTAGCTCAGATAGAAGGAATTCTGAATTCTGAATTCTGAATTGTAGTAAGGAGTGATTGAGATGGAGCCGAATTCTGAATTCAAAATTATTCCCCTACCACAAAGTATGATTGCATCGCGGCATATTGGTTTCGTTGGAGTTTGATTTCGGCGGTTTCGAATACTTCGCGCAGCGCAATGGTTTCGCCGGGAAATCCGGGGTCGTTGAGTTCATCAAATCCGATTACCGCTCCCTTTACCAGATAGGGTTTAATGCGTTTCAGGCATGCTACCGTTGGCGCGTAGATGTCGAAATCGAACCAGGCGAAGGCAATTAAGGTCTGTGGATTTCGCTCGAGGTAGGCATCGAGCTGAGCGGGTGCATCGCCTTTGCAGATTTCGAATTTTCGAATATGGTTGAGGGGACTCTCCGCTTCGTGGGTGGCGATTAGCTTTCCGAGAAATTGCTCGTATCCATCGCTTACACCAAAGGCTCCTTTCTTCAGGAAATCGGCCGTTCCATCTTTTTCATGGATGCCTTCGAAGCCTTCGAACGTATCGAAGCCTACTATCCGACGGTTGTAATTGTAGGGTTCTAATATGCCTCGGAGGTTGGCAAGGGTCGTGAGATTTTGCCCCCAGCGGGTTCCGAATTCCAGGATTACGCCATGGACGGGAAGTATTTTCTGATAGATTTCGTGAAAAAAGAGCACTTTGGAAAGTTCCTGTCTCCGTTGAAAAATCCCTACCTGAGCCACTTGCTCATTGGGGTGGATGGGCGAATGGGTGAATAATTCGCTTTGAATTTCCCGATTCGATTGCTCCTTTTCGGAAGCCAGGGTGCGAAGGGTGGTGCTCATAGGAGGTCTTTTGGATAGATTACTTCATTTGCCGGCAGGTAGCGGCTTACTTTTTTACCGACAAGGGTTTGCTTTTCGCTCCATTTATACCCATCGCCCGGGCTTAGGAGGTGTATGTCGTGTTCGGTAATTGCATGCCCGGAAGCAATGGCCTTATTGGTTGCAACCGAGCGCTCCAGTTTTTCTTTGGCTGTATGCACACCTTCGGCGATGAAGATGCGCTCTTCGCCCATTTCCATTTCGAGTAATCGGATATCGCGCACCATTCTGTTTAGTCCATCGGGGCCGAGGGAACCGGCTTGGTCGGTGCCCTTCATCCGTCGGTCGAGGGTAATATGCTTTTCGATAATCTGAGCGCCCATTGCCACGGCAGCTACCGGTACCGATATGCCGATGGTGTGATCGCTATAGCCAATGGTATATTGCGGATATTTTTTCTGGAGATAGGTGATGCTACGGAGGTTGACGTTCTGCGGCCGGGTAGGGTATTCGCTTACGCAATGCAAGATGCTGATGGACTCGTGGTGGCGGGTGATGACATCTAAAGCTTCGTCGAGTTCTTTATCGCCGGCCATGCCGGTAGAAAGAATGATGGGGAGCTTGGTTTCGGCCAAAACTTCGAGCAAGGGATGATTGGTCAGATCGCGGGAAGCTACCTTTAAGTAATGTGGTGTAAAATGCTTCAAGAGCGATGTGCAGGAAGGAGCGCAAAGGGTTTCTACAAATTGCAGCCCTTTTGCAATGGCGTAGCGATAGACTTCGGCGTGCTGTTCATCGGTCAACTCCAGGGCCGCACGATGGTTTCCGTAAGTATCGCCAAAGGAATGGGGGGAAGTGTAAGGCCGCTGCATCTGGGAGTCGCTTAACTCGTAACGGAGGTCGCGTTTGGTCATTTTTACGGCATCCATGCCCCGAAGCTTTATTCCAAAAAGGCCTTCTTCGATTTCGCGAGCGGCACCGTCCACTATCAGTTTGGCGATATCTACCGAACCGTTGTGGTTTTGTCCAATTTCGCCGATAAGGTAAATGGGTTTCATAGCGTTTTTAAGGTTTTGGTCGGGGTTTCCGAAATCTCGGCCAGGGAATGGTTAGAGATGGTACCGGGCAGATAAACCACCGCCGGCACTACGCCCAGCCCTTTACTCGCGCGCATCTTGAATTTTTGCCAATAGCGATAGAGCCCAAGGATATTCATCCGTTTGGTATCTACATTTCGATTTTGAATAAATACCGATACGGCATACTCTCCATCAATGAATATGCTTTGTGGAAGGGTAATGCGGAGTTTGTGTTCTTCGCGATCGTTACTCACAGCTTCCTGAAACTGAAAGCTGTCGTAAATCCCGACGATTTTTAAATCCTTGTCGGTTATTTGCAATTTTATATGAAAGTCGGCTACGGAGCGATCTATAGAAAGGTGGATATCTACTTCAATATCTTCGCGGTAATCGATTAGTGGATGTTCTTCTTTTTCCTGGGCATAGCGATGGGAAGGAATAATTGCAAAGTGCTTGATTTGAGCCAGTCCATTAAACTCTATCTTGGGATCGGTACCGCTGAAATGAGAGAAATATTTGTCAATACCCAGCGCCACATCGTCGCCTTGATATGCCGATTTCCCAGCTTCCATAAGCAATACCTGATTGGTAATGGTGGCAATGTGCGGCATACTATGACTCACAAAAATCACCGCTGCTTCGCGCATTATTTCGTTGATTTTGTTGAAGGATTTCATCTTGAAGCCCGAATCGCCCACGGCGAGTACTTCGTCGAGAATGAGTACGTCGGGTTTCATGTGTACGGCCACGCTGAAGCCCAGGCGCACCTTCATTCCACTGCTGTAAAACTGCACGGGGGTATCGATGAAGCTGCCAATTTCGGAGAAGTCAATGATCTCCTCGAGGAGGCCGTCGATTTCCTTTTTTTTCAGCCCCAGCACCGAGCCGTTGTTGTAGATGTTTTCGCGACCGGTGAGTATGGGGTTGAAGCCCGCGCCGAGTTCGATAAGCGCTCCGATGCGGCCATTCATTTCGATGCGGCCTTTGTCGGGTTTAATCAGGCCGTTGAGCATTTTGAGAAGGGTGCTTTTACCCGCGCCATTTCGACCAATTAATCCGAGGCATTCGCCGCGCTTTAGCTCGAAGCTGATATCGTCCACGGCCCAAAACTCCTTGGGCCGAAGGTGCTGCTTGCCGCTGTTGGCGCTGCCGGTAAACTCCGATACGAGGTCGCGCACGCCATACCAAAGACCGGTTTTAAGGTCGCGGCAAAATTTCTTACCGACGTTATCGACGCGTATGAGGGTTTCGGCAGACATTTAGGCGTTCATGCGCTCGATTAGAATGGGCATCGCCAGGCGATAAGCGATCAGCACCAGCAGAAATACAACCGCAAATATAGCCGTCACCAGCCAAAAACCGTTGAGAAATTCGGGAGCGCCACCGGTGAGCCAATCGCGGGCGGTGCTTACCAGGGGCGTAAGGGGATTGTGGCGAATTACCCAGGCTGCTTTTCCCTCGGCGGGAATGGTGAATACCACGGGAGCGGTGAACATCAGAAATTGCATAATAAGTGGAATGGCCTTGGAGATATCGGCGTAAAGAGTGCCAATGGGGGTGAGCATTAATCCGATGGTGGTTCCGGCAAGGATGATGGCCAGTAAGGCGACCGGAAACAAGAGCATCGACCAGCCACCTGCGTAACCGAGCGCGATTACTGCCACAATGAGAATAAGGCCTTTGATACAGGCATTAAAAACGGACTCATACACGGCCGACATAATAATGGCTTCGCGGGGAAAGTTGACCTTGGCAAGGACGGATTTATTCTGGGTGGTTTTGGTGAGCGGCGCTTGCATGCTTTCCATAAAGATGGCCCAGATCATGGTGCCGGTAAACACGTAGACGGGGTAAGGAAGGGCGGTGGTTTCTACCGATACGATGCCGCTGGAATTGAGAAATATCCAGGTGAGGGTATTGGCAATGGGGATGATGAAGGCCCAGAGCAGCCCGAGGAAACTTTGGCGGTAGAGGGCTTTAATATCGCGGATGGTAAGCCGGAGCGCGAGATCTTGCCCACGACGCATATCGGCGAGCATATCGCGGAGCATAATCCAGGGTCGCTGGATGTTGGACTCGGGGGTGTAGATTCTTTTTTCCATGCTCGGTGGCGAAGGTAGGGGTTTCGGGTAATTGACCATTGAGAATTGGGAATGGATCACGATCTGTCATTTCTGCCTGATGGCGAAATCTCGGGATGCTTCGCTCTGACTTGCAAATGGAGATTCTTCACGCGTCTCGATACTATTAAAAGGCCACTTCAGATTGCTATTGCACTTCAGATCGGCGGCCTTTTAATCACTCGACGTGACGGGGATTTTGGGCCATTGTTAAAGTACTCAGTCAGGTCGAGTGATTTTTGAAGGAGCAGAGCGGAATTAAAAATTGTATCGAGACCCGATTTTGATTCTTCACGCGTCTCGATACAATTAAAAGGCCATTTGCGATTGCTATATCACTTTTGATCGTTGGCCTTTTAATCACTCGACGTGACGGGGATTCTAGATTCTATTTTGAAAATCAACATTGAGTCAGGCCGAGTGATTTTTGAAGGAGCAGCGCGGATTCAAAAATTGTATCGAGACCCGGCATGACGGGGATTTCGGGTTCTATTGCGAAAATCAACATTCAGTCAGGTCGATTGATTTCGCGACGAAAGGAGCGAAATTGGTTCGGGAGCGATTAGCTAAACCCGCCCTAAGCGTTGTTCCGGGTGCTGATATACTGCCTCCAGCGGTCCAAGACTTTCCCCATATCTTCAGGCATTTCCGACTCGAAATTCATGCGGTCGCCAGTGGCCGGATGGGTGAGCTCGAGCCTGCGCGCATGCAAGGCTTGTCGCGGCAGCATCTCGAAATTATTCATTACAAATTGCTTGTACTTCGAAAAGGTAGTTCCTTTTAAAATACGATTGCCCCCGTACTCGGGATCATTGAATAATGGATGACCGATATGCGCGAAATGTGCCCTAATCTGATGGGTGCGTCCCGTCTCCAATTTGCATTCTACAAGGGTTACATAATTGAGTCTCTCCAGCACTTTATAGTGTGTTACAGCCGGTTTTCCGAAATCGCCTTCCGGAAAAACATCCATCACCTTTCGATTCTTCAGCGACCGACCGATATGGCCTTCAATGGTGCCATCTTCTTCTATATCGCCCCAAGCCAGTGCCAAATAACGCCGATCAATGGTTCGCTCAAAAAACTGGAGCGAAAGATTGGTAAGTGCTTTTTCGGTCTTGGCCATCACCATTACGCCGGTGGTATTCTTGTCGAGTCGGTGCACGAGTCCGGGGCGAAGCGGCAGGCCATTATCGCTGGACGGTAAATTATTGAAATGGTAGATCAAGGCATTGACCAAAGTGCCCGAATAATTGCCGTAACCGGGGTGTACCACCATATTCGACGCCTTGTTGATGATAACGATCGTATCGTCTTCATAGCGAATATCGAGTGGAATATTTTCGGGAATAAGCTCGATCTCCCGCTGTGGATAGGGCAACACTATGCTAATATCGTCGCCGGGTTTTACCTTGTAATTGGCCTTTACTTTCTCGCCGTTTACACGAATATTTCCATCAGTAGCGGCATCCTGAAGCTTGGTGCGCGAGGTGTTCGGCACCCGATCCATCAAGAATTTATCGATTCGCAGCAACTCTTGGCCTTTATCGGCCTGAATGCGGTAATGCTCAAATAATTCCTGGTCTTCTTCTAACTCCGGTGCTTCGCCGGCTTCGTTCAGGTCGTTCATAGTTTCGATACCATCAATTTCTTTGTGCTGCGCTGGCCTAGCTCATTCGATACTTCTACCAAATACAAACCAGCGTCCAGTCGATCGACATTTACCTGCTGCCCAGGGTTAACGTTTACTTCACCCATCACCAAACGACCACCAATGTCAAAAACCCGAACCGAAATGGCCCGGGAATCGGAAGTAGCCACGGTAAAAAATCCACGTGCAGGATTGGGATAAACTTTCAAACCGGCTATGGCTTCCATGTCGCGGTTGGAGCTCACAATGTCCTCGTATCCGTTGGAGGTAAACATGGGGTGAATCATCACGCTTCCGCCAAATTGGGTTCCGACCCAATTGGTCGTTTCCTTAAAAAAAAGCTTCCCGGGATTGGAGTTGGTATTAAGATCTAAACCCACCCGAAGGCCTTCGAATTGATTGGTTTGGCGATAGCCCACAAAGAAACTGCCCCCTGGAATAAACACCGGCTCTTCAAACGTATAAACCAATTGCTCCTGATAGCTTTCCGCTCCGTAAGTCAGGGTTTTGGTAGCTTGTGCGAGCAATTCGCCGGGGCCATTGCCACTGTCTTCCCATATCCGGATGCTGAAGGATGAATTTGCCTGATTAAAGCCAAGAGGCATGAAATAGATCTGTAGGGCAAACACAGAATCGCTCTTATAATTGAGGTATTGCAACGCCACTTCTCCCCCATTGGCCGGCACAGCATAGGCAGCTTCAGCCGAGCCATCGTCGTAAGAATAATGGGTAAAAAAGCTTTGGATAAACGTGCAGGTATCATTACTCGCCGTAGGCAAAAAGTCGGCTACTCCATGAATAAGCTGCACTTCGTATTCGAGCGCTTCCTGGCTTAAGGAAGGATCGAACACAATATTATTGGGCGGGGCAAGCACATTATGCTGATATTCGAGTGTGGCTCCGGCCAAAATAGCCGGCGTATTGGCATTCGGGTAATCGCCTACTACATTGCCTTCATAGAGTATGCGGATCTTATTGCCTTCGAGTGTTCGCGGGGTGGAATTAAGGTTTCGAAGCAAAGTAGTAATAGCAGGCCGGATATGCTCCGCCGGATTCTCGGCGTAGTGATCGCGCGGCATGGCCGTAAGCTCATTTAAAAAAGTAAATTCCTGCCGCACAAAGGCCACGTCGTTGTTGATCGCTTGCGCATTGTTCTGATTTTGATCGATCCATACGTAATCTACATTCCACGTGTCAAGCGCTCCTTGCAAGCTGGCTCTATTTCGGAAACGGAAACGGAAACCATCCAACAAGTAACGGGTAAGTTGAATAGGAATGTAAACGAAGGTGAAACCGGTAGTATTCGACACATCGTTGGTACCCCAAACATTGAACCACTGGTCGAGATCGGGCGCATAAAACTCCAGAAACAGAGAGTCCCCATTTGATGGTGCAAAAAATGCATTGCCTTTCGGCTGATAATAAAAGCTCAAACCGATGCCATCGTCGGGGTTGAAAATGAGATTTAGAGGACATGACGTAAGCGTATCGGCGGAACCAGAACCAACCGAAAAGCTGTAAGGAACACCAAATGCGTTGGCACCGTCAAAGCTCACTACCCCGAACGTGGGCGGATTGAGCCCCCAACCGTTATTGCGCGTGGCATTGCGCTGCTCCCAAAGCGGTGTGCGGCTCTCCAGGTTGCCGGGAAACCGATCGACTGAAAAATCATCTATAAAAGGCAAACTCAAACTTTCTCCCGTTTTTGCCACTTCCGACCTCTTGGTTTTTTTCCAATCGATGGGTGCGGTGCGAATCGTCGCCGGCACTATTTGCTCCTGGGCATTGGCGGCACCGGCAAGAAAAACCAGCGCCAAGGCTTTAATCCATTTCATAATTCATTGTGTCAATCGGTTGGTCAAACGCTTTAGCTACCGAAGGATCGGTACTCAGAAAAACATCTACGTTTGATCCTAACGGTGCAGAAGTCAGTTTATTGGGTATCTGATTAACTACAAACGCAGCGAGGGTATCACCCGATGTTTCGCAGCCATCGCACGAAATGATTTGCCCCACATTGAGCGAAGCCGCCTGTATCACCACTTGTGCGGCGCTAAAATCTAGGCCTAGAATGCTTGGCACGGAGGTTTCTTCATTCGATCGGCGACCCAATACAAGAACCACCTTCTCCCCCTTTCGGAGTTTATCGCCTGCTTTTACTGCCTCACCTTTGTAAGTTAGACCTACCACACAGTCGGTACAACTCTCGTCGGGCACGTATTCCAAGCCCCCTATTTCCAAACCCGAAATATCGAGGAGCGGCCGAGCAATTCGGAGTGACCTACCGCGCAGGTCGGGCACTTGCACCATTTCCGGAAGGATGCTATTAACTGATAAAAATACGGTGCGACCCCGCTTTACTAAGCGATTGGGTTCTGGATTCTGTATCACTACCACTCCCCGGCCATAGGCGTTGGAGTAAATGCTATCGGTAACTTCGAAGTTCAAGTCCAGATTTTGAAGCGTCCGCTGCACATCTTTGAGCGCCATACCCTGCAAATCGGGCACCGTGAGCGACTCCCCATGCCGCGTGTAAGTCTGCAACCACCACATCGTAAGGCCGATTACTATGCCAATCGCGACAGCGATCAAGGCCAAATGCGACCATAAACGGGGGCTGAATAAGGTGCGGAAGAAACGCTTCATCTATTGTGTTAAACCGCGTCAAATATACAATTACAAAGCAAAGATGAATTCGGAATTCCGAATCGGAAATGCAGAATTGAAAATTGTTAAACGGCATTTTCAATTCTCAATTCGCCATTTTTTACTCCTATCTGCTTTCAGCGGTACTCCCTCCCGCAAGCGGGCGGGCTTGGGCTCACCGAAAGGACTCGATTCTCCACCTACCAGCTGTCAATTCCGGGTTAACTTATCAATCTGCCGCTGTTTAAATTTAAGTGTCTTGCTGGCTTAGGCGTCCTTGCAAGCAAATACCTTTACCAAGCAATTAAAGTATGAAGAAAAAAGTAGCCATTGTATGCGGAGGTTATTCGGGCGAAGCAGAAGTTTCGCTTAGCAGCGGAGCCATGCTTATGAACAACATCGATCGCGCCCGTTTCGATCCCGTTAAAGTTGTGATTACCCACTCAGAATGGTACGCTGAGACGGAAATCGGCAAAACTCCGATCAACAAAGCAGACTTTAGCTTTTCGCGAGACGGAGCGCACTTCGTTCCCGACGTATGCTACATCACCATACACGGTACCCCCGGAGAAGATGGCAAGCTGCAGGGTTATTTCGACATGATCGGAATGCCCTATTCCACCGGCCCGCTGCTCAATAGCGCCGTAACATTCAACAAGCTTTTCACCACCCGTTTGCTGCGGCAAATGGGGTTCAACACCGCCATGGGCGTGCTGATCAGAGAGCCTGCCGATTACGATCAAACCGCCGTGTTAAAACAGCTCGAATTGCCGGTTTTTGTAAAACCAAATGAAGGGGGCAGTAGCCTTGGCGCATCGCTCGTTAAAGAAATCGGCGACCTGAAACCTGCCGTCGATAAGGCGTTTGCGGTAAACAAAGGCGTGCTGATTGAAGAATACCTCCCGGGGCGAGAATTTTCTTGCGGAGTAATCCGAACGCCACACGGACCTATGGCGCTTCAAATCACAGAAATTAAGACCAAAAAGGAGTTTTTCGACTACGCTGCGAAGTATGAGTACGATCAAACCGAAGAGATTACTCCCGCCGACCTTCCGGAGACGCTCTATAAACTTTGTCAACTCACCAGCGAGCAGATCTTCAAAGCCTTCGGCTGTGGCGGCGTGGCGCGCATTGATTATAAATTAAAGGGCGATCAATTTTACGTAATCGAAATTAACACCACCCCCGGTATGACCGAAATGAGCCTCGTACCCCAACAGGCCGCCGCAATGGGCATCAGCAAGAAGCAACTTATTTCAATGGTTTTGGGTTATTTCGAAGAAGGGTTTTCCAAGTAAGCTTTAAACTGTGCCATCGCCCGTGCACGATGGCTGATGGCCGATTTCTCTTCGGCGCTCATCTCTGCAAAACTGCGGTCCTGTCCTTCTGGCAAAAATATTGGGTCGTAACCAAAACCACCTTTTCCTTGCTTTTCAATGGCAATTTCTCCTTCTACCATTCCTTCGAAACAAATGGAGTTCTCAACTTCGATGTAGGCTATGACGGTTACAAATCGAGCCGACCGATCATCGGCGGTAGCCAAATTCTTCAAGAGCAAATCCATATTCGCTTCCGCGTCGCGGCTTCCCGAATAATGAGCAGTATCCACGCCCGGCATTCCGCCCAAAGCAGTTACTTCGAGCCCGCTATCGTCGGCAAATACGGACACGCCCAAACGGGCGTGTATATATTCGGCCTTCTCAATGGCATTGTGGCGCAGCGTATCACCCGTTTCGGGAATATCGCCCGAAAAGCCTGCTTCCGCCAAGGAGAGCAATTGAAATTTGCCATCGAGTACAGCTCGAATCTCCTCCAGCTTATGCGCGTTGTTACTGGCAAAAACGATGGTTTTCACCGGGCTACATGTTTTAAAATGAACTTTTCTGAAAGGCGCAAATAATTAAACAAAGCGCGATTTCGGCGGCGCATCCACTCCATGCGACAGCCCGTTACAAAATAACGATAGGGCAGGCGCAGCTCCCGAATGATAAAGACGCTGATCAGGTAAAAACCAAGAACTAACCCGATGGTGAGTAAAGGGCGTGGAGACAAAATCGCGGCTAAGGCGGCATAGAACAGTGCAAATACGGGAAATAAGAGTAGCCCACCCACAAGCTTAACACTGCTGTAGAACTGTCGGTCCTTCACGAAATTGTGGAGTACCGATCGGATGGTTCGGTAGGTTGGCCATTGTATAAGCCAGGCAAGTCCAAAAACGGGCAAAAATACCAGGAGCAGCAGCGTTTGTATCATCCAATACCCGGGGTCTTTTTGGGAAATATAGAAAAAGGGTGCCTGTAATTTATGCTTCGCCATCGTGGCATCATAAATAGTCAGTTTTTCGAAGTAGGGATCATCGGTAGAAAGTGCGTCCAAAAGTTGTCCGCGCTTCCTATAAAAACCCAATTCGTACCGCGGCCGGGTGAATCCGCTGGCTCGCTGGAGGTAAAACGGTAGAATCCACTCCATTTCGATATCAAAAGCCCGTTGCGCCGACTCGCCTTCGATGTGGATAATTTGCTCGGCCAGCTTCGCTTGTAAATCGTTCCGAAGTTGGCTCATAGCTTTCGCCGGATTGGCGGCATACCTCTCGGCGTAATCGGCTACCCGCAGAGGTGCGCCAAAATTGACAAGCAACCGCGATTGCGAAGCGTAGTAATTGCTGTAATTCAGGCCAATAGGCACCACCCGTATATCCAGGTGCTCGTTATTCTCAAGCGCTCCAAATACGATGCGGGTAAACCCCCTGCTCAAATTGCGCAAGCGCCGCTCGCCTAAGTGGCTGGCTTCGGGAAAGATAAGCAGGGCACCATTGTTTCGAAGTATTTTAAAGCAATCTTCGAACACTTCTTCGTTCTTTTGGAGACTGTCCTTCCCGTCGCGCTGTCGGTACACGGGCATCATATTGAACGAGCGTAGTAGCCGATCTGCAAATCCTTTTTTGAACACATCAGCTCGTGTTAAAAAGTGGATGGGGCGCGGTGCAAAAACGGCCGCAACCAGGGCATCCATAAAGGCGTTTTGATGGTTGGGCGCTACAAGAATAGGTCCTTTCAGTGGGTAATCTTCATAGCCTTGCAACTCAATACGCTGATAAAATAGCTTGATGGCCATTTTAATGCAAAATCTTACCGCTAAAAACCAGCCTTTTTGAATCATCGCAAAGTTGCTCCAAAGCTTTCCTGCAGAGCCGTAATTACCTGATTCATGGTATGATCGATCCGCTTGTCATTGAGCGTTTGCTTCGGGTCTTGCAGGGCGATACCCACCGCGTAGCTCTTCTTGCCTTCCGGCAAATTCTTGCCTTCGTACACATCAAATAAGGAGACTTCTCGAACCAATTGTCCACCTTTCGATTGAATGAGCGAACTGATTGCTTCGAACGATACCGACTTATCGATAAGCAGCGAAAGGTCGCGGCGCACGCCCGGGAATCGCTCCACTTCCCGATAATTTATGGCCGCATGCCTCATTTGCGGAAGCAATAAGCTCAAATTCAGCTCGCCAAGCCATACTTCCTTCTTGATGCCATATACCCGCGCAGCTCCCGCCGATAGCTTGCCAAGCAAGCCTACTTCAACCCCCGCGGTGTGGAGCACCACTAACTGCTCTAGATAAGCGTGCGATGAACCCACATTTTCAGAGACGGAAAGCCCCATAAAATCGAAAATTGCAGAAAAATGTCCGCGCATATCGGTGCTATCGAAAGCAATTTTCGGATTATTCCAATTCTCTATGAAGCGGCCGCCGCTGAGCACCAGGCCTAAGCGCGTATCTTCCTCGTGGCTTCCGTTTTTCAGCCGATAGGCGGATCCAATCTCAAAATATTGCAATCGATCGGCCTGCCGATTTAAATTATAAGCAGCGGTATCGAGCAGGCTCGGAAATAAATGTGGACGAAGCACATCGAGTTCCATACTCAGCGGGTTGAGCATCGCTATCAATTGGGCGGCATATTCGCCGCCGGCGATAGCCTTAATGTAGTCGCTGCGCGTGAGCCCATTCGAAAGTGTTTCCATAAACCCGCGCCCGATGAGCATCTGCGAAAGTCCATTCAACACATTGGTTTTCTCAGGCTTAGCGGGAATGTTTACACTCAGCAGCATGCGTTCCGGCTCGGCCACCCGATTGTATCCATAAATGCGCAGCACTTCTTCGTACACATCGGTATCGCGGGTTACATCCACCCGGTAGGTCGGCAGGCGCAGTTTATACACCTCCGCTTTCGCGGAAATAACTTCCATATCGAGCGATCCGAAGATGCGAATTAGCTCATTGCTTTCAATATTCGACCCCAAAAAAGCGTTGAGCTTGGACAGGGCGACTTCTACTTCCACAGGCTTCGGCAGTTCGCTTTGAATATCGCAGACGCCACCTTCTACGCACCCTTGGGCTATTTCGACAAGGAGCTCTACGGCTCGCGCCAATCCATTTAATGTACCATTTGGATCAACCCCACGCTCGAAGCGAAAAGCCGCATCGGTATGCAAGTCGTGGTGTTTGGCCGTTTTGCGAACGCGCGAAGCATTAAACCATGCACTTTCTAAGAAAATCGCAGTGGTAGCTGCGCTTACACCCGAATCGAATCCTCCAAATACGCCGGCTATACACATCGGTTTTTCAGCATCGCAGATCATCAAATCTTCGGATTGCAATTTTCGGCTTACGCCATCTAAACCCACAAAAGCGGAATTTTGGGGAGCCGTGCGAACCACAATTTTCTTGCCGCCTATCTTATCGAAATCGAAAGCATGGAGCGGTTGCCCCAATTCATGCTGCACGTAATTAGTAATGTCCACCACGTTGTTAATTGGACTGATGCCAATGGCTTTTAGTCTGTTGCGCAGCCAAGCCGGCGATTCCTCAATCTTTAAATTCTTAATAACGATTCCCGCATATCGGCCGCAGCCTGCTTCATCTTCTACTACCACTTTAACAGCGCAATCCGCGGCAGGAAGTGCAGCAAGGGCGGGCATCGATGCCTTTACATCCCGCTCCAAATTCAACCGCGCGGCGAGATCGCGCGCCACGCCAAAATGCCCAAAAGCATCGGTACGGTTTGGCGTCAGGCCAATTTCGTACACCCAGTCGCTCTCCAAATGGAAATAATCGGCGGCGGGCGTACCCACTTTCGTTGCCGATGGGAGAACCATAATTCCATCGTGACTGGTGCCAATGCCTAGCTCATCTTCGGCGCAGATCATCCCCGCCGATTCTACCCCACGTATTTTAGACCGTTGAATTTTTAGCGGTTTCTCACTTTCCGGAAGCAGCACCGCATCTACTGTGGCTACCACTACTTTCTGACCCAGAGCGATATTTGCGGCACCACACACAATGATAAGGGGTTCGCTGGCTCCAATATTTACTTTCGCCACCCGCAAACGATCGGCGTCTGGATGCTTTTCTAGTCCGAGTACTTCGCCTACCACCACGCCTTTAAGGCCACCGGGTATCGATTCAAACTCAAATACCTTCTCTACTTCGAGACCTGTATCGGTAAG
>JBBQFC010000063.1:0-18601 GCA_038321615.1 Flavobacteriales bacterium | reverse complement strand
GTTGTTCCATTCACTTTTACAAAAGTGTTATTGGGTGTGGTGGCGGTGCTCGTGGCGCTTGCGTTGGTGTAAATATAGCCATAGGCTCGGGTGTTCGGAATATTCGTATTTTGATACATTCCCCAGCCTATATCGTAGGCTGTCAATCCACTCAATACATTGCCCACGCCTCTAAACATATTTGTCGTCATCCGACCGCGATCGACCGTGGCTCCTGCATTGAGTTTCACTCCAGATTGTCCGCTGTAACCGAAATAATTGTTGGAAAGGTCGATGTCATCGACCACCAGATCACTCAAAAATTCGATTCCTGCGCCTGAAGAAATATTGGTGATAAAAGTGTAACCGCAAGTAAATTTACCGATGGTGCCATCTACTTTTAGTCCATCTTTACAGCTCCAATAATTTTGTAGGATCGTTGCGGCTTTGAAGCCGCTAATTTTGCCAACTCCCAGGCTGGGGATGCCAACTTCAACCACCGAGTTGCCCGAAAAAAGATTACAGAACTTGGTTCCGGTGCCGTCTTTGAAATCGTAAGCCATAGTGCTGGCGCTTAAGGGAATCACAACCACATCTTGCAAAAACACCGATACATCCGAACTTCTAAGGATGCCACCACTAACGGTCGAAGATACGCCATCGCGCGCAGGATCAATACCCCGCAGATTGGCACCATTCAGTTCCAGATAGTAGGGAGTAATGTCGATAATACCTTGGAAAACATACATGGAATTGGCATCCAATGTTATGGCACCTCCTGACGGATCAGGCAGATCTGCCAGCGAATAAACGTAAACTAGCTTTTTATTCGGTCGGGTATAGGCTGATTGCTCCCACTCATCCAAACGGTACACGTCCATGGTGCTGGATGTAATGTTATAAACTTGCAATCCGTCGGGTGGCGACGCAATGGAATCGCGCTGAGCCGTGGTCATTCTGGGCACCAAGATACCCCGCGTTGTATCTTCCATCTCCAGAATGGATGCCGGATCGATGGTATCTGGATTGTTACCTATTTTTACTTGTGCTTGTGCACAAACAATGACAAAAAGGAGCGCGAAGGCTAGTAAAGATTTCATAGTGGTGGGGATTTAAGGAATATATACTCTTAATTGGGCGTCACCTGTCTATGGATCAGCCGGTAACGAAATAGCTTTGCTATAGCTTGATGAAAGAACCGTGCTTGTCATTTACTACCAAGCGGTAAAGTCCAGGTTCCAAAAGTGAGATACCAAGTTTTAAATTCGACTCGTCACTTCGTATTATTTCTACAAAAGAGGAAACTTCCTGGCTCAGAAGATTGTAGATTTTTACGTAATCTACATCAGGGGGCACACCTTTTACGGTAACGTTGTCAATAGATGGGTTCGGGTAAATGATTAACGACCGATCATTTGGGTTTTCCAAATAAACGGATACGACGGGAGAATATTCAAATTCACCGTCAAAATCGGTTTGCTTCAACCGATAATATGAAAGACCTGAGAAAGGAAAATCATCGACCGTACTGTAGCTTAAAATGGTATTGGAGTTTCCTGCTCCGTCTATGTTTTCGAAATCATGCCAGATCGATACGTCGGCTGATCTGCCTACCGTAAAAAAATCATTATTGATTTCAGATGCCGTCTGCCACAACAGACATACCCTGTTTCCGCGAACCTTGGCTTCAAAGGAAATCAGCGTGATGGGTAATGGGTTAACCCTGGAAATGGACCCGAGTGTAAAGGGACTAAAATCGGTGACCGAAACGGGAACAAAGCAACCCGTTCCAGACACCAAGGTTCCAGATTCTACGGTGCCGGTGACGCCTCCATTCCCTGCAGAGATCCATTTATCCACATCCCATCGTGCTACAGCCAAATCGCAAAGGTTATCTACGCCGCAGGAATTGGAACCCCAGGATAAGGTCACTTCTACATCAGAAGTTCCTGATGTTCGGTTGAGCATCCAATATTCACACGCGCTTACGTGATCTAGGGAAAGATCGAGCGAGGTTACACTGTAGAGCCCATTGGGATTATTTTCTGTGTAGTATGCCGTGAAATGATCTGTAATTACACTTGGAGCCGATATGCCTATGGTTCTTAAAATGGAATTATCGCCCGTAGGGAAAACAAACACATCGTTTCCGCTTTTTCGCACAACCCCGTTAACATGGCTGGTGTCGCTTGCTCCGGCATACGTGGCTCCGTCTAAAAAATCGACAAATTCAGAAGCAATATCTCCGTGGTCTGAAAGTATCAACCCACGTGTGAATGTGAGCACCCCGGCAATTTGCAGCACATTGTCAAGCTGCAATGAATTGCCTGCTTTGTCAATATTAAAGTTGTTCGCGTGGATCGGGCTAGTGCCGCTAAAAGTCTGAGCGTTTGAGCCGGCAACTTGGAGAGTGCCCAGATTATCGGTGAATGTACCGCTGTTTTTGAAATCGCCAAACAAACCAACGGAAGATCCCGCATGCATTCTCAAGTTGCCATTGTTTTGTACTTGCCCATTCGAATAAATGGGATACAAAAAGAACATCGAGAATGCACATGACGCTATTTTCATATGTTCCTGCTTTTACGTTTTATGCTACAACAAGGTGAGACTGTTACGCAATAAAGATGTTACACTTTAAAATGCAATCATTACACATTTCACACACCGAAGAAGTTGGCACATGAAAGTAAGTTGAAGAATAGCAACGAATGGACGCTCGACGACGGCGGGATAAGTTGAATTAATAAGAAAAAAATGAAATCGACTGATCTTAAGCGTGTTGATTTACGGAATGTCGGCAAGGACAGAAAAGCTGCCAAAAGAACGGGCTTGTAGTACCCCGTTTATAAACCAAGATTTCGGTAGTATTGCCTAATCCCGCAGACTTTAATGGTTATTAAATTCTTAAAAGCTGTCTTACAGCATGCTGTGTAAACTACCGCTTTCAATTCTTGTTACATTCACATCTTAAATCCCACGAAAGCCATGCAATCGCTCCCTCCTATTCCTGAAAACATAAAACTCAACACTACCTTAAAGCAGGACACTTACCTGGTAAATGGGGTTTTAAAACCTTGGAAGGGAGCGTTCACCGAGGTGTATTCAAGCATAGAAAGCCCTGGTCTGAATCGAGAAATGGGGCCGACCTTACTGGGAAGTATACCGCGGATGGATGAAGCTGCGGCTCTGGAATGCCTCCACGCGGCATCGGAAGCTTATGCCCGTGGACAAGGGGAATGGCCCACCATGAAAGTGCGACAGCGCATTGCCTGCATGGAAAATTTCGTCACCATAATGCGCACAAAGCGTGAAGAAGTCGTGCAACTCTTGATGTGGGAAATTGGCAAATCGATCATCGATGCACGTAAGGAGTTTGATCGAACGGTGGTATATATCGACGACACCATCGAAGAGTACAAAAACCTCGATCGGAGCAGTGCCAAATTCACCCGGCATGAAGGCATATATGCACAAATCAGGCGGGGACCCTTGGGCGTAGTGCTATGTCTGGGACCATTTAATTACCCACTCAATGAAACATTTGCCCTGCTCATCCCTGCAATTATCATGGGCAATACCACCGTATTCAAACCAGCCAAGCACGGCGTGCTACTCATCAGTCCGCTGCTCGAAGCTTTTCAAACCTGTTTCCCGAAAGGTGTAGTGAATGTAATGTACGGCCGCGGACGGGAAGTGGCTGCACCTATCATGAAAACAGGCAAGGTGGATGTGCTGGCTCTTATCGGCAACAGCAAATCGGCAGTAGCCTTGCAAGAAGTACACCCACATCCCAATAGGTTGAGGCTGGTTATGGGTCTCGAAGCCAAGAATCCGGCCATCATTTTGCCAGATGCCGACCTCGATTTGACCATTAAGGAGTGCATCTCGGGTACATTATCGTTTAACGGACAACGTTGTACAGCGCTGAAAATAATCTACGTGCACGAGCGAATCACAAAAGAGTTCAATGAGCGCTTTTCTGCCGCAGTAGATGCGCTGAAGTTTGGCAATCCATGGGACGATGGCGTAATGCTCACCCCACTGCCCGAGCCAGGTAAACCGGCCTACATTAAAGAGCTTATAAACGATGCCTTGGAAAAAGGGGCTTCCATCATCAATAGAAAGGGCGGTGAAATAAGCAGTAACTTCATATTTCCAGCGGTGCTATATCCCGTTGACAAGAGCATGCGGGTGTACCACGAAGAGCAGTTTGGCCCGGTGATACCTATCCTTTCTTTTAAGGATATTCAAGAGCCACTTAACGATATGGCCGATAGCAATTACGGACAACAGGTAAGTTTGTTTGGGCAAAGCGCAGATACGCTCGCCCCGCTTATAGACACCTTAGTAAACCTTGTATGCCGCGTGAACCTCAACAGCTCTTGCCAGCGCGGACCCGATGTGTATCCCTTTACCGGAAGGAAAGACTCGGCCGTGGCCACGTTGAGTGTTTACGATGCCCTGCGGTCATTTTCTATCCGCACCTTTGTGGCTTCAAAAGATAATGAATCGAACAATGAAATACTCCGGGAATTGCTCCGCAAGCGCGGCTCCAATTTCGTGAGTACAGACTACATTCTTTAATTCGCCAACCTCCTCTGAATGAGAAGCGAAGGCAATGAATAAAAAGTAACACGCCCTACACAGAAGTAACTCTTTCGGGCGGAAATACGAATGCATTCTTTAAAACGTTCAGGAGCCGGAATTTCTTCCGACCACATTGAAGTCTTCCAGCTTTTTTATTTTAATAATGTGGAATATATCAGACTTTAGCGGTAGAGCCTTCTTCAACGTAGCCTTCCGCCTTACTCATGATTTGCGCGACTTGTGTAAGCATAACACCGTAAATTACTTTCGAGCCCACATCGGCCATCGTGTAGGTTATTTGCCTTCCTACCACACCCGATTCGTTAAAGAAACCACCTTCGATTCCGAGTAGATGTGGCATGAGGTAGGCACCCGGATAGAGCATCCAGGATATCAGGAAAAGCACCCATATGCTTCCGAGTACTTTGGCTGCCTTTGCGGGTATGCCTTCCTTGCCTTCCTTAATCACACGGTGCATCAGAATGAGGATGTGCACAAAGAATGCCGTCGAAATCGCTCCCCATATTGCAAAGGTTGAAATATCTGTTACTTCGTAAAACTGCCCGATATAACCCGTTATGATCATCCCAGCGCCGGAAAACCAAAATTGATTGCGAATACTGCTAAACTTGCTGCGTTTAAGGGAGACGACAAAAAGGATCTGAAAAAGAAGCATTGGAACATCAATCAGCCAGTTGAGGTATCGGTAACCGTTATTGAACATATCTGCACCTTCGCCCAGAAAATAGAGTCCGGTCTCTTTGTCAAATACGAAACTGCTTGTCCAGTTGTTGGCCTGAGCGTACAACAGCAGAAATGCCGATACCATAACTACCACCGACAGAACCGATGAAATGCGGTACTTGGGGGATACGGATTTTATGGTGAGAATAAAATAAAAAAGCCCGGCAAGCATCACTGCGTAGCCGAGCGTAAGTGTGTGGGCCACCATTTGATAAGCCATTTCTGTAAACCCATCATTCAGGCCTACGTAATTCTCAAATGTGGCATTTCCTAATTCGTTCATAATTATTCTGGTTTACCTTTTTAACATAAATAAGCGAAATTATGCTCCGGACTTCCAATGTAAGTATATTCTACAATATGGCAAAACTGTCTTATTCGGTTCGGATTAGCGCTATTGGTCAGGAGCTTTCTTCAAGAATGAAAGGTGATTGAAATACAAGAAGCCTTTGGCATAAAAACATCTGAGCAATAGCGCCATTCTTCACGCTGTAGCTTATGGTCAGGCCACTAATAGGGTTTCAGAAGACCCACCAAAGTCTAAATGTTCGTCCATCTTTTGTGTTAAAAATGCAGAAAAAAAATCTCATCCTTTGGCTCAAAAGAAAGTGAACTGATTTAGATGGGATTCGGATTAACAAGATGCCGGGTGAAATTAAAAACATCGGAAGGATGAATTGAGAATAATGAACAACTCGCCGCACATGGCCGATTTGCAAATCTTAAGGGAAAATTGGGAGAACTGCACAATATTCGGAAAAGAAACCACCGAATTACTTCAGATGCAGGCTGAACCAAGACAGGATCATTTATAAACGGATTTGATCAGTGACTTTTGATACCTTCGTAAAACGACACTTCCGCAAGCTTTACCAAGAACACCGACTATTTTGCACATCAGCGGCAAATTTGAATTAGCTTTACTTCGGTTTAATTCGAATTGCGAACAGCATTCAAAATAAAAAAACAATTTATATTATTGAAAATTAAAGTAGTGTTATGCCATGAGAACCAACTATCTAATCTATCTATTGCTGCTGAGCACCGCATTTCTTTCGGGTTGCGGCGACGATTGCAACGACTGCATGGAAGTGCCTACAAAAATGATCAAATACGTGGATGCTTCAGGTAATAATCTTTTCTTTGGAGATAGTGCCATCTACAATCCCGATAGTCTCGTAATCACAGCAGAAAATGGGCAAGTAATCTCCACCGCAAAACTCGACGGTCAAGGAGCTTTTCAATTTGGATTAGATGGCGATTACAACGCCTATATAATGAAGTTGGCAGACTCTATTAACGATACCGTTTCCTTTAATCTGGGTGAACGGGAGAGCACTTCCTGCTGCGGGAATGTGACCTATTCTATGAATACGTACCTGAACGCAGAAGAGATTAGCAATGCGAATTTAATTACCATTATCCCTTAGTGTATTTCGAAGTTATGGCAACTGGTGCGAGAAATCGGGCTCTCCTGAGCGAGCAGTGGAGGCAATAAATGAAAGCCTGAACTTCCTTCACAGATAAACCTTATCAATAAACTTCGAGTTCAGCAACCGCGCAACAGCCATATAATTCGGTTTGAATTCCACCTTATCTCCGGCTTTGTATTTGGGTTTTCCGTCGGCGGTTTTATTAGAGCCCAAGTCTAGAACGAGCATGTCGGAAGTGATACCCACAAAACCTAACGATGGATCAACGGGCTCCAGGTCTTTTTTATCGACGTCGAGCAATCCGAAATCAAGAATAGCCTTGGTAGAAGTTATACCAATGTCAGTTTGCTTGAACTGCGCAGCATGGCCGATGGCGGCGTCTCCAATCGTTCCTTCTGGCACGATATTCTTCTCTTCCAATTCTATGATATTGGCATAAATCTCAAAGGTCTTGGTGCTCAGCTCGCCAAAGCGCTCGTTTTTCAGAGGGCTTAGGCCAAAAAAAGCAGCTTCACCTACGCGAAAGTGATTGATATCTTTGGGCATTTCGCCCGACTCTACCAGCGGCAGCGTGATGGATGTACCGCCAGATACCAATGGAAGATCGCGATTGAAGGTTCGCTCGATTTGGCGTTTGTAATCGGCCAATTGTTCTAGTTTTTCCCGCGATGGGGCCACCCCATACATGCACCCTAAATTGGAGCCAATCCCAATTACCTCGATATTCGGAAGGCGGAAAATCCTTTCGTAAAAGGCAATTACCTCGCTTTGGTTCACACCTTCGCGGAGCTCACCCATCTCGATCATAATGATGATCTGATGCACTTTTCCAATTTTTCCAGCGGCCGTGTTTAGCGCATCGATGGTGCTGAAGGAACTATTCAGCGAGATATCTGCGTATGCCACCACTTCGTCGGCATAGATCTCCGCAGGCGGTTTAATGTAAATCGTTCGCATATTGGGATTTACCGCGCGGAGATTGCGCAGGCTGCCCAAGCGCGAGTCGCCAATGGAATTGATTTTGGCAATCACTTCCTTGCTGAGTACCTGTTTCAAAAACTCTTGATCGCCAGAGAATACTTTGGTGATCAAGCTCCACGCTATATGGTGGCGGTCGAAATACTCGCTCAGGTAAGTAATGTTGGCTTTAATGCTATCGGTATGTATAATGAGTTCTGCCATCAGGAAATAATTTTTCGGGGAATATTCATTGGAAGCCGCGTGAGCAGCTCATAGTTTACTTGTTCGCTGTAGCTGGAAAAGGAGGCTACAGTAAGTTCCGCATGGCCTTGGCGCCCTATCATCACCGCTTCGTCGCCACGGCATACTTCCACACAATGGGAAACGTCGACAATCGTCATATTCATATTTACAATTCCGACCACTGGACAAACGCAACCTTTGATCAAAATTTGACCTGAGTTACTGAGATTTCGGCTGAAGCCGTGCGCATAACCAACGGGCACGATGGCAATAGTCATCGCCTGCTCGGCGCAGTAGGAATTTCCGTATCCCACATATTCGCCTTCGGCTACCGTTCGCACGTCGAGCACATGAGCCGTCCAACTCAGCACCCGTTTTAATGGGTTGGGATTGGCAGGATTTGCGGCGATATATTCAGCCTGCATTTCTTCGCTTGGAAAAAAGCCGTACTGCAATATACCCACTCTTACCAGATCCATCCGCGTTTGCGGATAGCGCATACTTGCTGCCGAACAGGCCAGGTGAAACTGCAAATCGGGGAAAGTTCCTTTTTCTGATAGCAGTGCTTTGAAGTGCTCGAACCGCTGGATTTGTTGCATAACGCGTTCGTGATTCGTTGCACTTTCGGCTCCGGCTAGGTGCGAGCAAATTCCTTTTAAGTTTAAATGCCCTTTATTATGCTTCATTTCTTCAATGAGCTTAAACCAGGTATCGGGTTGAAATCCAGTGCGGTTCATTCCGGTCTCCAGCTCCAGGTGAACGATGGCTTTTCGCGAAATCCGTTTCGCCGAAGCCAAGGCATCTGCCAGCCGACCACGATCGAATACGAAGAAAGAAGTATTGGTTTCGATAGCCCAGTCTAACTGATCGGAACTGAGATAGCCCATCACCATCACCTCAGTCTCCGGAGGCAATACCGACCGCACGGCAAATGCTTCATCGGCACTGAAAACGCTGAAGTGGCGAATGCCCAGATCATATAATACCGGGCAATACTCCGCAATGCCATGCCCGTATGCGTTGCCTTTCACTACGGTAGAAAGTTGCGTAGGGCCGAGCATGGAAGCGATGAATTCGAGATTCTGCTTCATGGCCGATTTCGACAAGGTGATCGATGAGGTGGGCTCCATTATTGGGCAAGTACTTCTGCGATTATTTGGTAAAATAAACCAACGCCGGTGGCAATAAGTTCATCGGGGAAATCGTAATCAGGGTTGTGCAGGGCCGGACATTCCAGTCCTGCTCCTAAGCCGAACATAGCTCCGGGAATCCGTTGAGTGAAATACCCAAAATCTTCGCCCCATTTGAAAGGCGTATCGACTTCTCGAACCTTTAGACCTAAAGAAGCGGCTCCCTTTCGGATAAAATCATTGCCTTTTTCAGCATTGATGTTCGCTTCAAATTTTTGGGTGTAAGAAACTTCAATTTTCAAGCCGTTTTCAGCTGCTCTCGCCTGCGCAAAATTCAATATCTGCTGGGTTTTCTCTTTCAACAGGGCTGGTTCCCATGCCCGCATGGTGAAGTGCAGTTCTCCATCGCCAGCAGAAATACCGTAGGCTGGAGTTCCCAAAACAGCGTGTACGGCCACACCCACAAAAAAGTCGGACTCTGAGGGCTCATTGCGATTCAACCCGTCAACAAAGCTCAGTATAGCGGCCATAGCCAATGCTGGATTTTTCCCATGTTCGGGTTCTGCTGCGTGGGCGGTTTTACCTTGCAGAGCGAGAATTATACTCTGGACTTGAGCGGTGAAAGGGCCATCTTTGACTACTACTTCCGCCAGGGCAAAACCGGGTAGATTATGCAGGGCAAAGGTGTAATCGTAAGAATGACCATCAAATTTGAGATCGTTCCAAACAGCCATTGCTCCTTCACCGTTTTCTTCTGCGGGCTGGAAGAGGATGTGCACGGCACCGCGGCTTAGCTTATTCCGACTCATGGCTTCCGCCAACCCTAAACCTATGGTAGCATGGCCATCGTGGCCGCATTTATGACTTATTCCTTTTCTGGTAGATCGATGCTCGAAGGTATTTGTTTCGGCGATCGGCAAGGCATCAATATCTAACCTTATTAGAATGCGGGGTCCTGCTTCATCGCTTTCAAATCGGGCAATTACTCCGGTATTGCCTACGCGCATAGTGCTGGCAACTGAATATTGGGAGAGATATTCTTCTATTTTTTCGGCAGTCTTAAATTCTGATCCTGAGATTTCTGGCTCGCGGTGAAAGCCGCGCCGCATTTGAATCAACCGCTGTGTTGTTTCTTCGGGTAAAAAACCCGCTTTGGATCGATTTGCTATACTGTGTTCAATCATTTTTTTCGGTTCGCTTTAGGCGCATTTCCAAATATGGATTGGTAAATCCCAATTTTTCATAGAGCCCTTTCGCGGGGTTATTAGCTTCCACGTGCAGGGCAATATCTCCTTCGGCAGTGGCGATGGCTTTTTCCATCAGCGCTTTTCCAAGTCCCTGACCGCGGTATTGCTGATCGACGGCAATGTAGACCAAAATGTTTTCGGGGATGTAGCCGCCCATACCCGTGCGGTTTACGATTACGGCGCCTTTGATTACCCCGCCGCTGCCAATGGTGAGCGCGAAGCCTCCGGGCGAGTCGATATCTTGCACAGCGTAATCGAGGCATTTTAATATGTGGGCTTTCGGATCGCCGTATTCATCGAGATGGGTGAAGAGAAAATCGACGATGCCCTGTTTTTGTGCGTGGCTTGGCTTCTGCCCGGCTTCGTACCGTTCTATGTGATGCGTTATTGTGGTCATGCCCAAAATATAGGCAATTTTTTGGGAAGAAGGGTTCTTTCCATTGATCGAACCCTTCTGGGTATCGTTCAGGCTGATTTTGTCCACTATTCTCTTGCGGACCTCAGGAGATTGCCGTTTGTGATCTGTGCAGAGCCAATGCATGCCGCGGCTCTACACCTATTATGACCAATCCGAAACCCTGTCGGCAACAATAATTCCCTACTTTTGTTAAGCCTAAATTAATCTCTACTCAATGGATTTATACCAAGCTGGACCACTGCTTCAAAAAGTCGAATTTCCCACAGATTTAAGGGAGAAAATTACGGAAGGAGAACTAGTACAGTTTTGCGATGAGTTGAGAGATTTCATCATCGATGTGGTATCCACGAAAGGTGGACATTTTGGTGCGAGCCTGGGTGTAGTGGAGCTCACCGTGGCGATGCACTACGTATTCAACACCCCCTACGATCAGCTCGTATGGGACGTGGGGCATCAGGCTTATGGTCACAAAATTCTTACAGGTCGCAGGAGCACTTTTCATACCAATCGCAAGTATAAAGGCTTGAGCGGTTTCCCAAAACGATCTGAAAGTGAGTATGATACTTTTGGGGTCGGCCATTCATCGACTTCTATTTCGGGAGCTTTGGGAATGGCGGTGGCAAGTCGACTGAAAGGGGAGCTTAAGCGCCAGCATATCGCGGTAATCGGCGATGGTGCTATGACAGCCGGCCTGGCTTTCGAAGGACTAAATCACGCCGGGAGCGAAGACAATAACATGCTCGTGGTGCTCAACGACAATTGCATGTCGATCGATCCGAATGTCGGAGCGCTCAAAGATTACCTTACCGACATTACCACTTCACATACCTATAATAAGGTCAAAGATGAGGTATGGCACATTCTCGGAAAGATTTCAAAGTTCGGCCCCAATGCCCAGGCAGTGGCCCAAAAGGTGGAGAACGCCATTAAAGCTGCCCTGCTAAAACAAAGCAATCTCTTCGAATCATTGAATTTTCGATACTTCGGCCCGATAGACGGTCACGACGTAAATCGCCTGGTGGAAGTAATGCGCGACCTCAAAGACATTCCCGGTCCCAAAATTCTTCATTGCGTTACTGTAAAAGGAAAAGGATATCAGCCAGCCGAAGTGGGTTCACCCACCAAATGGCATGCTCCGGGACTTTTTAATAAGGAAACCGGCGAGATCATTAAGGTGATTCCAAAAAGTCCGGAACCCCCGAATTATCAAGATGTTTTTGGCCATACCATTGTAGAGTTGGCAGAGAAAAATCAGAAAATTGTGGGGATCACTCCGGCCATGCCTACCGGCTGCTCGCTGAAAATTATGATGGAAGCCATGCCCGATCGTGCTTTTGATGTCGGAATAGCTGAGCAGCACGCCGTTACTTTTTCGGCTGGTTTGGCTACACAAGGGATGGTACCGTTCTGCAATATTTACAGCAGCTTTATGCAGCGTTCATATGATCAGGTGGTTCACGACGTTGCTTTGCAGAATCTCCATGTAGTGTTTTGCCTGGATCGAGCCGGATTTGCTGGTGCAGATGGCCCCACCCATCACGGCGCATTCGATATAGCCTATTTCCGCTGCATCCCCAATATGATTGTGAGTGCACCAATGAATGAAGAAGAGCTTCGAAACTTAATGTTCACTGCACAGCTCGACGGCATGGGTCCATTCTCGATTCGTTACCCGCGCGGCAGGGGTGTGATGACGGAGTGGAAAACACCTTTGCGCAAGATTAAGGTCGGAACGGGTCGAAAACTGCTCAATGGTTCAGACATTGCCATACTCACCATTGGTCACCCGGGCAATTTTGCATTAGCCGCCGCCGAGATCCTCAAGAACGACGGTATCGACGCGGCCGTTTACGATATGCGCTTTGCTAAGCCCCTCGATGAAATTTTGCTGCACGAAGTATTCGCGAAGTTCAAGCACGTTATCACCGTTGAAGATGGCTGTATAGCTGGTGGAATGGGCAGTGCTGTTATTGAGTTTATGGCCGATCATGGCTATTCTGCTCAGGTGGCACGCTTAGGAATGGCCGATGAATTCTATGAACACGGCACACAAGAAGAACTTTTCGCTGAAGCCGGCTACGATGCGGCGGCTATTGCAGCTAAGGCACGGTTGATGGTAGCAGTAAAAGGATCGGCTGCGAAATCGCTCGCCGGATAAATTAGCCCGGTTCTACTTCAGTTCGAAATCGTCCAAAAACTTGGTGGTGAAATCGCCCGACTTGAATTTTTCATTTTCCATAAGTTGAAGATGAAAAGGGATGGTTGTTTTCACCCCACCGATTATGTACTCGCTTAAAGCCCGGTGCATTTTCTTGATCGCTTCTTCGCGCGTTTGCGATACCACAATGAGCTTTGCGATCATCGAGTCGTAATTTGAGGGAATGGTGTAATCGGCGTATACATGCGTGTCGATGCGCACTCCATGGCCACCCGGAGCATGGTAATCCGTTATTCTTCCCGGACTTGGGCGAAAGCCATTGTACGGGTCTTCTGCATTTATTCGGCATTGGATGGCGTGCATTTGTGGCTCGTAATTATTGCCGCTTATGGGTATCCCCGCTGCAATTTTGATTTGCTCCTTGATTAGGTCGAAATTGATTACTTCTTCTGTAATCGTGTGCTCTACCTGGATGCGCGTGTTCATCTCCATAAAGTAGAAATTGCGGTGCTTATCAACCAAAAATTCTACGGTACCAACACCTTCGTAATTTACGGCTGCCGCAGCCTTGATGGCTGCTTCCCCCATTTTTTTGCGCAGCGCCTTAGTCATAAATGGTGAAGGGGTTTCTTCAACCAATTTCTGATGACGACGCTGAATGGAGCAATCGCGCTCGCTCATGTGGCAAAACGTGCCAAATTGATCTCCTGCTACTTGTATTTCGATATGGCGCGGCTCTTCGATGAATTTCTCCATGTAGATTCCATCGTTTCCGAAGGCTGCCTTGGCTTCACGTTGGATGGCTGCAAAAGCATCTTCTATTTCTTCTTCCTTCCAAATTACACGCATGCCCTTTCCGCCGCCACCGGCAGTGGCCTTCATCATAACGGGTAGACCCACTTCGCGTGAGGCTTCTATGGCGTGCTCAGCATTTTCCAGAAGGCCTTCGGAGCCTGGCACACAAGGTACCCCAGCGGCAAACATGGTAGTCTTCGCCGTGGCCTTATCGCCCATTCGTTCGATCTGATCGGGAAGGGCACCAATAAATTTTATGCCGTTTTCACCGCATATACGCGAGAATTTGGCATTTTCCGAAAGGAAACCATAACCGGGGTGGATGGCATCGGAATTAGTAATCTCTGCGGCGGCAATAATATTTGGTATTTTAAGGTAGGACTCCGAGCTCGGTGCCGGACCAATACAAACGGCCTCGTCGGCAAAACGCACCGGAAGGCTATCAGCATCTACCGTGCTGTAAACAGCTACGGTTTTAATTCCCATTTCTTTGCAGGTGCGTATTACCCGTAGGGCAATCTCTCCGCGGTTTGCGATGAGTATTTTTTTAAACATAGATGGAAGGCTTTAAGGCCCTAACAAATTAGGCGGGCTCCACAAGGAATAAAGGCTGGTCGTACTCTACAGGGCTGGCGTCGTCAACGAGCACTTTCACGATTTTACCATTCACTTCTGATTCAATTTCATTGAAGAGTTTCATTGCTTCAATAATGCAAATTACTTTACCCGCTTTCACATCGTCGCCTACGTTGGCGAATATGGGCTTATCTGGGCCAGCAGCGCGGTAGAAGGTGCCAATCATTGGCGACTTGATCGTGATAAGATTTGATTTCTTTTCTTCCGCAGGGGCTGGCGCCGACTGGGGAGCGCTGGGCGCAGGGGCTGCCTGTGCGGGCATTGCCTGCTGCATAGCCATCTGTGGCATGCCCATAGGCATCTGCATCTGCGGCATGTACATTTCGGGTTGGGCAGCGGCTTTTGCTCCGCCCTTGCCTTCGCTCTTTATGGTGATCTTGAAATTGTTTTGTTCAATTTCTACTTCAGTCACTCCCGAGCGGGCGACAAACTTGATAAGGTCTTGGATTTCCGTTAGCTTCATAATTGGCTATTAAGGCTATTGCAACGTTTAAAGGTAAAAATGTTTGCTTACTTGGGGTCGTAAGCCCATTTCAAATAAATCGATCCCCAGGAGAAACCACCCCCAAAGGCAGCTAATATAATATTATCTCCTCGTTTCAGTTTCGACTCCCACTCCCAAAGGCAAAGGGGGATAGTAGCATTGGTGGTATTGCCGTACTTCTGGATATTGATCATCACCTTGTCGGGCGAAAGACCCATACGGTTGGCGGTAGCGTCGATTATCCGCAAATTGGCCTGATGGGGTACGAGCCATTGCACATCGTCGCCGGTCATATTATTGCGTTCAAGTATTTCGGCCGAAACATCTGCCATTTTACTCACGGCATATTTGAATACTGTTTTACCTTCTTGGAAAATAAAATGATCCTTATTGGCCACAGTTTGAGCGGTGGATGGGTACATTGATCCACCCGCCTTTTGGTAGAGGTAAGCCCGCCCGCTCCCATCGGTACGCATAATACTATCGATTATGCCTACCCCGGTTTCATCGGGTTCTAGCAGTACAGCTGCTCCGGCATCGCCGAAGATGATGCAAGTAGATCGGTCTGAATAGTCCACAATCGAGCTCATTTTATCGGCTCCTACTACTACGATTTTTTTGTACTTGCCGGTCTCAATAAATTGTGATGCTGTGGCCAATGAAAATAGAAAACCGCTACATGCGGCCATCAAATCGAACGACCAAGCATTCGTTATTCCGCATTTATCGGAAATAATGTTGGCGGTCGATGGAAAGAGGTGATCGGGAGTGGCCGTGGCACAAATCACCATATCTACTTCATCCGGAGAAATCCCACGTTTTTTAAGCAATGCCGAAACAGCTTCTGCGCCCAGATCGCTGCTAGCCTTGGTGTGGTCTTTAAGTATTCTGCGTTCGGAGATTCCTGTTCGCGCTTTGATCCACTCGTCATTCGTATCAACGATCTTTTCCAATTCCGCATTCGTAAGCCGAAACTCAGGCACATAGCCTTCAACAGCGGTTATTGCAGCTCTTACTTTTGTCATTCAGATAGCTTTAGCCTCTTGGGCGAAGTCGCCAAAGTTAGAAAACTTATCATTCTGCGAAATTCGGCTTTTGGGGTAAAAAAAAATCAGCCGAAACAGGCTGACTTCCAAAGATTTTTAAAATAGCTACTCGGCGTTTTTCTCCATTACCACACGACCTTTGTAATAAAGTTTGTCTTCGTGCCAATGAGCACGGTGGTAAAGATGCACCTCGCCGGTAGTGGTATCGGTAGCGATAGTCGGCCCCGAAATTTTGTAGTGGGTACGTCGCTTATCTCGTCGAGTGGTCGAAATTTTTCGCTTGGGATGTGGCATGGTATGTTATTTACGTTACTTCAATTTTTTTAAGGCATTCCATCGTGGGTCAGTCTCTTCTTCGGCAGTTTGATAGGTCTTCAATTTAGCGATCACAACTTGATCGCAATCACTCAAATTTTGGTGCGCCCTTTTGTTTGGAAGGTTGAGTATCACCATTTCATAAATGCGTTGCATCACATCTATTTCGTGGGTGGTGGGCGACACTACCAGAATATCATCGGTATCTTCGTAATCTTCTTCACCATACTTTACTATCCAATGATCCAACCCGCCAACGTCGATTCTTAAATCGGCGCCGCAGCGATCGCAGGGCACAGTTACCGAACCTTTGAAGGTGAAATCGAGAACGAGCATACTGCTCAATTTATCGAGTTCCAAATCGACGATTATGTCGCCTTCTTCAAATTCGGACGTATCAAATGCTTCAAAGAACGGTTTGCCAAGCTTGAACTCGAATTCGTGTTTTCCGATTTTAAGCCCGAAAAATGGAATTTGAAACTCCTTCATGACATCTTCCCTAAAATGGGACGGCAAATGTAGGATTTTTATTTGTACAAAAAAGCCTTTACGCCTCTTTTTCGCTTACTTGAAGGGCATTGGCCAAAAGTTCTTTATTCTCTGCTCTTCGATGGTAGATATCGCAAGCCATATAGATCGCTTGTCGGAAGCTTTGCTCCGAAGCCAAACCCTTGCCGGCTATATCGTAAGCGGTGCCGTGGGCGGGCGAAGTGCGCACTATAGGTAAACCGGCGGTGAAATTTACTCCATACTCGCCTGCTATGGTTTTGAAGGGTATCAATCCCTGATCGTGGTACATGGCGATTACGGCATCGAACTGCTTCCAGCTACCCGAAGCGAAGAAGCCATCGGCCGCATAAGGTCCGATGGCAAAAATACCTTGGGATCGAGCTTCTTCAATAGCCGGCTGAATAATTTCCTTTTCCTCCCTGCCCAGCAGGCCATCATCACCGGCATGCGGGTTTAGCCCTAGCACTGCAATACGGGGTTTGGCTATGGAGAAGTCGAGTTTCAGGGTTTTGTGAACTTCTTGCAACTTCTGCAAGACCCGAGCCTTGGTGATACTATCGGCTACGTCGCGAAGGGCTTGGTGGCCGGTAACAACTCCGACGCGAAGGTCATCGCAACACATCAGCATCAAGGCGCTCTCCACATTGCTGTATTTGGCCAAATATTCGGTGTGGCCCGGGAAGTTGAAGTCTTTGCTTTGAATGTTTTTCTTGTTGATTGGAGCCGTAACGAGTACGTCTATTTTATTGCTTGCCAAATCTTTTACAGCTCGCTCGAGCGAGAGAAAAGCTAAGCGTCCGGCTTGCTCCGAAACCGTACCCGGCTGAATGTCGAGTTCTTCCTTGGTTATGGAGATTAAATTAGCGCGCTTGTAAACCACTGCATCGACATCGGCGGCACCGTGAAAATTAAATTCTTCAATGGAGAGTAGCTTCTTGTAAAAATTCATGATACGGTTAGACCCGTAAATCACCGGTGTAAAATCTTGAAAAAGCCGACTATCGGAGAGCGATTTGAGAATGATTTCGGGACCGATTCCATTCATATCGCCCAACGTAATGCCTATTTTTAATTTCTCGTTACTCATCCGTTATTTAATAATTCTATGCCGCGAAATTACACCAATTTAATCTGATGGATCGAAGGAGACGGTTTTCAGTACTTACAGCCCGAAGATTTTCGGTTTAGAGCATAGGGTGTCTCCACGGTTTGGTGTATAGTAGGCGGTCAAAGCCGGATTAAATCGCAAAGCGAGTGGGGAGATTTAACCCGACTCGCTCCACGCGACTTTCGATTGCTAAGCGACCGTTAAAACATGTATACCGTTAATGAATTTAAGCTATGTATCCATTTCGAAACCATAGATTTTTACCTACCTTTCCACTTCGCTTTATCTCAGGTACCATGCGAAATTTTTGGCTTTCCGTTTTCTTGACTTTTGGAAGTCTCGCTGCATACGCTACGCATAATCGGGCGGGTGAGATTATATACCGCCACATTGGAGGTAACACTTACGAGTTCACGGTATTCACATACACCAAGGTTGATGCGCCTGCCGATCGGCCTACTTTACCGATCAGTTGGGGCGATGGCTCGCCAATGGACACATTAGAAAGATCCGATATTTTCGAATTTTCAGGCCGCAACACCCAGCGCAACACCTACATTGAAATCCATACATTTCCCGGAGCAGGCTCTTATGATATTTGCATAAGCGATCCCAATCGCAACGCCGGAATTATCAATATTAATAGCGGTAGTTCGGTGGTTGTGGAGTTTGCCATTCGCACCACTTTGCGAATATCTGCGGCCATTGCGCCAAATAGCTCTATTATCTTTGCAAATATACCGCTCCAAGATGCTTGTTTATTCCAACCTTGGGTTCACAACCCGGGAGCAGTTGACCAAGACGG